>NZ_CP015199.1:1980500-2314500 GCF_001648155.1 Chryseobacterium glaciei | reverse complement strand
GATTTAGGGCCTGTGATGGTAGTTTCGGCTTTGAAACATTTTAAAACAAGATTAGACGTTCACTTCGTTTCCAACGTAGACGGAAATCATATCGCAGAAGTTGTAAAGAACTTAAATCCTGAAACAACTTTATTTATCATTGCTTCTAAAACGTTCACGACTCAGGAAACAATGACGAATGCTAATTCAGCAAAAGACTGGTTCTTAAAAGCTGGAAAACAGGAAGATGTAGCAAAACATTTTGTCGCTTTATCAACTAACGTTCAAGCAGTTAAAGACTTCGGAATTGCAGAAGAAAACATTTTCGAATTCTGGGATTGGGTTGGTGGAAGATATTCACTTTGGAGTGCGATCGGCTTAAGTATCGTTCTTTCAGTTGGATATGAAAACTTCGAACAATTATTAAAAGGTGCTTCTGACACAGATCAACATTTCCAGACAGCAGATTTTGCTGAAAACATTCCTGTTTTGATGGGATTAATGGGAATTTGGTATCGTAATTTCTATGCTGCGACAACATATGCAATTCTTCCTTACTCTCAATATTTAGACAGATTTGCAGCATATCTTCAACAGGGAGATATGGAAAGTAACGGAAAATGTGTTGACAGAAACGGTGAATTCGTAGAATATGAAACTGGGCCAATCATTTGGGGAGAGCCTGGAACAAACGGACAACACGCTTTCTATCAATTGATTCACCAAGGAACAGAATTGATTCCTGCGGATTTTATTGCCTATGCAAAAAGTCCAAACAAAGTTTCTGATCATCAGGACAAATTATTAGCTAACTTTTTCGCTCAGACTGAGGCACTTGCCTTCGGAAAAACAGAAGAAGAAGTTGAAGAAGAATTGAAAAGCGCAGGAAAATCTGATGAAGAAATTGATTTCTTGCTAAATTATAAAGTCTTCCAAGGAAACACACCTACTAACTCAATTATTTTCAATGAATTAACTCCATTTTCATTAGGGCAGTTAATTGCATTGTATGAACACAAAATATTTGTTCAGGGAGTTATTTGGAATATTTTCAGTTTTGACCAATTTGGAGTTGAATTAGGAAAAGTTTTAGCAAACAAAATCTTACCGGAACTTGAAAATAATGAGGCAATTAGCTCTCATGACAGTTCAACAAACGGGTTGATTAATTATTATAAAGGAAATAAATAAAAAAGATAATTGATGAATGATTTGATGAAATAATGAAAGTAAAACTCATTTAAAGCATTCATTTTCAATATCGAAATCTAATAAAGTAATAAAAAGTAAAATGGCACAAATTCTTGACGGATTAAAAGTATCCAAAGAAATAAAAGCAGAAATCAAGGTTGAAGTTGATAAAATTATTGCAAGCAAAAGAAGAGCACCGCATTTGGTAGCGATTCTTGTTGGAAACAACGGTGCGAGCAAAGCTTATGTAAATGCTAAAGTGAAAGATTGTGAAGAAGTTGGCTTTCAATCTAGCTTAGTTAAATTTCCAAGCACGGTTTCTGAATCTGAATTATTGGAAAAAATTGAGGAACTTAATAAAGATAAATCTGTAGACGGATTTATCGTTCAGTTGCCTTTACCCGATCAGGTTGATCAGGAGAAAATCATTAACGCAATCGATCCAAGGAAAGATGTTGACGGTTTCCACCCTACAAATTTCGGGAAAATGGCATTGGAAATGGATACTTTCTTACCAGCTACTCCATTCGGGATTTTAACTTTATTAGAAAGATACAATATCGAAACAAAAGGTAAAGACTGTGTTATCATCGGAAGAAGTAAAATCGTAGGAAGACCTATGAGCATCTTGATGGGAAGAAAAGATTTCCCGGGAAATTCAACGGTTACGCTTACACACTCTTATACAAAAGACATTGAAGAATATACTAAAAAAGCAGACATCGTAATTACAGCTTTAGGCGATCCTCACTTTTTAAAAGGTGAAATGATCAAAGACGGAGCAGTAATTGTTGACGTAGGGATCACAAGAGTAGATAATGATTCTCCAAAAGGATATTATTTGGCGGGTGATGTAGATTTTGACAGCTGTGCAGAAAAAGCAAGCTGGATCACGCCGGTTCCGGGAGGAGTTGGACCTATGACAAGAGCGATGTTGATGAAAAATACCATCATTGCTTATAAGACTTCGGTCTATAACGACTAATTTTAAAATGAATAAAGAAGAAGATATTTTATTAAAAGAAGGTAAAATGCTCCCTGTGATGGAGCATTTTTACACTCTTCAAGGAGAAGGAGCGCACACGGGAAAAGCATCATATTTCATTAGATTGGGAGGTTGCGACGTCGGGTGTCATTGGTGTGATGTAAAAGAAAGTTGGGACCCCACTTTACATCCGTTAATGAATGCAGAAGAAATTGCAGAAACAGCTGCTAAACATTGCAAAACCGTTGTTTTAACAGGTGGCGAGCCATTAATGTGGAATCTTGATATTTTAACATCCAAATTGAAAGAATTGGGATGTACCATTCATATTGAAACTTCGGGAGCATATCCTATGAGCGGACATATTGACTGGATCACACTTTCACCGAAGAAAACGGGACTTCCGAAAGAGGAAATTTATGAAAAGGCAAGTGAGCTTAAAGTAATCGTTTTCAATAACAACGATCTTAAATTTGCAGAAGAACAGGCTGCAAAAGTTTCAGCAAACTGTAGATTATATCTTCAAAGTGAATGGAGCAAACGCGATGAGATGTATCCTAAAATTACGGATTTTATTTTAGAGCATCCGGAATGGCAGGCGTCAGTTCAGACTCATAAATATCTTAATATACCATAAAAAAAGCGTAATTTAGCTCTTCGTATCCGTTATAAAAGCCGATAGATGCAAAGAATTCGATATTCTAGATATTTAAAATCGATAATTATCTTGCTAGACCTTTTGGTTATAGCGTCTGTTTTCGTATTCTTTTTTGTAAGTAGGAATGAAAATTTAAAGTACAATCAGGAAACCTGGTATCAAAATATTTTTTCTCTGGCATTATTATTTATGTTCTGGATGCTGTTGAGCGGCAGAACAAAAATTTATAATATTCCGAGAAACTTAACGTATACTTTATTTCTTGAACGGCTTTTAATTCACTTTTTACTGTTTATTCTTGGGGTTTTATTGATAGGAAAGGTAAGCTACAACGTATTTTTTAATTCTGATATTTACTGGCTTTCTTTTTATCTGTTTTTCTTTATATTTCTCGCTAAATCCCTTATCTATTTCGGAATCAAGTACTTCCGAAGCCTGGGTATTAATTACAGAAATATAATGTTCCTGAATGAAAACAGTTCTACGGAAATATTAAAAAATATATTCAGCGAAAGAAAAGATTACGGTTACAAAATTTTTGAATACGATAAATCTGAAATCAATCCTTTTGAGTTGGTAGAATTTTGGAAAAACAATGGAATACATACTTTATTTTTCCCATCAGAAAACTCTTTTGATGAAAAGAAAGAAGATGAAATTTTCCGATTGGCAGAAGCTAATAAAGTTCACATTTCATTGGTTCCGAGTATCACTCAAAATGATTTTTTCCTTTATGATCTGGCGTATATTCAGACCCAACCCGTTTTAAATCAGGCAAGATATCCTTTAGATTATTATTCGAATCATTTACTGAAAAGGATTTTTGATATTACTTTTTCGTTTTTTATATTAATTTTCATCTGTTCGTGGCTATTTCCAATCATTGCTATATTAATAAAGACAACTTCTAAAGGTCCGGTTTTATTTTTGCAGAAACGATATGGCTTTCATGAAGAGGTTTTTAATTGTATTAAATTCCGAACCATGATCGTTAATGAGGACTCTTCCACTAAAACAACTGAGGAAAATGATTCCAGAATTACGAAAATTGGTAAATTTTTAAGGAAAACAAGTCTTGACGAAATGCCACAATTCATCAACGTATTGAAAGGCGAAATGTCAATCGTAGGACCAAGACCCCACATGCTGGCCGTAGATAATTATTATAAACCGAAGATCGGAAGATACAGTTTAAGAAGCATGGTAAGCCCTGGAATTACGGGTCTTGCACAGGTGAACGGCTTACGCGGAGATTCGGGTGATAAAGAAGTTGAGATGAATAAACGTATTCTGGCAGATGCCTTTTACGTTAGAAACTGGAGTTTTGTCTTAGATATGGTCATCATTTTAAAAACTGTTTTACTGGTGATCACAGGAGATAAAAATGCAAAATAAAGTAAGGCTGAGATTAAGATTGAAACCAAACCCTAATCTTAGCTTTACTATCAATTAAATAAAAAAAGTCTAATTTAGCAGAATGTTAAAAAAGTTTTTTTCAGCGATAGGAGAATACATCATCCTCATGGGTAAATCCGTACAGAAGCCTCAGAAAATGAGGGTTTTCTGGAAGCTGTTCATGAGGGAAATTAATGATTTAGGAGTCAACTCTTTTGGGTTGGTTATCTTCACATCTATATTCGTAGGGGCGGTAGTTGCCATTCAGATGTATAATAACTTCCACTCTTCATCTTTCCCAATTCCACCTGCATTTGTAGGATACGCAACGAAAGCGGTATTGGTTTTAGAATTTTCACCAACCATTATCAGTCTGATCTTGGCAGGAAAAGTTGGCTCATATATTGCTTCCAGTATTGGAACAATGAGGGTTTCAGAACAAATTGATGCATTAGATATCATGGGAGTAAATTCACCTAACTTTTTGATACTTCCTAAAATACTTGCATGCGTTATTTTTAATCCACTCCTTATTGCCATCAGTATCGTTTTTGGTATTGGCGGAGGATATCTTGCAGGAGTTTTAACCGGAAACTGGACAAAAGCCGATTATATAACTGGTATACAAATGTTTATGCCTAATTTATTTATCTTCTATGCATTTTTAAAAACAATTGTTTTTGCTTTTATCATTGCAACAGTTCCTTCTTATTTCGGATATAACGTAAAAGGAGGTTCACTGGAAGTAGGTAGAGCAAGTACACAAGCCGTGGTTTGGACGATGGTTTTCATTATCCTTTCAGAATTAGTATTAACCCAATTAGTATTAAGCTAATGATTGAGGTAAAAAATCTTAAGAAAAGTTTTGACGAAGTTGAAGTACTTAAAGGTATTACAACCACTTTTGATAAAGGAAAAGTCAACTTAATTATTGGACAGAGTGGTTCCGGAAAAACGGTTTTCCTTAAAAGTTTATTGAATGTTTATCAGCCTTCATCAGGAGAAATCCTTTTCGACGGAAGAGATATCAATGTGATGAACCGAGAAGAAAAACAGCATTTACGTTCTGAGATCGGAACTTTATTCCAGGGAAGTGCTTTGTTTGACTCTTTAACAGTAGAAGAAAACATTATGTTTCCTTTGGATATGTTCACTAATCTAACTTTTAGAGAGAAAAAAAGAAGGGTTTTTGAGGTAATCGGAAGGGTACATTTAGATAAAGCCAACAGAAAATTTCCATCTGAAATTTCCGGAGGGATGCAAAAAAGGGTTGCGATTGCAAGAGCAATTGTAAATCACCCTAAATATTTATTCTGTGATGAACCAAACTCAGGATTAGATCCTTATACATCTAATGTAATTGATGATCTTTTGCTTGAAATCACCAAAGAATACAACACGACAACCATCATCAACACCCATGATATGAACTCTGTAATGACGATCGGTGAAAAGATTGTTTATCTGAGATTAGGAATCAAAGAATGGGAAGGAAATAAAGATGTATTGATCACAGCGGGCAATAAAAATCTTATTGACTTCGTTTATTCATCAGAGCTATTTAAAGAATTGAGAGAGTATTTACTCGAAAATCATAAAACTATTGAGAATACAATAACTAAACTAGACGATAATGAAAAAGGTATTTAGTATAGCCTTAATAGGGTTTTCTATGTTTGCAACTGCACAGATTTCACTTGCAGGTAAGGCAAATTTAATCTTTCCAACGGGTTCGCCTTCATGGAAAAACATTTCTAACACAGCCAATGCTGCAATAGAAAATACAGGTAAAAATAATGTAGGATTCAACATAGGACTTTCATTAAAAGCAAGTCTTCCGATGTCATTTTTCCTAATGCCGGAATTATATTACACGACTTTTAAAAACGAATTTACAGATCCTGTTTCTAATACAACTTTTGATATTAAAAACAATCGTATCGATTTACCGGTTCTTGTAGGTCACAAGGTGGTTGGAGATATGTTGGGTGTATTTATCGGACCTGTTGCAAGCTATAACTTAAGCAAAGAAGATACTTACAACGATTTCTCAGAAAATGCAAGAGATAATTTCACGGTTGGTTACCAATTCGGGGCTCAACTTGAAATTAAAAAATTGATAGTAAACGCAAAATATGAAGGTGCTTTCGGTAAGGACAGCAGAAACTTCATCAATAAAGTATCTGGTGAAGAAATCAGATATGATAACAGACCCAACTTATTTATGGTTGGTGTAGGTTACAAGTTTTAATTGATTCGAAAATAACAATTATAAATAATCCTCAAATTTTAAATTTGAGGATTATTATTTTGAGCCTGAAGTTCCGCTTCACGTTTTGCAATATCTGCAGCCTGTTTTTCAAGATCTTCTTTATCTTTTTGTAGTTGTTTGAATTCTTTTTTCTTTTGATCAGCTTTGATGGCACTTCCTTTACTTACATAACCAACCATTCCGCCAATTATTAAACCAATTCCAACTCCCGCCATAACGCCCATGATATGAGGAAGCCCTATTTTCTCAACAGTAAAATCGGTTGTAAGATAAAACAGCAATGTGGAGACTGCCAAAAGTATAAGTCCTGTAATTGATAAACTCTTCATAATATTGTGTTTAAGTGATTAAATTAAAAAGCCTTACCAAATTTACTAAAAATTTAATAAGGCCTTATTCAAGATTAAAATTCTATCTTAATTAAATTTTTCCTCCCGCAGCCTTATAATATTCTAAAGCTTTTGGTAAATCTTTATTAATATCTGAAATTCTTGTTTCAGGATTTGGGTGAGTTGATAAAAACTCTGGTTGCCTGCCTCCTTTAGATGCAGATTCCATTCTATTCCAGAAAGGAACGGCTTCTCTTGGGTCATATCCTGCCATAGACATTAAATATAATCCCATTTCATCCGCTTCAGATTCCTGGTTTCTTCCGTACTTCAATAAAGCAACCTGAGAACCAATTGGATATACTTTCTCAAAGATTCCAGCCCATTGAGAGTTAGAAATTGTTCCACCTAAAATAGAACCTCCGTACTGAGCAACCATTGCCTGAGAAATTCTTTCATTTCCATGACCGGCTAATGCATGAGAAACCTCGTGACCCATTACAACTGCAAGACCGTTATCATTTTTAGTTACAGGTAAAATTCCTGTGTAAACGGCAACTTTTCCACCCGGCATACACCATGCGTTTAGCTCACTGCTTTGTAATAGATTAAATTCCCAACTGTAATTCGCAAGATCTGCAGATCTACCAATAGTTTGATAATATCTTTCTGCAGCACTTTTAATTCTGCTTCCTACACTTACCACTCTTTTCGCATCCGCTGTCCCGCTGATTACTTTACCTTTAGACAATGTCGTTTTATATTCCTGTGCAGACATTGTTAAAATTTCTGAATTATTTGCAATCTGCAAAGAAGACCTTCCCGTAATAGGGTTTGTTGTACAAGCTGAAACCGATAGAGCAACAGCTCCGATTCCTAATAGATGTGTTATTTTCATATATTCGAGTGTTATTAATTCAAGCCTAACAATTTCTATTCCAAAATATATTTTAACAATATATTTGCATACATTTTGCTATATAAATTTAATAATTATTTTACTATCATGAAAAAGTATATTTCAATCATATTCGTTTTTGGATTTTTGTTTTTCTTCCAGAGTTTTTCTGCACAGGATACAGATTCCAAAACAGTCGATGCATTGGTAAATTCTCAGGAGTTTACCTTCCATGCAGAAAGAGCCAACCCTACCAATTATGATGTTATCCGAGTGATGAATTCTATGCCGAATTCTACCGCAACGAGAATTTTAGATTTAAATGGAGACTACACCATTGAAATAAAAAATAATGTTTTGGATGTTGTACTTCCCTATTTTGGAAGATCATTTAAAGCAAATTATGGTGGTGATAACAGTTACAGATTTACTTCAAAAGATTTTACAGTTAATAAATCTCAGAATAAAAAAGGAAAATGGATCATTAAAATCAAACCTAACGATGTAAATAATGTAGATGAAATCATCATAGAAGTTTATAAAAACGGAAAAGCATTTACCTCAATGAGAAGTAATGACAGACAGCCAATCTCTTATGACGGATATATTTCTAAAAATGAAGAAACTACGCCAAAACAGCCTTAATCAGAGTCTTTAGAAAGAAATTTTTCAACAAATAATTTTGCTTCGGTACTTGGATTTGAAACCATTGTCGAAGCATTTTTTTTATGGTCAAGATACGCTTCTTCTACGGAATCACTTTTTTTCATCATCGCTAAAATATATTCCTGAACCCAATACTCAAAACGTTTTTCGGCTTGTTGAGTTCTTACAATTTCAAAGCGTTCAGTTTTCTTTTTTAAATCGATGAATTCATCAATTTTAGCGTAAATCTCTCCTAAACCTTCGTTATTTAGCGCAGAACCTAGCAAAACAGGAATTTTCCAGTCTTTTTCTTTGGGCGGAATAAAATCAAGTGCTCTTTTTAATTCAAGTCTTGTATTTTTTGCTTTTTGAAGGTTATCCTGATCTACTTTATTAATGAAAATTAGGTCAACCATTTCCATGATACCTCTTTTTATCCCTTGAAGTTCGTCTCCACCCCCAATGATTTTTAAAAATAAAAACACATCGGTAATATCGGCAACCAAAACCTCGGACTGCCCCACTCCAACGGTTTCAATTAAAATATAATCGTAACCTGCCGCTTCGCAGATCATCATCGTTTCAAAAGTTGTATTCGCAACACCGCCTAAAAATCCCGAGCTCGGGGAAGGTCGGATAAAAGCATTTTCTTCCTTCGAAAGTTCTTCCATTCGGGTTTTATCACCCAAAATACTCCCTTTATTGATCGCTGAACTTGGATCAATAGCCAGAACAGCGACCTTTTTACCGTGAGAAATCACAAGTCTTCCAAAATTTTCTATAAAAGTTGATTTTCCGGCTCCTGGAACACCTGTAATTCCTACACGAACAGATTTTCCGGTGAAAGGCATGATTTGTTTTAATAAATCTTCAGCCTGAATTCTATGTTCGGCTTTTTTGCTTTCAACCAAAGTAATAGCTTTTGCGATCAACCGTTTATTGCCTGACTGTATTCCTTCTATAAGCTCTTGTGTAGAAAATTTCATTAGTTCAAAAATAAGGATTAAACCGTGAATGGTCAATAGTGAATTTGCTTTGCTTATGAATTTTTAGACATCTTTATTATCTTGAAACTATTTAAACCCAAGGATCGCAAAGTTTGTATAATAAAATTTTTGCAAACCTTGCGTTAAAAAAAATAATTTAAAGCATTTCAAAAAATTCACCATTCACTTTTTCTCTTTTCCTAATTTGTATTTCTTCTAAATTAAGTATTATTTTATCAATGAAAAAGGGAATTTCCTACATTTGTTTCAATCAAATAGTTTAAATATGAAAAAAATATTCGCCATAGCATCATTCACTGCTGTTTTATTAGCATCTTGTACGCCAAAAGCAACGACGGCAACCGCTCCGATGGCTTCAACTTCTACGGCAGAGCAAATTGCTCAAGGAAAAACAATCTTTGAAAACTCATGCACAAGATGTCATAAATTACCAGATCCTACAGCGCATACTTCTGTGCAATGGGTCGGAATTATGAATTCTATGGCTCCAAAAGCGAAGTTAACAGATGAACAACATCAGTGGGTTTACGATTATATTGTTTCTGTGAAAAAGTAATTTCTTACAATTAAATACATCTAAAGTCTTCGTTTGAAGGCTTTTTTTATTTTAACGAAATTCCTAATCCTGGCTTTTCGGATAATATTATTTTACCGTTTTCAACGAAATTTCCTATTGCATAATCATTGGAAATGAGATTTGCTCCATCCAAATCTGCATAATCGACAAGTCCTGCCAAAGCACAACCAGCAGAAATCCCGACAGTAGATTCCGTCATACAGCCGATCATGATTTTATAATTTAATTCCCGGGCTTTTTTTACCATTTCTAAAGCTGGAGTTAAACCACCAGATTTCATTAATTTGATATTAATACTTTTGTAATAAGGAATTAATTCGTCCAAAGAGTCTAAGTTTTGACAATCTTCGTCTGCCATCCAATTCGCAAAACCACTTTTATTTAATACTTTATATTGATCAATCGGTCTTGGTTGTTCTAAATAGGAAAAATTCTGAACCTCAGCATTTTCCTGAAGCCAAATACAGTCTTCATCGGTAAAACTTGCATTGGAATCTAAGGCGATATTTCTATTTAATTCTAAAAGTTTTTCAATATGAGTTTTATCTAAACCTTTACATTTCACTTTGAATTTATTCCAACTGCTTTTTTCAATTTTTTGGACCTGTTTATCAATATCTCCAACAGAAATTGTGATCGAACTTTCAATCAAATTTTCGAAAGGAAGTTTATTTAATTCAATAAAACTTTTGTTCTCTAGCTTTCCGAAAAGATCCCAATAGGCACAATCCAACGCAGAAAGTAAAAACGGATGAAGATTTAAACTAAATAAAATTTTGAAAAATTCTTTTGGATGAATGATTTTTTGAACTTCAATTTTAGCTTGAATTTCTTTTAATTTTAAAACAAAACTTTGAAGATCAATTTGATAATAATCAATCGCAACACATTCTCCGTAACCTTTACAATTTTGATAAGATAATTCTATGAGTAGAGCGTCTCTTTTGTCGTAATTTCCGTAAGCGATTGAGAATGTTTCTTTTAAACGTAAAATTTTGAGTTCAAAACGTAATTCCATTATTAAATTTACAAAAAAAGGAGACTTATTTCGTCTCCTTATTCTTTTTAGTTTGTTTTTTCTTCGGCATTTTAGATTTCACAAATTTTTTGCGTCCTTTTATTGAATCAAGACTGCAGGATGTGAAACAGTACTTTTCTGCTTCATTTAAAAACTTCAAAGCATTTCTTAAGCTTCCTCTTTTCTCGGAAAGCAAAGATCGGTAAAGCCAAATGACTGATTTATCAATCCCTTTAATTTTCAAAGAATATCGGATCAGTTTTTCCGCTTCATGGAAATCTTCGTTATCCAAAAGACATTTGATGTAATATTGTGGAACATTTAAGTTCGTCACATCGCAGAGCATTGCTTCTTCAAAATACAGCTTTGCTTTTTCGTAATCGATTAACATTTCGCTGTAGATTCTTCCCATTAAACACAGGCTGTCTGCATCTTCAGGATCGTAGGACAGCGCATAATTCAGCGCTTCCAGACAATCCGGTAAGCTGTAAGGATAATTATCAAGAGCCTCGAAGTAATACTTACTTTTAGTTAACGTCATTCTTGTAGTTTTTTAATTCGGTTTTCAGGACGTTTCTTTGCTTTTTGAAAGATCTTTCCTGATAATTCTTTTTAAAATCTGTTCCAGAAAATGTACGAATCGGATTTCCTCTTTGCACCTGCAAATGATTATTCCATGTTTCCTGCATTCTTTTTTGAAGTTGAATAATATTCTGTTCCAAAACTTTTTCTTTTAATCTTGTTATGGACAGTTTTTTATTCTCCAATTGTGAACGTGTATCCTGTACGAAAACACTTTGTCCAGTAGGTAAATGGGTCGCGCGAACAGCTGTGTTCACTTTATTCACATTTTGTCCGCCACTTCCCTGACTTCTCGCTGTTTGGAATTGAATATCTTTTTCATTAAAATTAATCTTCTCTAAACCTTCCAATTCAAAAACACCGATGAACCAATTGCTTCTTTTGTGCAGTTTCCGGAATGTACTTTTTCCTGTCCAGCAAATACTTCCTAACCATGTTTTTAAAAATTCAGATAAATCTTTTGATTTTAAAATGATGGTTACGGATTTTAATGTCAGATTTTCATCACCGTTTTCGCGGTGTATGATTTCGTAATCTATATTATTATTTTTTACTTCCTCAAGGAAAACCTTCAGAACTTTCGCTACTACCCATTGGCATTCTAAAGGTCCTCTTCCTGAGGTTATTTGTATGAGTTTTTCCATTTTTGTAAAATTTTTAAGATAGCATCTCTGTTTTTTGCTTCTTTAATAAATGTTGGTAATTTTTCTACCATTCGCATTCTGTAAGGCAATCGTGTTCTAAGATCTGATGAAACATAATTTTCCATTTCCAAAAGGTGTTCTCTATTTCTAGCCCAGAATAATTTCCCTTTGAAATCTTCCTGAAAATAATAAGGGCATCCAAAAACCTGATCATGAATCAAACCCTCTTCTCTTAAAATAGAATTGAGATATTTCTCAAATTTTGGTTGAATATCAAACCTTGAATCACACTCATCACATTTCACAGGTACATTTTTAGGCTTTTCTTTTAAATTACCTTGCTCATTATGAATATGATGACTGCAAATAGGACAGTTAAGTTTAATTATTGCTTTATAAACGACCAAATCCAGCCCATTTTTCTTCAAATCACAATGCCTGCATTCTAATATTGCTTGTTTGTAACTGTGTTCATTTTTAACAACAGCATCTTCTCCACAATCTGGACAGACAACGAGAATGCTCTCATGATAATTGAAATATTCTTGTTTGTATCTTTTTGTCATTTTTTTAAATTTTCTTTTTGTCATTTTGGTGAAGGATATTCAAACCTAACAGGTTTTTGAAACCTGTTAGGTTTAGCCTTACTAATAGTCGTCAGTGAAAAATCCATCAACCAACAACTATAACCCATCAACCAATTTATCTATCCATCCTCACAATTCTTGGTTGAAAAGTTCCGAGGATATCTACCAATTCGCTTTGGGCATTCATGACTTCGTTGATGTCTTTGTAAGCCATTGGTGCTTCTTCGGTGTTTCCACCCATCAAAATGACATTCTTTAATTTCAATTCTTTTTTGATGTCATTTTGAGTGAAAAGGTTTCTGCATTCTCCTCTTGAAAAAGCTCTTCCCGCACCGTGTGAAGCTGAATTCAACGAATCTGGATTTCCTTTTCCGCGAACGATGAAACCTTTTGCGGTCATTGATCCGGGAATCATACCCAATTCATTTTCATTGGCGGGAGTTGCGCCTTTTCTGTGGACGATCATTTCTCTTCCATTGTGGATTTCTTTCCAAGCAAAATTGTGATGATTTTCGATTTTAGCTTTTACTCTTCCTCCGACCGCTTTCACCAATCTTCTGTGAATATCGTCGTGACAGGCTGAAGCATAATCTCCCGCCAAGTTCATCGCCGTCCAATATTCTAATCCGAGATGCGTGTTTAAATCCAGCCAGGCAAAGTTTTGCGCTTCTTTTGGCAATGGACATTGTTCTGTTGCAACTCTTGAATAATATTGAGCGATCTCAGCACCCAATCCACGCGAACCGCTGTGAGAAAGAATTCCGAGGTATTTTCCTTTTGGAAGTCCGATTTGCTCGTCTTCTTCTGTGATTTCAACTTCTCCGAATTCTACAAAGTGGTTTCCACCACCGGAACTACCCATTTGTTTGATGGCTTTTCCTTTTAATCTTTTCAAAATCGGGATCATATCGAATGTATCTCTGTCGAAAATTTCATGATCGACGTGAGATTTATGCGTTTCGTACATTCCGAATTTGGTATGTTCGGCAAGAGCTTTTTCATATTTATCTCTTGCTCCATCCAGATATGAAATAGGGGTATCCAAAATACTGAGGCTCATTCTGCAGCCAATATCCATGCCGACTCCGTAAGGAATTACCGCGTTTTCTACTGCGAGAACTCCGCCAATCGGAAGTCCGTAACCGCTGTGAGCATCAGGCATCAAGGCTCCCTGTATTGCAATCGGAAGTTTCAATCCTGTGTATAATTGATTTTTTGCTTCATCCGAAATATTGTTTCCGAAAATCTGAAAAGAAGTACGGTTGGCATTCAACATTCTTTTTTCTGTTTTCTTGGATGAAAGCAAGGCTTCTGCAATTTGTCCGAAGGTTAAATCTTTTTCGAAATCTTCCGGATTAGTCAGAATTTCTTTTAAAAGAGATTTTACATGATGAATATTTTTCGTTGCAAAATTTCTTTTCATGACTTCCAAAGCGATGTTTACACTCTGATTGTTTGGATAGCCTATTTTTAATATATCTTTTCCTTTAAGTTTTAAATTTCCCATTGTTTTTGTTTTAAACATTTAGCGGACGCATTCGTCCATAAAATAATCTGCAAACTCTGTTGCGGACATTTTTTTGTAGTGAAAGTATTTTCTACTCTCGATAAGATCAATTTTTTCATCTTCATATCTTAATTTGCCTAATCCCCCATTTATTTTTTTACAAATAATTCCTTTAATTTTATGTTGATTTAAATAAGAATCTAGTTCATCTATTTCTTTTTCTAAATCTGAGTTTAAAGGTTTGTAATGAGTGATCATATACGGTTTTACTTGTAAGGTAAACCTCCATGGCTCGATGAATTCGTAATAAACGTTGTATCTTTTTCTGAACGGATCGTATTCTTCTCTTTTCAGAAAGTATTGTTTTTCTCTGATTGTTAATCCCAATTTTGGATCATTCCATTGGTAGGGTAAAAGACGACCTAGCTTCTGATCTCTCGGTACATATATTTTTCTTCCGAATTTTCTTTTCTTTTTTAAAAATTTTCGGGTTTCAGAATACATATAGGTGTTGATCTTCGAAAGAATTCCTTCAAAAAACTTTCCGTCTTTAGTTCTTTTCACGTCATCTCTGACCACAAAGAATCTTACAAAACCTTTCTGATAAGGATTTTCCAATGGAACTAACGGAATTTTTCTTCTTGTTTCCCAAAGTTCTCTATTACGCTTATACTTTTTTCTTATCTGCTTTTCTACATCTTTTTTTATTATTCTTTTTCTGCTTCTCAGACTTCTCAATCTTGAAAACAGAAGGTTATCATTTTCCATTAATTATAGATATTAGAGGTGAAGTATCTGGATTTAGCCTATGACACATCACATTAAATCTTTGTCAACTAATATTTTAGTTGATGAGTTCTTCAAACCTCATAGGTTTTTGAAACCTGTTAGGTTTTATTGGCAGAGCGTTATCATTAGCCCCGATTGCAGCGACATCCTTTTTTTGCGATGGCTTGAAAAAAGCAAAGGCAAAAAAGATATAGCGGAAAGCGGGAAATAGCTCCTAAATTGTATTAAAAATGATTTCGGGGAAACTTGAAGTTTGAATTATTGCGCAATAAAAAACCCGAAATCTTACGACTTCGGGTTTTGATATATCATTGTACTGTTATTCTAAGAGTGTACCAAACCACGAAGCCTCACCACCATAAGTGGCAAACCGAAAGGAGAATTATGATCTAATTTGAACATTGCTTCGTTGTTTTTTTATTGGTTAAACTTTATTTTCTGGTGCAAATATATAAAAATTCTTGAAAATCAAGATTTTATTTTTATTTTTTTGATATTTAGCTGTAAATAAGTCTCTTTGAGATGAAATTTCATTCTCATTACCCACAAAAGAGTATATTTGTTTTCTTATAATAAAAACTATGAAAAACACTTTATTGAGAACGTTATTTTACGTCTTCGCGGTCGCGATCCTATTCTCCTGTAATTCTAACAAGAACAGTGACATTCTGAATTATACCACAGATGCAACATTAGGATTATCAAGAGTAAATCTTAAAACAATTTCTGATAAAATTCCTGTTGAAAAAATACTAAAGGAAAAGAAAGACCTAAAAGAAGAGGAGAAATTCTTCTTACAATTGGTCAGCAAACCTAAAGAATCAGGGATTAATATTGACAAACCTCTTTATTTTATCGTTGATCAGGGAAAATCAACTTACGATCCGGATGTAAAAGCTTTTTTCTGGGTTGATGACAAGGCGAAATTCCAAAAAAGCATGTCTGATCTTACTAAAAGCAAAGTAACGGTAGACAAAAAAGATTACATCTATGTAGATGGTAAGTTAAGTGGAAGCATAAAAGGTGATATGGCCATCGTAACAACCGATAAGAGCTATAGTCCTTATGCAGGCGGTTATGACTCTATGAATACTCCAGGTATTGACACTTCTTCTAAACTTAATGAGAAATATTTCACAGATTTCTGGAGCCGTAAAGGAACTTCAAATTCTGCGATCAAAGATCAGGTAGATCAATCTTTGGTTGGTGATAAAGACGTTAGCGGATGGGTAAATCTTGCCGCTGTTGCAAGCTATGCATCAAAAGGTTACATCGAAACACTTGCTGTGAATAAATTAATAAAAGATTCCGGAATTGGTTTCGATTTTAATTTTGACAAAGGGAAATCTGAAATGGATACCAAAACTTTCTTCAACGCAGATATGAAGAAAATTGTTGAAAAATATTACAGTAAAAACAACATTAATTACGATCTAGTAAAAAATGTAGAGCTTGATAATGCTAAATCTTTCTCTATCGGATTTTTCAGCTTAGATTTTATGAAATATCTGATTAAAGAAGCTGGTTTTGAAGCTACTATCAATCATTATTTATCTTCAACCGACAAAACTTTGGAAGACATTACTTCTACTTTCACGGGAGATTATGCATTTGTAGATTTCAAATCTCTTCCATCTGATTCTATGGATTATTACAGATCAAACAACGCGGTTGTATTAGGCTTTAATCCTAAGAAAAAGGCTGATCTTACTTCTTTATTGGCAGGTCCTCTTGGTCAAAGTAAAAAGTATATGATTACTGATAATCAAGTCATTTTCTCTGAAGACAACAACGCAATTTATCAGTTTCAAAATAAAAAAGCTGGGAAGAATGCTAAACTTGACAAAAAATCAGGTGTTACGGCTTATTCTTGGTCAGATGGAAAAGAGTACAATACGAAAGAAAAACCTGCGGTGAAGATCATTGATATGGTGAACGAAACTAAAGAAGACGCTGGAAACATGGTTTCTAAAACGGTATTTACTTTAGACAAAAAAGACGAAAACGCATTGTATTATTTGATAATGAATGGATAATATTGTTTTAGAAAATATTTCTCCTAAATATTTCACTCCCAAAGATTTGGAACAGTCACAGATCTGGAAAAAGAACATTATTTTCCAGAAGGGAAAGAAATTCCTTATTGTTGCGCCCTCTGGGAGTGGAAAATCTACTTTGGCGACAGCTATTCTCGGAACGCATTTTCAGTATGAAGGCAATATAAAATACGATCAGCAGATTGTAAAAAATCTTCATCTTGAGAAGATTGTAGAAAACAGAAAAGATGGCGTAAGCTTATTATTTCAGGACGTGAGATTGATTAAAGATCTTACGATTTCTGAGAATATTTTGCTGCGTGTTTTTAATCAGGATCGAAAAAAATTCATTCCGATTATGGAAGAATACGCATCAAGGTTAGGCGTGGAAAGTTTATTAAACAAGAAAGCAGAAAACTGCTCTTATGGGGAAAGACAAAGAAGTGCCATCGTGAGAAGCTTGGTGAATCCAACCGATTTTCTGATCTACGACGAATGTTTCAGCCACCTGGATATGGAGAACAAAAAGATTGCTTTTTCATTAATTAATGAAGTGTCTCAAAAAAGCGAAAGTTCAGTTTTATTTTTTGAACTGAATGAATTTCCTTTTGAGCATGATTATCAAATTCTTCATTTATAAGCTTATGAAGAAAATTTTTAACTCAATCATATTGTACGCAGGATTGTTTATTGCATTCATTCTTGTGATATCCTGCCTGCAACTGTACGAAAATGCCAATAGACTTTTCGGAAGCAAAAGCAGTGATAGCAACTATTGGCTGACTTTCAGTAAAAAACTGACGCCAGATAATATCGGAAGAAAAGAACTTCTTGGTTTTAATGAAAACGATGTTGCAAAACTGAAAAAATGGTCTGAAATAAAGACCGTTTATCCGTTTTCTGCGAATGAATTTAAAGCTTCAGCAAACGGCGGAGATTTTATTCCTTTTTATACTGATCTTTATTTTGAAGGTCTGGATTTAAAAGCGATTGATGTCCCGTTGACAGACGAAGAATTTCAGGTGAAAGGAGACGTCATTCCGATCATTATTTCAAGGGAATATCTGAATCTTTACAATTACGGATTTGCTTTAAATCAAGGGCTTCCACAAATTTCAGAAGATTTTGCCAAGAAAATTGAGATCAACATTAATATTGTCGTCAACAAACAAAACAAGACATATAAAGGACGAATGGTTGGACTTTCAGATCGAATACATTCAGTTTTGATTCCGAAAAAATTTCTTGATTCTTTGAATTTGGCAGAAAAACCTCAACTTGCAAATCAACCTAAAATCTACAACAGAGTTTTGGTTCAGGTGAAAGATTCCGGAGATGAAGGTTTGATCTCAAAAATGAAAGAAAACAATTATGAATCGAATCAGGAAAGCCTGCGTTCTGCCAAGATAAAGTCTAAACTTTTCCTTGTTTTAAAGGCGATTGCGGTATTAGGTATTTTCATTTTTGCGTTGTGTCTTTACATTATTGTAAGCTTTATTAAAATTCAGTTTTTAGAAAAACAGGAAGAAGTTTCTATTAAAAACAGTTTGGGATATTCACCGAAAAAAATGGTGAGTGATATCAGCAGACGTTTCAGTATTAATTTAATGACTGTCTTAGCTTTAAGTCTAATTTTAATAGCTGCCGGACAGTATTTTCTGGCGAAATCCAGTGTATCGAACGGATTGTTATCAATCTATATTAATCCTTGGCTTTGGACAGCGATTATTATTATTCCGATATTGGTTTATTTCTTTGTGAAAGAATTGATTTACCGATGGTTGCTCCGTTCATGGAAAATATAAAATAAACAAATGGCTATCAATTTTTGGTAGCCATTTTTCTTTACTCTAAATGAATTAAGCTGAGGAAAATACCGTCAATTACTTTTGTCATTCTCTTTAAATCCAATGTTTCCAACCTATCAGTTGTTTGATGATAATTTTTATTTCTGAAAAAAGAAGTATCGGTAATCATCATAGCGGAATAGCCAAACTTCCAATAATTTAAATGATCAGAATAATCGATTCCAGTCACAAATTTTGGAGCAGAAAAGATTTTCGCTTTGACTTGATTGGAATCTTTAAATCCTTCAATAAAATTTTTCACGAAATTTTCTGCTCCAATTTTTCTAACCAAAGTAATATAATTTCCTTTATTTCCATAAATCCACGAAAGGATTCCCAAAGGATAATCCTGAGAATTTTTTTCATCTTTAAAATATCCGATCATTTCTACACTTGCCATTCCGTACACATCGATATTGTTGTCTTTCAGATATTTTGCATGAATATAACTTCCCATATTTTCAGTTCTGAAATATGGAGGTTCTTCCAAAGTATAAGCAACCAAATCTATTCTGTAATTGAGCTTTTGACCTTTAAGCATTCTCGCCAATTCCAGCAATGCCGTAACTCCGGTTGCATTATCATCCGCTCCCTGCTGATCTCCGCAGACATCATAATGAGCTCCAATAATGATTCTTTTTTTATTTTCAGTCCCGAAAGAGCAGATCACATTTTTATATGTTTCTTCTCCGACTTTATATTCTTGAAAACTCGTACTATCGCTGTATTTATTAAAGTTTTGATGAATATATTCTGCAATTGTATTAAGTTGATCCAGGTTTTTATAGTTTCGAAACTGGGGAGTTTTCGTAAGTGCGGTTAAATATTCTTTAACCAAATTTATATCAGCCGGAACATGCGATTTTTCCACTGCCTGAGATCCTCTAAAAGAATCAAAACTAAAAATGCTTATAAAAAATAAACCCACGAAAAGAATGATTTTACTCTTCGCAGGTTTTAATATGTTTTTAAGATTCATTTTATATCGTGGTCATTTAATCTTTTGAGCCAAGATCATCCATCGTGTCATCCATTCCTCTGCTGCTTGGTCGGTAAATTCTTTCAGGATCAAGGAAATAAACATCATGTTTTGCCTTTGCAATGATCCCATTGTATTTTTCTTGAGCCATTCCCTCAGGTGCTTGAGATTCAGGTTCATTTTCATGAACTTCAACTGCACCTTTTGCATTGAGAATTGCCTTCGCTTTGTGAGCTTCCTCGAGATTATCAGCATAGACAACAACATTATTTTTTCCTACGCTATGTTTGCTATAAGCATCCAATAACTCTACATCCTGAGCAAAAACATAGTCCCAAAAACTTCTTGTTTTCACATCTTCCTGATAATCATGGTGTGATGATTCATTTTCTAATTTGGATGTTGAAACAATGACATTAGCATCATCAAAACCCTGATCTCTTAAATCTTTTTTAATTTCCTCTGTGTTTACAGTTGCAGGAAAAACTGAAATTACTGTATAAGCCATAATATTTTGTTTTGGTTATGATCTACAATACAAATGTTATGCAACTTATACTTTATAAAAGTTAATTTAATTCAAAAATCTTTCTAAAATATCTACAGCGCACTTCGGAAGGTTTGTTCCAGGACCAAAGATAAAATCTGCTCCGTTGGCATACAAAAATTCATAATCCTGTTGCGGAATCACTCCGCCGACAACGATCGTGATATCATCGGCTCCAAGTTTCTTCAACTCTTCAACAACTTGTGGAACCAAAGTTTTATGACCTGCCGCCAAAGAAGATACTCCTAAAATATGAATATCATTTTCCACCGCCTGTTTGGCCACCTCTTCCGGAGTTTGGAATAACGGGGCAACATCCACATCAAATCCCATATCGGCAAATGCTGTTGCTACTACTTTTGCACCTCTGTCGTGACCATCCTGACCCATTTTAGCAACCATCAATCTTGGACGACGACCTTCTTCTTCTTCAAATTTTTGAGTGAGCGCAAGGGCTTGTCCGAAATATTCATTTTTTCCTGCATTCATTGCATATACTCCAGAAATTGTTCTAATATTTGCTTTATATCTTCCGAAACTTTCTTCCATGGCATCGCTCATTTCGCCTAGGGTTACTCTTCTGCGAGCCGCTTCGATACATAATGCTAAAAGATTTCCTTTTCCTGTTTTTGCTGATTCTCTGATTTCATTTAAAATCTGCTCAACAGCATCGGCATTTCTTTCTTTTTTTATTGATTCTAATCTTTCGATTTGCTTTCTACGAACTTCCGTATTATCAATATCTAAAATCTCAATTTGAGTCTGTTTTAATGAAGATCTGAATGAATTTACTCCGATAATAAATTCTTCTCCACTATCAATTTTAGCCTGCTTTTTGGCTGCGGCTTCTTCAATTCTCATTTTCGGAATTCCGGCTTCGATAGCTTTTGTCATTCCACCTTCTTTCTCAACCTCATCGATGTATTTCATTGCTTCTTCGATCATTTGCTGGGTAAGGCTTTCAACTAAATTACTTCCACCCATTGGATCTACAACATCGCAGATTCCGCTTTCCTGTTGAAGAATGATTTGTGTATTTCTTGCAATTTTCGCTGAATAATCTGTTGGAAGAGCAATCGCTTCATCCAAAGCATTTGTATGTAAAGACTGCGTTCCTCCCAACGCTGAAGACAATGCTTCAATCGCAGTTCTTGTGATATTATTAAAAGGTTCCTGTTCGGTTAAAGACCAACCAGAAGTTTGGGAATGCGTTCTTAATGCTAAAGATTTTGGATTTTGAGGATTAAATTGCTTCAACAATTCAGCCCAGATATATCTTGCGGCTCTCATTTTAGCAATTTCCATGAAGTGATTCATCCCGATTGCCCAGAAAAACGATAATCTTGGAGCGAACTCATCGACATTCATTCCTGCTTTTATACCTGTTCTTACATATTCCAAACCATCTGCTAAAGTGTAAGCCATTTCCAAAACCGGAGTTGCCCCGGCTTCCTGCATGTGATAGCCTGAAATTGAAATTGAATTGAACTTGGGAATATTTTGTGCTGTATATTCGAAAATATCAGCGATAATTTTCATGGAAGGTGCAGGTGGATAAATGTAGGTATTTCTCACCATGAATTCCTTTAAAATATCATTCTGAATGGTTCCTGAAAGAAGCTCCTGCTTTACACCCTGTTCTTCTGCTGCTACGATATAGAAAGATAAAATTGGAAGTACCGCACCGTTCATCGTCATGGAAACCGAGATCTGATCTAATGGAATTTCATTAAACAAGATCTTCATATCCTCAACAGAATCGATCGCAACTCCCGCTTTTCCGACGTCACCAACAACTCTTGCGTGATCCGAATCGTAACCTCTGTGAGTTGCTAAATCGAAAGCTACAGAAAGTCCTTTTTGGCCTGCCGCCAAGTTTCTTCTGTAAAATGCATTAGACTCTTCTGCCGTAGAAAAACCTGCATACTGACGAACCGTCCAAGGTTTTTGTACATACATCGTAGAATAAGGACCTCTTAAATAAGGTGCAATTCCCGGAGAAGTCTGTGTTAAAGATTCATTTTTAACATCGTCTTTTGTATAAGATGATTTTAATTCTAATCCATCTTTTTCGAAACTATATACTTCTCTTTCCTGAGGCAATACACTGAAGTCCGGTTTTTTTACAGAAATTATCTTTCGCATTCCACTAATTTTATCTCCGTAAAGTTAATTTTTTTGCATGAAACATGAAACTTACATTAACCTTAAGTTTATCTGATATTTAACAAAAGAAAAATCCGGATGGGTATCCGGATTTTATCAAATATAATAGATTGAATTATTACTTTAAAGTTTTAATTCCCATCTCATACAAAGCGAAAGACAATTTATCTGCACTTTCACCAATGATCTGTTCTGTAGATCTTCCTGCGCCGTGACCTGCATTCTTTTCAATTCTTAATAAAACAGGGTTATCACAACTTTGTTTTTCCTGTAATTCTGCTCCGAATTTAAATGAATGGGCAGGAACTACTCTGTCATCATGATCACTCGTTGTCACCATTGTTGATGGATAACAAACTTTTTTTACATTATGTAAAGGTGAGTATGATTTTAGATATTCAAACATTTCTTTGCTGTCTTCTGCCGTTCCGTAGTCATAAGACCAACCTGCACCGGCTGTGAATTTATTGTATCTCAACATATCCAATACTCCAACTGCCGGAAATGCTACTCTTGCTAAATCTGGACGAATGGTCATCGTTGCTCCTACCAATAAACCTCCGTTTGAACCTCCGGAAATAGCCATATATTCTTTAGAAGTATAGCCTTTGCTTTGCAGATATTCTCCTGCTGCAATGAAATCATCAAAAACATTCTTCTTTTGAAGTTTTGTTCCTGCATCATGCCATTTTTTTCCGTATTCTCCACCTCCACGGATGTTTGGAACGGCATAAACGCCTCCATTTTCCATCCAGATTGCATTAGAAACAGAGAAACCTGGCTGTAAACTTACATTGAAACCTCCATAAGCATAAAGGATTGTAGGATTTTTACCATTAAGCTTAGTTCCTTTTTTATAATTGATCATCATTGGAACTTTCGTTCCATCTTTTGAGGTATAAAACACCTGTTCAGAAACATAATCTTCAGGATTAAATTTCACTTTTGGCTTCTGATATACTTCTGATTTTCCTGAATCTGCATTAAACTTATAAATGGTTCCCGGCGTGATATAATTTCCGAACGAGAAATACAGTTCTTTCTCCGTTTTCTTTCCACCAAAACCACCGACAGTTCCTTTTCCCGGAAGAGCGATTTCTCTGATCAGTTTTCCTGTTTTGTCATATTGCTTCACCTGATCAATGGCATCGATCATATAGGTTGCGAAGAAATATCCACCTGCAGAATTAACTCCAAGAACATTTTCTGTTTCAGGAATTACATTTTTCCAAGTTTCAGGAGATGGATTTTTAATGGTTGTCTTTACCAAACGCATGTTCGGAGCATCTTTATCTGTTGAAATAAAGATATCATCTCCATCCGTATCAACGATATTGGCATTGATGTCAAATCCTTTATTGATCTGAATAAAATCACCACCTTTTTTTAGATCTTTTATGTATAATTCATTCCCATTGGTTGCATTTGCTGCTGAAATAACCAAATATCTTTGGTCTTCCGTCACATATGCTCCCAAATATCTTCTAGGTGTTTTTTCACCTCCAAAAATCAATTGATCTTCAGACTGTTTTGTTCCTAATTTATGGTAAAATACTTTATGCTTATCTGTCATCCCAGAAAGTACAGTTCCTTCTTTCGGTTTATCATAGCTTGAATAATAGAAACCTTCATCGCCCAGCCAAGAAATTCCACTGAATTTTACATCAACTAAAGTTTCATCGATCTGCTTTTTTGTAATCGCGTCAATGATGATAATCTTGTTCCAGTCGCTTCCGCCTTCAGAAATAGAATATCCTGCTAAAGTTCCTTTTTTATTGAATGATAACTGAGCCAAAGAGGTTGTTCCTTTCTCTGAAAATTTATTCGGATCTAAGAAAACTTCAGTCGCTTTCGTTTTATTATTTGTTCTGTAGAAAACTGACTGAGCCTGTAGACCGTCATTTTTAGAATAATATGTATAATCACCTTCTTTGAATGGTGCAGAAATTTTTTCGTAATTCCAGACCTCTTTCAATTGATTTTTGATTTGATCTCTGAAAGGGATTTTTGAAAGATAACTTTGAGTAAAATTCACCTCTTCATCAACCCATTTCTTGGTAGCTTCAGAATCATTTTCTAAATCTCTGAAAGGATCTGCCACCGCAGTTCCGAAATAAGTATCTGTCTGATTACCTTTTAATGCTTTAGGATAATTCATTTTTTGAGAATAAAATGTTGCTGAAAACAAAACTCCAGCCGTTAATAAGATAGGTTTAAAATTCATTTCGAACGATTTTCTCAAAAATACGTAATCTGCTTTAAATAAAAAAGTTGTTTCATTTAAATCAAATGATAACAGATTTCGGAAATTCACACCAACAAAAAAAGCATCCAAAACCGACTGCTTTTATGATATAATTGAATGATTATTTACCCGAATTGATATTTTTAAAATAAAAATTATTCACTTTCCATAGGAGCTCCTGAGGCCCTCCGTTCCAGTAAAAAACGTCACTTCCTTTATATATTTGGTATAAATTAAACTTCTCTGAAAGTGAAATCTCTTTATCTGCATTCACAAGTTCATTCGTTAAACTTTTAAGATATCCTTTTAATTCTTTAGCGCTAATTTTTTTTATCTTTTTAAGATCTATGATGGTAACCTTGGCTGGAACTTTAATCATTACATCATAAAAAACTTCCGAAATATCCTGACTTTGAGAATAGTCATTTCTCATTGTTTCCATACTTTTTATGGTGTACGTGGCTGTTTTGTACCTGTCAAATAATGCTGCAAAATAGTTTTTAGCATCCTCTCGGCATTCTTCACGGATGTTTTCGGAAAATCCTGAAAGAAAAAGATTCGTTAAACCTTTCAGTTCCTCCGTATAGGCAGTTTCTGTATTATTTTTATAGATCCCATCTTCTCCTACAAAGTTTTTAAGATAAGTATTGAGGTTGTTTAAAGCATTTTCGTCATGCTTCACAAAAGTATCAAAGTATAAACCGAATACTTTATCGGGTTTTAGAACAGTTGATTGAGCGCTTAGGTTTTTGACACAAAAAATTAGCATTAAAAACAGCATACCTTTAATTCGTCCCATCGTGTTTATTCGTTATTTTAAAGTTTTCATAGATTTTATGGCAAAAAAAAGCTCTTGATTCACAAGAGCTTGATTTATTTTAGTTACGTATTAGTAATTTTCTTCTTCACCTTTCATCTTCTCGGCGTTCTCTGCCATGATCACGGCATCGATCATTTCAGATATATCACCATTCATGTAAGCATCAAGATTATACATCGATTTGTTGATTCTATGATCGGTAACTCTTCCCTGAGGATAGTTGTAGGTTTTGATCTTTGCAGAACGGTCACCTGTAGAAACCATTGATTTACGTTGTGCAGCAATATCTCCGACAGATTTCTGTACTTCGATATCATATAATTTGGTACGAAGCATTTCCATCGCCAATTCTCTGTTGGCCAACTGAGAACGTGCCTGCTGACAAACAACCACCATTCCTGAAGGTTTATGTGTTAACTGTACTTTGGTTTCAACCTTGTTTACGTTTTGTCCACCCGCTCCACCTGAACGTGAAGTCTGCATTTCGATATCGGCAGGATTTAATTCAAAATCGATTTCCTCAGCTTCCGGTAAAACAGCAACGGTAATTGCAGAAGTATGCACTCTACCTTGAGATTCTGTTTCAGGAACACGCTGTACACGGTGAACACCGGACTCAAACTTCATGACTCCATAAACACCGTCTCCTTCAATCTTTAAAATAAGTTCTTTATAACCTTTTGCAGCTTCGCTTGAATCTGTTATTTCGTGCTTCCAACCTTTAGTCTTAAAGAACATTGCATAGGCTCTGTAAACGTCTTCCACGAAAATAGCAGCTTCATCTCCACCGGTTCCGGCACGGAGTTCTACGATTACGTTTTTATCATCGGTTGGATCTTTAGGAATCAAAAGTACTTTCAATTCTTCTTCCAGACCTGGAAGTTTACCCTGAGCTTCAACTTTTTCTTCTTTAGCCATATCGACCAAGTCTCTGTCTGAACCATCAGCGATGATTTCCTCAGATTCTGCGATATTATCTAAAGCGCCTTTGTACTGATCGTAAACTCTTACAATTTTTCCTAAATCGCTGTATTCTTTATTTAATGAAGAATATTTTTTTTGATCTGAAATTACATCAGGCTGTATAATAAGGTCTGCTACCTCATTATATCTTTGTTTTATAGCTTCTAGTTTTGGAATTAACGACTTAGACATTGTAGAAATTTTGTGGATGCAAAGATAAGAATTATTAATTCAATACTCAATAGTCTTTGGATAAACTGTAACTATTTGATATGTATTATTTTGTCTATCAATTAATATTATATCGATTTGATTTTAAAATAAGATCTAGATTTTTATTTAAGTCCTTTTGTCTTGAAACAAAAGAACGAAAAATTCAAGACTGGAAACTTCCGCTAAAAATAAATTCTGTTCTCTAAAAATTCTAAAACTCGTGCGGATGTACTTTTTCTGTTTTGTTTAACTATTTATCCCGCACTCAAACAGTAGAATTTTCTTAACGTTCACATATTTTATTTTTTTAACGCTCCATTTTCCTATGTCGATTAAACCGTTAAACTTATTCAGAAGCACTCTTGGAAAGCTTTTTATCAATCAAATACAAAACAATTCCTACAGCAATAATACCTAATCCGATGAGACTTTCTTTAGGATTGTGAACAAACGTAAAATATAAGATATAGACACTGAATAATATAAAAACTGTTGGAAAAACATAGAAAATATTAGATTTAAATATTTTCCGCTGACTTTTTTTAAGAAAGAAAACCGTAGAAATCGCCAACGTTGCAAACAGTTGAAGAATAAATGAAGTATACACAAAAATTTCTTTAAAACTTCCCGTCAGAATAATCAAAGTCGCAATAACCGCATGGGCAAAAATAGCACGAACCGGAATTCCTTTTTTATTATTAACCGATAAAGATTTCCATAACTTATTTTCTTTAGCGAAAGCCTGTGTCAATCTGGAACCAACCCACAAATATCCACTGATTGTTGCGACCAATTGTAAGGCAATAAAAACATTAACTATTTTTCCAAAAGAATGACCAAGCATATTATTGGCCGCTTCTCTCATTACATCTTCTTTTCCTGCCAATTGGTGGATGGGAGCATGTTTCAGCATAATATAATTGATCAAAATATAGCAAACCGTCACGAAAACTGTTCCTACAATTAATGCTTTGGGAAGATTTTTTTGAACATCTTTAATTTCTCCTGCGATGTAAGATGCGGAATTCCAGCCTGTGTAAGAATAGGTTACGAAAACCAACGAGGTTGCAAAAGCGGGAAGCATCATTTCATCTTTCCAACTGTCGGTGAAACTTAGGCTGTTTCCAATTTGAGGTTCTGAAAGTACAACGCCCAAAATAATCAGGACAACAATAAAAGCGACTTTGATAAATGTAAAAAAGTTATGAAATCTGCTTGAAGCTTTTAAACTAAAAGATAAAGAAAACGCCACCAAAAATATGACGACAATCGAAAACCAGGTTCCAAAAGTGAAATCAAAAGCGGAAAGATATTGTGACATGGCCAAAGCCGCCAAAGCTACAGGTGAAGAAAATCCGATAATCAAAGAAATCCAACTCACCAAATAGCCCAAAAGCGGATGATAGGTTTCTTTAAGATAAATAAAATCGCCTCCATTTCCTTTAAAATGAGAACCCAATTCGGCATAACAGAATGCTCCAAATAGAGCCAAAACACCGCCAATCATCCAAAGCAGAAAAATGCTGTACGTATTAGTAACATCTACCAACTGAAAACCTAAGGTCGTAAAAATCCCCGTCCCGATCATATTGGATACAACGATGGCGACTGCTGTTTTCCAGCCTATTTGATGTGAAGTTGTGCTCATTTTATATAGACTTTAAGAACATAGAGTAAAGAAAAAAGACATGAAATACTGGCCATATATTTTTCATTCAATTAAAAAGTAAAATTAACTCTTCCGAAGAAATAACTTCCCAACGTTCCCATCTGAACCGGCGCGTATTTGAAAACTCCGTAATAAGAATTCTCGTAAATTTGCAGATCAGGGAAAACATCCAATAAATTATTGGCTCCAATCGTAAGGTTTACATTTTTAGTAATATCATAACCAATACTTACATCCGTAACAATTTTAGGAGCAAATTCCTGAACACCACCGAAAGGATAACCGTCTCTGATGACCTTACCAAAATACGTATTTCGCACTAAGAAATTGAATTTACCAATCCCGTAATTCAAACCTAATGTTGCTTTTGCTTTGGGAGAAAGAGTTTCAATAATATTAATTTGATCCGGCCCGAAAAATTCGTTTTGAGGTGTTCCTAAATTTTGAGGAAAATGGAAATCTGTGATTTTAGTTTCGGTGTAATTTCCAGCTAAATTGATGTTTAAATTCCCACCTGCTAATTTCCAGTCGTAGGAAACAACCAAATCAACCCCTTTCGTTTCCGTATCAATCGCATTGGCGAAGAATCTACCGCTTTCTGCAATATTATTTTCGCCGACCAATTCAGGATCTGATAATCTTTCGTCTGTGATGTTGCTGGTGATAACAATTCTGTCTTTTACTCCGATCCAATACCCGTCCAACGTGATGAAAAGTCCTTTGGCTGGTTTTAAAGTAAATCCAAGACTTGCGTTGACAGAAGTTTCCTGCTTTAATTTATCAAAACCAAGAACCTCAGCCGCTTTACTGTCTGTTGTGAATATTCCTTTTCTTACAATTCCGATTCCGGAAGTGGAAATATCAGCATACGAGTTATTAAAATATTGCTGTTGCAAAGAAGGTGCTCTGAAACCTGTCCCCACCGCTCCGCGAATCGCGTAATTTTTTATGAATTCATATCTCACCGCCAATTTTCCATTCAAAGTATTCCCGAAGTCGGAATAATTTTCAAATCTTGCAGCCGCATCGATATTTAATTTTTTATCTAAATCATAAGAAACATCTGCATAAACCGCAGTAGAATGTCTTGATTTTTTCAATGCATTATCTGGCGAAAATCCCATAAAAGACTGTGAGCCACCATTTCCAACAACTGTAGATCCGGGCGTTGCAATATTTCCATTGATATCATATCTCGCATAAGATGCTTCATCTCCGGCCTTGATTTGATATTGCTCAAATCTGAATTCTCCCCCGAAAGCAACATTGAAATTATTTAAGTTTTTAGAAACATCAAGATTAACGGTATTTTGAAGAAAACTGTGCGCTCCCGCATAAAAACTTGTCGGAGATTTCGCACCTAAAGAAGCATTATTAGTGTTATTAACATTATAATTGAATGTATTGCTCCCGAAAGTATTGCTTAGATCAAAAAACCAGTTGTTTACATTGTATTTCGTTCCGACAGCGTAAGAAAGATCGTACACCTGTGATTTTAAATTAGCCTGAAAACCGTTTGGATAAATTGAAGAAACAATATTCGAAGTTTCGCTAGGAAGTCTTCTAAAGCCAAAACCTTGCCCCTCTTTTAAACTAAACCCTCCAAAAGTATAGAGCTTAAAATTATCATTAAATGGATATTCTGCATTGAAAAATAACTGAGCTTGTTTTATTTGAGCATCACCAATTTGAAAGTTGAAATCATCGCGGGTTAAGCCTCTTTGACTAATCATCGCATCATCTGCCTGTTCTGCAATAGCAGGATTTGGAGCGAATTCATATGCAAAGTTATCTCCAAAAATATCTAATTTATGATTCTGCGTTCTAGTCGTTTTTCCTCTTTGACTTAATTGTAATGATAAGTTGATGTAACTTTTATCTTTTCCTAAAGAAGTTCCGTAATTGACTGCTCCCTGATAGGTTTCGCCGTCATTTCTTCCTGATAATCCGTAATTTAAACTTGCCGAAGCACCGATGTCTTTTTTAAGAATGATATTAATAACGCCTGCAATGGCATCAGAACCATATTGTGCTGCTGCTCCGTCTCTTAAAACCTCAATTCTGTCGATCGCAATTACTGGAATTGTGCTTAAATCTGTACCAACAGAGCCGTTTCCGACTGTATTTTGATAATTAACTAATGATGTTGTATGTCTTCTTTTTCCATTCACTAAAACCAAAACCTGATCGGGTCCCATTCCTCTTAAGGTCATCGGATCAATATGCTCTGTTCCATCAGAAGCAGACTGTCTCACCGCATTAAAAGAGGGAATTACATAGTTTAAAAGATCCTGAACCGTTGTTTGAGGGGCAGATTTTTGTATTTTTTCAATATTGATAACATCTACCGGAACAGGTGTTTCCAGTTTTGTTCTTTTAGCGTTTCGGTTTCCGACGATAATGACGTCTTCGATTTGTTTTTCTTTTTCAAGTTCCTGAGCCGATACGAAAACCGCTCCAAGCAATAATACAGATATGCTTAGTTTCTTCATCTTTTGTTTTTTGCAAAATTAATAATAAACCCTGACGGACAAAAATCCGCCAACAAAGATTGTCAAGAAATGGAATGAATATTTAGAATATTGCTTCACTTATCTACCCTCAATCGGGTTGGAATTAGCACCTTTACACGCTGGAATTGTGTCGGTTGCTAAGGTTTCACAGGGCCAAATCCCTCCACCTTTCTTGATAAATCTACTGCAAAGGTAGATTAATAATTTAAAACTGCAAAAATTTGTGAATGGTGAACTGTTAAAATGTGAATGGTGAATGTAAATTTTACAGCAAATAAAAAGAGAGATAATTTTCATTACCTCTCTTTGTTTAAAATATATTTATTTAATAATCATTTTCTGTATAGCAACTCCGGTTTTAGATTTTAAATGCACCAGATAGGTTCCGGTAGGATAATTAGCTTTTAATTCATAAGTTCCGGACTCATTTTTAAGCTTAATGGAATCCATTTTTTTACCACTCATGTCATAAATTATAATTTCACCGTTTTTAGCTTTATGATAAATTAATTTCGCCAAGCCGTTTTTAACAGGATTGTCTGCAATTTGAAGTGATAATTTATTTTCTGCGTTAGCATCAATTATAGATAAAGTTCCCGTATAATTTTCGAAAATTCTAAATTCTCCCGGTTGTAGATTAATGGGAGCTGTTGTAGAAGAAACTATTGATACTATTGTTATCCAGTAAATTTTTCCACTGTCCTGTGTACGGGAAGTAAGGCACAACATCTTTTTCAGAAGTATCATAATTGGCTATAACTACAACATTCTGAACAGTACTCGCCGTGTTATTGTACACGTAAATTCTTGTAATTAATCCATTCGGATCATTGAAAGGATTTGGTGTAATTGTATAACTTATCTGTCCAAAAATAAGGACTGTCATAAACAACAATACACTTGAATAAAATTTCTTCATAAAAGTTTGTTTTTTTCAACTAGTACGATATGAAAGTAAATTGTTTTTTGAGAAATTTTTGCTTTTAACTATAAAAATTCAAACTTTAGCTATTCGAAGCTCATCAATTTATAAAATAAAACCCGATGTGTATTTTTATCATACACAACGGGTTTCTGCAATTTAATAATGAACTAATATGTAAAACAAAAGGCCTCAAAAAAGCCTTTTGTTCATCAATCAAATATCTATGGACTTTAGTTTTTGCTGATTTTTTTAGAGAAAGTCTGTCCGTTCTTTAATTTCAATTCTACAATGTAAATTCCTTTTGGAAGTCCTTGCATATCGATCTGGTCATTAGAGAATCTTACATTAATTTTCTGCCCAACAATATTCATTACATTTACATTTTCAATCGCTGAATCTGCTTTAATGTAAAGAATTCCGTTGGTTGGGTTGGGATAAATTCCTAGTGTATTAAGTTTAATATCTGAAGTACTTAAACCTGTAAAATCTTTAACACACCTTACAGAAGCACCCTGACCTCTTGGAGCCCCAGAAGAAGCGTTTGCAATTGTAGTTCCTACGTAAAGATATTTTCCGCCAGTGTTTGCTACATCTGAACTCCAGAAATAACCTCTTTGTCCTACATAGGTAAATCCACCATCTGTACTGCCTCTATAACCACCTGCCGGCAATTTTAATTTACTGTTAAAAGCTGAAGTCGGATTGCTGATCGATGCTGCATTTATAGCCGATGTCCAATCTGCCTGAGAAGGCATTTTCCAACCCTGTCCGATTGCTTTACAAGGATCTGCTCCGATTGCTGGATTTACTGCTGAAGCGTTATTCGCTGTCCATTGGTCGCTTGAAGCGTTTCCACCCCACCATGAGCTTGCACTAGAACCAATAATAAATGAATTAACACCTGCCAATGCACTTGGATTATTCGTTGAAGGAGCATTAATAATTGATGAATTTCTTGCCTGATGGCCGTCATCCCATCTTCCCCATTGGAAAAGGTCTCCATAAGAATCTGCATCTGCCTGAGCAGTTGCCACCTGGGCGCTTCCTAAGTTTTGCTGAAGCCAAATTTTTCCGTCTGATCCTCTTACTGTTGTATATGTAACAGGCTGTCCTTTATAGGTAAAAGTAACACAACCCAAGTCACCAATATTAGTTCCCGGATCTGTATTATTACAAAGCTGAGAAGCATTTCCTAAAGAAATTCTTTTTACTTTTAAACCTCCGTCTGTATAAGCTAAAACAAGATAATTATTCACTTTATCAATAGCCAGATCATTGTAAGTTGCCTGTCCGTCAGAAAGGAAATTCCCTCCTAAAGTTCCCCATATTTGAGTAGCGTTATCTAATTTGTAAACTGTATTTCTCAGTAAATCATCATTTTCCCAACGGCTTGCTACCACGTAAGGCTCGCCAGCAGAAGTTACTGCAATGGCAACATGCTGAACACCTCCTGAAGAAAAATAGGCATTTCCTAACTGCACCCAAGAAGTTCCGTCAAATTTCTTAACATTTACCTTTCTTGAGTTTGCAGAGTTTGAAACATAAGCAACATATAGATTATTATTAGCATCAATTGCTATATCCGATGTATAACTTTCTCCTGAAGATGAAGCATCAACAATACTTCCGCCCGTCAATACCCAATTGTCAGAAGTGGTTGCAGTCGTTGTATTTTCGTATACTCTTACTCCACTTGCTACGTTGCAAGTATACACTTTGTTATTAGTTCCGATCACCATTTCTGCAAATGAAGCTCCACTAGAGAAACCTGTATTTCCTACCTGCTCCCAAGCTCCGTTCACATAACGCTGAACCGTTCCTGAATTATTAGTACCAAAAGTGAATAATACATTCGACGGGGATACCGCAGAAGCATGATAATTAACCGTACTCGTTGTTGCACTTAGCAATTGAGACCAAGCGGTTCCGTTAAACTGACGAACTTCTAATCCCGTTCCTTGATTTGTATAATAGATATTACCTGAACCATCAACAGATAAAGAGTTGTACAATGCTATTCCTGATGTAATTCCGGCACTTCCTCCGGCATAAGACCAAGAAGTTCCGTTAAATTTCTGAACAGAACCTTTTGTTACAGATGCATCATAATAAGAAATAAAATAATTTCCCGAATTGTCTACCACCAAATTATTGTGGCTCGTTCCTGCTGCTGATATCGGTTGCACCGATCCAACATTCTCCCATTGCTGTGCGTATGAGTAACTTCCTGCGATAGTAAGCAACCCTAATCCCACCCCAATTTTTTTCATCGCAAAATATAAATTTCCGAACATAATGAATATTATTTTTATTTATTCTAAATTTAATTTAATTTTGCGCAAAATTAGTTGACATTCTTAACCGTAAGTTATCATTTCCAAACTTTTTGTTATCTGATGTCTGGCTTTCACGTTAAATTGTACCATGCTCGTAAAAACTTGTCGTATGAAGAATCAATCTAAAAATGGGTTATTGTTCAGATCCGAAGACATTAAAATCATAATGCAGGAAGACTCGTGCCCTGAAACCTATTCCAGATCTAATATGATCGAAGGAAAATCGAGCTTTAACTTAATCTTTTTGTTAAGTCCTAATATCAATCTGGAAGCCCAAGATTGTGGAACTCATTTTATATTCAAGAAAAACCAATACATTCTTCATTATTCGCGTCAAGAAAGTACGGCTAAACTTTGGACGGAAAATCAGGAAGTTTTAAAATATCTTCAAATTCAGATCAATTATCAATATATATTTAATCTTATCAATCCTGAATCTAATCGAGAAAGTGCGGAGATTTTGGAAAATATGATCGAAAACAATTATATTTTTCTTCACAAAGAAACACCTCCGAATATGACTGTCGAAATGCATATCATTTTAAGGGAAATTGTAAGTTATTCTAAAAGAGGTGTGATGCAGAAATTATTCATTGAAGCGAAGATTATTAAGCTTTTGATTTTAATTTTTGAACAATTCAATGAAAAAAATACGATCGAGACTTCTCCCAAAACACCATCAATCATTAAAAAATTTGTTGATGAAAATTTTCACAAGAATATAAAAGTTGAAGAGATCGGAAAGCTGATAGGAATCAATCAAAACAAAATAAGAAAAGAGTTTAAAGCTCAATATCATATTACCGTCACCGATTATCTTTCTGAACTAAGAATGCTTAAAGCAAAAAAAATGATCATCGATAAAGAAATCATGATCAAAGAAATCGCCATTGAATGCGGCTATGAATACGTTCAAAATTTCACAAGAGCATTTAAGAAAAAATACGGAGTATCCCCTGAAACATTAAGAAACGGATAAAAACAGAAAACCACCTAATAAATTAAGTGGTTTATATATGTTGTTTTGCTTTGATATTACTTTTTCAGAATTCATGTGAAAAAGCAATGACAATCAATTAATGATGATGTCCGTGACTATCGTGTAAGAAAGGTCCGTTTCCTTTAGGGTTGCTGAAGATCACTTCTACACCCTTCTGCTCATTCAATTCTTTTCTTCTGATATCTTCCGGATCAAAAGGTTTTACTTTACCGAAGTATTCCATCAAACCTTCACTTAACCACATTGGGATTACCAATCCAAAAAACATAAAGATACACCAGAATCCTACAAGGAACATTGTAACAAAGTAGATTGTCCAAAGGAACTGATAAAACGGCCAAAATGCTGATAACATCATTTTTCTTATATATTTTAGGCAAAAATAGAACTTTTTTCTTTTTTAAACAAAAGATCAGCGCCCTATTTTCATTATTTATTTTTATTTTAAACTAATTGATGGAGAAGTTAGATATTAGATGTTAGAAATTAGACTTATAGTTGTTGTCGGAATTTCTGAGCATAAAATTAACTTCTACTAATTTAATGAGCAAGATTTGCGAAGAAATCATTTCCTTTATCATCGGTAATGATGAATGCAGGGAAATCTTTCACTTCAATTTTTCTTACCGCTTCCATTCCTAATTCAGGGAAATCAACCACCTCAACAGACAAAATATTGTCTTTTGCCAAGATTGCGGCAGGCCCTCCAATTGAACCAATATAGAATCCTCCGTATTTATGACAAGCATCGGTAACGTCTTTCGTTCTGTTTCCTTTTGCCAGCATCACCATACTTCCGCCATGGCTTTGGAATTCGTCAACGTAAACATCCATTCTTCCCGCAGTCGTGGGTCCGAAGCTTCCTGAAGCCATTCCTTCCGGAGTTTTTGCTGGTCCCGCATAATAGATCGGGTGATTTTTGAAATATTCAGGCATTGGCTGTCCGCTATCCAACAATTCTTTGATCTTTGCGTGAGCGATATCTCTTGCAACGATCAATGTTCCGTTTAATTTTAATCTTGTTTTAATTGGATATTTTGAAAGCTCGGCAAGAATTTCAGGCATTGGCTTATTCAAATTGATCTCGACCGCTTCCTCTAAGTGTGGCGGAGTTGCAGGTAAGAATCTCTTTGGATCTTCCTCCAATTGCTCTAAGAAAATACCGTCTTTAGTGATTTTTCCTTTAATATTTCTATCTGCTGAACAAGAAACTCCCATTCCAACCGGGCAAGAAGCCGCGTGACGAGGAAGTCTGATAACTCGAACATCGTGGGTTAAATATTTTCCACCAAACTGAGCGCCAATAGCACTTTCCTGGCAGATTTTCTGAACTTTAGCTTCCCATTCCAAATCTCTGAACGCCTGACCAGCTTCATTTCCTTCTGTCGGAAGATTATCGTAATATTTTGCAGATGCTTTCTTTACTGTAGCCAAATTCGCTTCCGCAGAAGTTCCTCCAATCACCAAAGCCAAGTGATAAGGCGGGCAAGCAGCAGTTCCCAAATCTGAAATTCTCTCTTTTACAAAAGCTTCCAAAGATTTTTCGTTCAGCAAAGACTTCGTTTTTTGATATAAAAATGTTTTGTTGGCAGAACCTCCTCCTTTCGTTAAGAATAAAAACTCGTAAGAATCTCCTTTTTTAGCATACAAATCAATCTGCGCCGGAAGATTTGAACCAGAATTTTTCTCATCAAACATATTCAAAGGAACAACCTGAGAATATCTTAAATTTCTTTTTTGGTATGTATTGTAAATTCCTTTGCTTAAATATTCACCGTCATCAACGCCTGTGTAAACGTTCTCTCCTTTTTTACCCATTACGATAGCAGTTCCTGTATCTTGGCAAGAAGGCAACGCTCCTTCCACTGCTACAGCAGCATTCTGTAATAAGTTATAGGCAACGAATCTGTCATTATCGGTAGCTTCAGGATCATCAATAATTCTTTTCAAACTTTCTAAGTGAGACGAACGAAGCATGAAAGAAACATCTGCCATAGCTTCTTCAGCCAATAACTCCAGTCCTTTTGGATCAACGGTTAAAATTTCTCTGTCTCCCAGTTTTTCAACTTTTACATACTCTGAAGTCAACTTTTTATAAACCGTATCGTCCTTTTGAATCGGGTACGGATCCTGATATCTAAATTCCATTTCAATTTTTTCTTGATGCAAAAATACGCCTTACGCAAAAAAGCATGAGTAAAATCAGTGACTTGAATTGATATTTATAATGATTATAAATTGCGGGATTCTGAGTTTATGATTAATTTTATAGAAACGTATTTTTAACCAAAAAGTTTTTAAAAGCAATAATTATTTAATTTCAATGAAAAATATTTTAATCATACTTTTCTTTCTTGCTATTTGCAACAATAGTTTTGCTCAGAAAAAACTAGATAACATTTCCAAACTTTCAGGAACTTGGGTAGGAAAAATTGGAGAAGATCCCATTAAATTTCAAATATTGGAAGACAGCCAAAATTCTTTTACATTTTCGTTTATTAATTTTCAAAATGTAAAGTTTATTGTACAAAAATCTGATGTTTCAACAAACGAAAAAAATGAATTCATTATCAATATAAAAGAGGCCAAAGTTTCTTCATTACGCTTTGAAAAATGCATTTTCTCCAAAGGAACTATAACAATTTCCGATTTGTCGGAAAACAATATGAAATTAAATTTAAAATCAGTTGGTCCAACATGTTGGATAATGGATGATGTAACAGTGAATATGGAGGACATGGATGATATTATACTAACAAAAGAAAAATCAAATAAATAATATGAATTACAGAATAGAAAAAGACACCATGGGTGAGGTACAAGTGCCTGCTGATAAGTTTTGGGGAGCACAGACGGAACGTTCAAGAAACAATTTTAAGATTGGTCCTGAAGGTTCAATGCCCCACGAAATTATTGAAGCTTTTGCTTATTTAAAAAAAGCTGCAGCCTTCACCAATACCGATCTGGGAGTTCTTCCTGCCGAAAAAAGAGATATGATCGCTAAAGTTTGCAAAGAAATCTTAGAAGGAAAATTAAACGATCAATTTCCTTTAGTCATCTGGCAAACTGGCTCAGGGACACAATCTAACATGAATGTGAATGAAGTTATTTCTAACAGAGCGCATGTCAACAACGGAGGAAATTTAGGTGACAAATCTGAAGTTCATGCTAATGATGACGTGAATAAATCACAATCCTCAAACGATACCTATCCAACAGCAATGCACATCGCAGCGTACAAAAAAGTAGTGGAAACAACGATTCCGGCGGTTGAAAAATTAAGAGATACGTTAGCTGAAAAATCGGCTGCATTTAAAGATATTGTAAAAATCGGAAGAACGCATCTAATGGATGCAACTCCACTGACTTTAGGACAGGAGTTTTCAGGATATGTTGCTCAGCTAAATTACGGTTTAAAAGCTTTAAAAAATACGTTACCTCATCTTTCTGAACTTGCTTTGGGAGGAACAGCAGTTGGAACTGGTTTAAATACACCTCAAGGTTATGATATAAAAGTAGCAGAATATATTGCAAAATTCACCAATCTTCCATTCGTGACCGCTGAAAATAAATTTGAAGCTTTAGCTGCTCACGATGCTATTGTTGAGTCTCATGGAGCTTTAAAACAATTGGCCGTTTCTTTATTTAAAATTGCTCAGGATATCAGATTAATGGCTTCCGGGCCGCGTTCAGGAATTGGTGAAATTCACATTCCGGAAAATGAGCCGGGATCTTCCATTATGCCCGGAAAAGTAAATCCTACCCAAAATGAAGCGTTAACAATGGTTTGCGCACAGGTTTTAGGAAATGATACGACAATTTCTTTTGCGGGAACTCAAGGAAATTATGAGTTGAATGTTTTCAAACCAGTGATGGCTTACAATTTCTTACAATCTGCACAGCTAATTGCTGATGCATGTATTTCATTTAATGATCATTGCGCCGTTGGAATTGAACCTAACAATGAAAGAATTAAAGAATTGGTAGATAAATCTCTGATGCTTGTTACTGCTTTGAATACCCATATCGGTTATGAAAATGCAGCAAAAATTGCAAAAACAGCTCACAAAAACGGAACGACGTTGAAAGAAGAAGCTATAAATCTTGGACTTTTAACTGCTGAACAATTTGACGAGTGGGTGAAGCCGGAAGATATGGTTGGAAGTTTAAAATAGAAAACTAGATTTAATTATTATATTGTAAAAACGCTGAGAAATTTTTCCCAGCGTTTTTTCATATATGAATGGTTACATGTCTTTTACCACCAAAGTACTACCCCAAAAATTAAAGCTTTATCATTTTCAAAATTTCCGTTTTTAAAGAAATTACCAAAATCTTTTTTCACAAAAATGCTGAACTCATTGTAAGAAACCGTGAACTGCCCTCCATAGATAAAAGGACTCACCTGATAATTGCTTCTATCTCTGTCACTGATTCCATCTCCTTTGACAATATTATTGGTAGCCATTTTTACTCCACCATAAACATTCGCTCCCACTTTGAAACCTTTATTATAATCTCGGTACTCAACATCCATCCCGGCGTTTTTGATCTTCGAAAAATTATACTGAATACCAAGCGGAACTATGATGTATCCGGTTCTCAGCTTACTTTTGCTCAATCCATTTTCATAATGAGCAAGGACAGGATTGGCATTGATATTTTTCATGAAAAACATATTGTTATCAATATTTAAAGTTCTCCAAGAAAAACCAATTCCTGAAATCAATCCCCACGAACTTGTTCTTCCAAACTGATAATTAAGTTTAAAACCAAATTCAAAATTTCCGGCATATCCTAAGTTTTTATCTAAATGGTTATCAGCTTTATTATTGGTAAGATTCATGATTCCGTAAGAAAAATATCCTGAAAGACTTTTAGTTGGTCTGAATTTTTTGATCAATTGTGCTTTTAACTCTTCATTAGATGCAATATCAGAGTTAAGAAGGGAATATCTTACCTGCTTTTGAATTACGTTGTCAAGATCAAAGCCCAATTCTTCAATTCTTATATCAATTTTTTCGGAGAAACGATCGGCTATGAGTGATTTTTGTTTATCAAACTCAATTTTGTCAAGGTTTTTTGATTAGAGAGTAACTAATTCTGCTTCCATCAGCTTTTTCTCTTCCTGAATGATTGCATCTATTTTTTGGGCATACTCATCTACTTTTTCCTTTACAATAGGGCTTACCTCGGTATCATTTTTTGACTGAAGGTTTACTGATAATGATTTTCTCTGTGAATACGCTGATGTGGATAATACACATAGGAATCCCATCATGATAATTTTCTTGATCATATTATTAATTTTTTATTGTTAAAATGAGTTTTATTTTGCGTTCAGATCAACGCTCGCGACGTTGCTTTCTTTAGTTTTTTCAATAACATCTTTATGTTCAACAGAAAAAAGTAATGTGGCTGGATCTACATATTTTTTTCTTTTCGCAGGAATTTTTGCAGAATCTGCCTGAGCCATAATTTGTTCAGTCTTAATTTTAGGAAGCTGTGGAACGACCATTTGCAGCCATTCTTTTTGCGGAAGTATTTGTTTCTGTTCTGCTAAAACTTTTGAAGGTTGAACTTCATCGGTAATTTTAGTTGAAACATCCTTGTTTTCGGGAACTGAATTTTTATCCGCATAAACCAGCTCTGTATCTTTATTTACTTTTTCAGAAGATTCTTTTGGTGTAGGTTCATTTTTTATCTCAGCAATTTCTGTATGTTGAGTTTTTCCTTTCACTGAAGGATTTGAAAAAAGAACGAATCCCAAACCAAAAGCCAGAACGATGCATGCGGCAGCCAAAGCCCTGCTGATATAAGATGTAGATTTTTTCTGCTCTTTCTGTAATTCAATTTCTAACCACAGATCTCTTGAAGGAGTGATTTCTCTTTCTTCTATATGTTTTTTTATCTGATGTTCTAAATTATCTTTGTGCGTGCTCATTTTTCATTGTTTTTTGTTGTTGAAGATAAAGTACTCTTAACTTCTCTTTAGCTCGAAACAGTTGCGTCTTGCTTACCGCCAGCGAAATCTGTAATGTATCGGAAATTTCCTGATGCGAGTAGCCTTCCAGAACGTACAAGTTGAAAACCATTCTGTAAGCATCCGGAAGCTGATTCAACAACTCCTGAGCATCGAAATCAACGGTAATTTCATCTTCCAGAACTTCTACCATAAAAGATGGGTTGATATCGTCAATGTAAAAAACCGTTTTATGGCTTTTGATAAAATTAAGACATTCATTCACCACAATTCTTCTTGCCCATCCTTCGAGATTACCATCACCACGAAAAGCTTCAATATTTTTAAAAATTTTACAGAAAGCTTTGATAATACAGTCTTCCGCCTGATAGAGGTCTATGATGTAGCTTTTACCCACGCTCAGGAACTTCTTAACGTTTTGCTCATAGAAAACTTTCTGAGCAGCCGGATCTTGTTTCTTAAGACGGCTCAGCAAATCTTCTTTTTTATTTCCGAACAAAATTTTCATTCTTAAAACTGTTTCTATGGTAAAGACAACGAAAACCTAAAAAGGTTACACAAAAATATATTTTTATTAAAAAAGATTTTGAATTAATATTTTTCCTATTTAACAAGCAAATACAAAAATCTATAAATCAAATGATTATAAAATTAAATAAATCTAAACTTAAAAGTTTCAAAAACAAAAAGGTCAGAAATATGTTCTGACCTTTTATATTCTATTTACTCTGTTTCAACTTATTTTTTCGTAAAAGAGTAACTTAAAATTTTAACTTAAATTGCCTCAGTCGGAGTTGAAACCTGATCTGCAAAATACTGTTCAAGCTCTTTCAAAGTTTCAGGATTGGTCTGAATATCTTTTACCAACTGACCTTTATTTACCACAACAATTCTGTTGCAAACCTCTGTCGTATGTGAAAGATCGTGACTTGAAATAAGAAACGTCACCCCATCTTGTTTCGATAATTCTTTAATTAAATTCTTCAGTTTAATCTGTGTGGAAGGATCTAAGTTGGCAAAAGGCTCATCCAGAATAATAATTTCAGGATTTCCGATAATTGCGCCTACAATTCCTACTTTTTTCTGATTTCCTTTTGACAGATCACGAACATATTTTCCTGAATTCAAAATTTCTCCATTAAATAAATCATGAAACTGTTTTAAAAATTCATCTACAGAAGCTTTATTCTGTCCTCTCAGTTCACCGATGAAATAGAAATATTCCTCTGGTGTCAGATAACCAATTAAAAAAGTATCATCCACAAAAGCTGAAACTTTGCTTTTCCAGGCTTCGGATTCGCTTACTTTAATTCCGTCAATGCTTACAGAACCTGTGGTAGCCTGAATCAGATCTAACATTAAGCTGAATAACGTTGTTTTTCCGGCTCCGTTATTTCCTACAAGACCGAAAGTTTCGCCGTTTGGGATTTCAATATTTTCGATATTCAGAACAGTCGCAGTTCCGTATGTTTTAGATAAATTATTTATAGTAATCATATTAATCTTTGTTTTTGAATGCGTCTAACGTACTGTATTTCTCTTTTTTATAGTGTCTTACGATGGTGTCGAAGATTTTTTCTCTCAATAAAAATCCAATTAATCCTAAAATTGCGATGCTTACCACACCGGCAGTCATTCCGAAGAAATATTTTGAAATTCCAAAAACAGCCATCGGTAAAAGCATTTTTGGAATTAATAACAGCAAAGCTTTCATATTGAAACTATTTTTCTGTCCAATCCTTTTTTCTCTGGAATTAAGATCGATTTGAGTTTTATTAAATGCTCCAGACCAAAGCGTAAATTGAGAATTAACTCCAATATTGTACAACCCCGCTGCGAAGAAAGTAATGTAGATTTCCCAACCCCAATAAGCATAAAATATGGCAATAATCATGGAAACTCCAGTTACAATATTCATCAACCACCATTTTGCTTTTAAATATTCTTTATAAGGACCATTCAAGGTCATCATCAAAGGATAATAAGAACTGTCGAAAGCCGGAACCCTTTGCCCAAACAAAAATTGAAAACCTCCCGTCACAAAAAGTCCCATAAGCATCATCATGTAAGGCGTTTTATAGACTGATGAACTGAACATGAGCATTCCATAGAAAATAAACAGAAAACTCCCTAAAATGATTCCTTTGGCTACTTTATTACGTCTTAACAGCTTGATATCGTTATTAATAAATGTTCCGAGGACACCATATTTATTTAAAAAGGCAATATTTTCGGTTCTTCCAATCACTTTTTTTGCTTCCAATCCTTGATCCAAGTAAAATTCCTGATAAACATGTTTAAAACAAATCCACCAAAGTCCCGAAAACAAAACGATTGGTATTAAAATTAAATAAGGCTTTGTATAAAAACCATAGAAAAAGGTTTCAGAATAAGACAAAAGCGGAATGATATGGTAATACGTCAAAAGTCCTAATCCTACGAATATAGAACCAATTACGATAGCAATCGTTTCTTTATTATTGAAAAGTATATTGATGAAATTATTAAGGTAGAAAAGCAAAGAAACTCCAATAAACCAAGCCAAAACTTCTACAAATCCGTATCCGTTGAATAGCGCGACGATAGAAAATGTGATGAAAAATAAAGAATTTATCCAACTGAAAACCGATAAAAATGTTTTGATCAACATGTAATTGACCAATGTTTTCTTAGAGATATTCAGCGTAAGAAGGGGTTTTATGTTTTGGGTAGACATTTCCTGCCACATGTATTTGACAATCAAATCTACTACCCAGGCAATAATCATGAATTTTGAAACTACTTTTATAGGATCGGCATTCATCTTTTCCTGAACCATGTAGAAAACAGCAAAAGCCCCTCCCACCAAACATGCCATAAAATAAAGAATCCCCATAAACCGTAAGATCTTCATGGCCAAATTTACCCCAACAGAAGTACCGCGAAAAAAACTTTTTATTTCTAGCCTTAGGAACTTTACAAACATAGTTTACTTTTTTACATTAGTAAGTGGAATGCAAAATATGTTACAGATTTTTAGCCAATTAATTCTTTCGCCTGCGCCAAAGCCGCTTCAGTAATTTTACTTCCGGAAAGTAATTGGGCAATTTCGTTGAGTTTTTCTTCGTCACTCAAAGTAACAATGGTTGATTGCGTTTTTCCTGCAATATCCTGTTTTACCACTTTGTAATTATTATTTCCTTTTGCGGCAACCTGCGCTAAGTGAGAAATAACGATCAACTGCATGTCCTGAGACATTTCACGCATCAGATTTCCGATTTCTTCGGCTACTTTTCCTGAAACTCCGCTATCGATTTCGTCTAAAATAAGCGTTGGAAGCTCGTCACTTTCAGCAATGATTTTTTTGACAGCCAACATTACTCGTGATCTTTCACCGCCGGAAATAGCTGTTTGAATAGGCTTTAAAGGAAACCCAGAGTTTGCCTGAAACAATAACTGAATATTTTCTTTCCCGAATTGATTGAATTCTGAAGTATCTTGAAGCTCAATATCAACTTTAGCTTTTTCAAGACCTAGTTTTTTAAGTAAGCTTTCTGCTTTTTTAATGAAAACAGGAATACTTTTCTTTCTATTTTTAGAAAGTTTTTCGGAAAGAGATTGAAGAGATTTTTCCTTTTTAGAAATATTTTCTTCAATTTCAATAATATTTGATTCTAATTCTGATGCACCTTGTTGTTCTCCTGCTAACTGATCTCTGATTTCTTTTAATTCATTAACATCAGAAACATTATGCTTAATAAATAGAGCATTGAGTTTATTATTCAATTCAGAAAGTGAAGCAAGATTTTCAGGATTGATTTCAATTTTTTCAGACTCGTTTTCCAACTCGGAAATGATGTCTTTTAATTCTACAAAAGATATTTCTAATCTTTGGTCAAGCTCAGAAAAGCTGTTTGAAACCTCAGAAATTTTTGACAATTTATTTTTAGCTTCATTAAAGAAAGATAAAATCCCGATTTCTTCCTGATGAAATCTTGATAAAACCTGAGCCAGATTTTCGGAAATCATTCCTGCATTTTCCTGAATAGAAAGCAGATTTTTTAATTCTTCATAATCAACATCATCCAGATTCAACTCTTCCAATTCATTCAATAAAAACTGCTTGTAATCGCTTTCTTTATTGCTTTCGGAAAGTTGTGTCTGTAATTTTTTTAGTTGAGTTTTTAAGCTTTGAAATTCTAAAAATTCATGCTGATATTCTTCAACGATCTTTTTATTTTCGGAAAGTCCGTCAATGATTTTAAACTGATATTCTGATGTGAAAAGGTTTGAAGTTTCAAACTGTGAATGAATATCAATAAGTTGCGAAGACAATTCTCTTAAAACATCCAACGTAACCGGAACATCATTAATAAACGCTCTGGATTTCCCGGCAGGAGAAATTTCTCTGCGGATAATGGTTTGATGCTCATAATCGAGATCATTTTCGATAAAGAATTTTTTGAACTGATTATTTAATTCAAATTCCGTTTCTACAATGCTTTTTTCTGCTGCATTTGAAATAGATTTTACGTCTGCTCTCTCACCCAAAATAAGTCTGAGAGCACCCAAAATAATAGATTTGCCGGCACCGGTTTCCCCAGTTATTACTTGTAAACCGTTGTGTAATGATACATCAAGCGTATCAATTAGGGCAAAATTTTTAATGTAAATTCTCGAAAGCATTGATGTAGCGTTACTTTAGGTAATGCAAATATAGAACTTTAAAATTCAGAATTCAAGACTGAAAAATCAGAGTTTTATTGTTTCCACTGACTCCACTTAGAGTCTGTATTTTTCGGATTCATGAGGATCAATAATTGTTTCAGATCACCCAATGCAATTCCTCCATTATTATTAGAATTAAAAATATTAAAAATCTCATCCGCTTTATTCATCAGAAAAAGATCTAAATAATAATTCTGGGTGAAATTGCTTTCATAAGTTTTCAACTGTAACAAACCATCAAAAATAACTTTCTTTGCCTGTGTCTGATCCTGATTGAACAAATTATCTAAGCCCGCTCTGTGATAAGTATAAAATAAAGATCTTAACTGTACCATATTAGGACTCATAATTTCTCTGATCAACTGTGAACGGTTTCTCGGTTCGTTGATTTGCTTCCATCCTTCATAAGTATTCTGAGATTCTCCGTTTTGCGCAATTTGTTGAGCTTTTTGAAACCATGGAGTTCCACCCGAAGACTGGAAACTGTCTGCATCATAACCTAAAATTACATAAACATAAAAACTAATCATATCAATTAAGTTTTTACCGGAAAATTGTCTTTCGTTAAAAATAAGATTCTCATTTTCAATATATTCAAAAGAAAATCTCTGATCCTGAAGATTTATTAATGTTGATTCATAATTGGTATTATAAACCGGACGTACCGCCTGAACAACGATATTTCCTTTGTATTTATTATTACCTGGACTTTCTGTCAGAACAATAGCAAAATTACATTTTACCTTTTCAAAATTCTGAAGCTTTTTCCCCGTCCAACTTGTATTATTGATGAAATCCCTAAGACTTTTTTCCAAGGCTTTATATGCCTGCTGGTTACTTCCACCCAATTGTTGAGCATTTACCTGAACGGTAGCCAGCAACTCCTGAGAAAAGCTAAGATTACATATGAAAAGCAGTAAAAATAAACTTATGTATTTTTTCATTATCTATTAAAAATTGAGAACGGAAATTTATTAAAATTATTTCAATATCTGAGACTCAACAAAATTAAGAATGTCTTTTGCAACATCGTCCTTAGATTTTAGTTCAAATTCTTTTTTCTCCGTTTTGGTGAATATTTTTATTTTATTGGTGTCATTTTTAAATCCTGCGCCTTCATCACGAAGAGAATTCAAAACAATCATATCAAGATTTTTCTTTTCCAATTTTCCTTTGGCATTTTCTTCTTCATTTTGGGTTTCCAAGGCAAAACCGACTAAAAACTGATGGGTTTTCTTTTCGCCCATTGTTTTGAGAATATCCGGATTTTTAATTAATTCAATCGTTAGGCTGTCATCATTTTTTTTGATTTTTTCCTTAGCGACTTCCTTTGGAGCATAGTCTGCAACAGCTGCACTTGCGATTCCAATATCAATTGTATCATAAAACTCAAATACTTTCGTCAACATTTCTTTTGCAGAAGTAATTTTATGAACATCAACATTTTTATCATTCATCACCTGAGAAGTCGGCCCTGATATCAAAATAACTTTTGCACCTCTTTTTGAAGCTTCTTCCGCCAAAGAGAATCCCATTTTTCCTGAAGAATGATTTCCTATAAATCTTACAGGATCAAGGGCTTCATAAGTTGGTCCGGCTGTAATTAAAACCGTTTTTCCTTCTAAAGTTTTTTTATGATTTGAATTAAAAAATTCTTCAACCGCTTTAGCAATTGTTTCCGGTTCCGCCATTCTTCCCTGCCCGATCAGTCCGCTTGCCAGCTCGCCATCTTCTGCAGGAATAATGAAATGCCCGAAATCCTCAGCCAATTCTAAATTCTGTTTTGTGGAAGGATGTGCGTACATATCCAAATCCATTGCAGGAGCTATAAAAACAGGGCATTTCGCTGACATATAGGTTGCAATGACTAAATTATCACACATTCCGTGCGTCATTTTAGCCAAAGTATTTGCTGTACACGGCGCAACGATCATTACATCTGCCCACAACGCCATTTCAACATGGCTGTTCCATGTTCCGTTTTCGTTGTAGAAATCTGTATAAACAGATTTCTTCGATAGCGTAGACAAGCTCAGCTTCGTTACAAAATGCTCGGCATCCGGAGTCATAATCACCTGAACTTCCGCACCTTTTTTGATAAAATCTCTTATCAGAAAATGAATTTTATAGGCTGCAATTCCTCCAGAAACGGCAATAAGAATCTTTTTCCCGGAAATACTCATTTAGTTTTAATTTTTTAAAACACTAAAATACTTATTTTTTCTCACAAACCATTTAAACAACAAAGGTCATAAAAGAAATAGTTCCTTTATGACCTTCATCTATTAAAAACCAAACGGTTTTTATTTTCTTTCTTCAGTTTTTCTGAAGTAAATATCTTCGTTTAACCATTCTTCGATCGCGATAGAAGTTGGTTTTGGAAGTTTTTCGTAATGTTTAGAGATCTCAATCTGTTCTCTGTTTTCGAAAACTTCTTCCAATGTAGAGTTGTGAACAGCAAATTCGTCTAATTTGTTATGCAATTCTGTACGAATTTCTGCGTTGATCTGCTCTGCTCTCTTTCCCATGATAACAATAGCTTCATAGATTGAACCTACTTTATCTTCAATCTTGTCTTTATCGTAAGTAATAGTATTTACTTCTGCTTTTGTATCTTTTACACTCATTTTGAGAAAATTAATTTATTTATAAGGTGGCAAATTTACGAATTATCTTTGGATTTTGAAAGTCGCTGCCGGTGGAGGTGTCTGAAGCTTCGCACTGTCCCTCTGGATCTGCATTGCTTTCTTCTCAGCATCGATCTGATTTTTAATCTGATCTTCAGTTTTGTTCTTTTCAGCCAGCTTTTCTACTTCTTTTTTCTGTCTTGCAGTTAATGTTGCAATTCTAGCTTCTGTTTGTTTTTTTACAACTGCGAAATCTTTCTTTTCTTTCTCTAATTTCTCTCTAAGATCCAATGCAGTTTTAGAATATTCTGTATTCGGAAGATCTTTTTCAACTTGTTTTGTAAATGACAATGCACTTTCAATACGTTCGTCTTTAAGATCATAGATCGATTTTTGAGCCAATAAGTAACGTGACTTCATCATATAATCATAGATTTTCGGACGAAGTTTTGTACTCGGGAAATCTTCCAATACGTTTTCTAAAGCCGTATTTGCAGCTTTATAATCACCCATATTGAAGTATTGTCTTCCGTTTTCGTAAGATTTGAACTCTAACTTGTAAGACAGCTCATCAATAAGAGTTGTGATATTTTTAGATCTTTCAGAAGTTGGATAATTATTCAAGAAATCCTGTAACTCATTAATTGCCAATTCTGTACTAGACTGATCCAAATTATAATCCATTGACCCTTCATAGTAACATAAAGCCGACATATACGCCGCCTCTTCTGCTCTAGGATCCTTTGGAAAACTTACTGCAAAGTTTTTGAACTGATGCCCAGCCAACTTATAATTTTTATCATAATAGTTTGCATACGCCGTATTGAAACCCACATTAGGGAAATCATCCGTACCTGCAACCAAATTAGCCAACCTGTCATAAAGAGCCAGTGAATTTTTCCACTTCTTTTTTGCAAAGTTCTCATTTGCAACCTTTAAGATGTAGTTTTTATCCGCACTTTTCATCGCTTTATCTTGCTGACTCACACATGAAGATACCACAGCTACAGCAAAAAGACCTAAAATATATTTTTTCATATAAAAAATTCACAGTTTTCGGATTATATGACCGATCTATTAATTTGCAAAAATATAACTTTTTTGTCAATAGATTTTTTTTTATGAATATTTAACGTAATTTTAGTCTGCAGCGTATCCCAAAATTGCAAAAATACTCATCAAAAGATTCATTCTTACCTTTTTTTCGGCTTCTTTACTGTAAGCTTCTTCGTTTTTACTCGGAACATAGAGCTCATAAAAGTTTTTATTACGAATTACAAACAATGTAGAACCTATAATTGTGGTCAAAATATCCTCCGGTTTTGGAGTAAATGTGAAAACTCCGGACGTAACTCCTTTTTTTATGACTTCGTCCAGTTTTTTAACGAATAACTGATAAAAATCGAGAAGTTCATCCTTTAAATTTTCTGTATGTCGAAGTTCCTGTGTAACAAATCCGTGAAAATAATTATATTTAAATAATTGAGAGACAATATATTTAATAATTTCCTTCATCTGCATTTCCGGTTTGCCATCTTTGATCGTATCTGCAAATTCCGAAAAATTTTCCCTTGTCTTTAGAACTCTGTACTGATAGAGATAAGACATCATTTTCTCCTTAGAACCGAAATAATAAGAGATCATTGCGACATTAATACTGGCTTTGGAACAGATATCCCTCACCGACGTTCCTTCATATCCTTTTTTCGCAATCAGCTCTTCGGCGATGTCTAAAATATGGATTTGTTTTTCCGTAAATTTTTTCTTCATGAAGTGTAGTTTGAGTAAAGTTAAGAAATTTTTAACATATTTATAAACGTTCGTTTAAGAATTTTATATTAATTCTAAATCGCTAACATGTTGTCCATTTTAAAACAGTCTTAATTAGCTGATAATTAAACACATATTTTTGTTTTACTTTTTTAAATGAAATGGCTTTGTTTATCTCTATCAAAAATTATTCTACTTCAAAAGTTCTTTGTTTAACCTTGCGATTATTAAATGCAAAGAAATACAAAGAATTGATTTTAAAACCTTTAAACTAAGATAAACAAAGGCGTTTCACTTATTTTCGAAATACAAAGACTCAAAATACACAACAGATAAATAGTTAGTATTTTTGTACATGGATTTTTTTGATTTTCATCATCATAAGAAAAATGTGACCTACGGAATTTATAATTTAGATTTAAATAATATTCCGCCAGATTCGCTGTATTCTATTGGGATTCACCCTCAAGACATTAATATTGAATCAATTGATAATCAAATTGATTGGTTACAATCAAACATCAATGAAAATTGTTTTGCAATCGGAGAATGCGGACTGGATTCTTTTGTTGAAATCGATCAAAAAATTCAGGAAGACATTTTTCTAAGACAGATAAAAATTTCAAATGAAGTAAAAAAACCTTTGATTATTCATTGTGTAAGAAAATTTTACGAAGTGATTTCCTTCAAAAAAAAGGCTGAACAGGCAATGATCATTCATGGTTTTAATAAAAAACAAAGCATTGCCGAAGACCTGCTTAAAAATAATTTTTATTTGAGTTTTGGAAAAGCGGTTTTGTATAATTTATCTTTGCAAAATATTCTGAAAATTACCCCTTTAGACAAAATCTTTTTAGAAACTGATAATGAAGATTTTAACATTGAAGATTTATATCAAAAAACTTCAGAACTCAAGGGGATTTCTTTGGAAAAACTGAACGAACAAATTGTAGAAAATTTAGAGACGATAAAAAATGGATAAAAACTGGTTGGAGAGAACGGAACTTCTCATCAAAGAAGAAGGTTTGGAAAGATTGAATAAAGCGACTGTTCTGGTTGTCGGATTAGGCGGAGTTGGCTCGTTTGCGGCAGAATTTCTGGCAAGAGCGGGAGTCGGAACTATGACGATCGTAGATGGTGACACGGTAGATATTACAAACATTAACAGACAGTTACCAGCTTTACATTCAACAATAGGAAAACATAAAGTAGAGGTTGTTGCAGAAAGACTTTTAGATATTAATCCTACACTTAATTTAACCAAAATCAATGAGTTTCTAAATCCGGAAAGAATGGATGAAGTCCTGGACTCTGCAAAATTTGATTATGTTTTAGATTGTATCGACAGTGTAACGCCAAAACTTTGTTTAATCATTGCTGCAAAAAGAAGAAAAATAAAAATTGTAAGCTCAATGGGAGCTGGAGGGAAGACCGATCCAAGCAAGGTAATGGTAAGAGACATCAGCAAAACTGAGCATTGCCATCTTGCAAGGCAGGTAAGAAAAAGATTAAAAAAAGAGAAAATTGATAAAGGCGTTCGTTGCGTTTTTTCAAACGATATTCAAGATGAAGAAAGCCTGAAAATGACAGACGGAACTAATTTTAAAAGATCTTTTTATGGAACGATAAGTTATATGCCTGCGATTTTTGGACTCTATACTGCTTCGGAGGTTATTAACCATTTATTGAAAAAAGATTAAAAATTTATTTTCTCACAGATTTCACGGATCAACACGGATGTTTATGTTTTATTTTTCTCTGTGAGAATTTGTGAAATCTGTGAGAAAAATTCAAAATAAGACTATATTTACACCCTGTAAATGACAAATTTCAAATATCCCAGAGCCGAAAAACTCAAAAAAGACAATGAGATCACTTTACTTTTTGAAAAAGGTAAATGGAGAACCTTTGGAAATTTGAGAATTATTATTCTAAAAGATAAACCTACTTTACCTGTAGAAGCTTTAAAAATTGGAGTTTCTGTTTCTAAAAGATATTTCAAGAAAGCAGTTCACAGAAATCGCGTAAAGAGATTATTACGAGAATGTTATCGTTTGAATAAAGATCTTTTCAGGGAAGCTTTTGGTGAAAAAACGATTGCGATGATGTTTTGGGTTTCGCCTGAAATGCCTGCGAAATTTCAGGATGTGGAAGCGCAGTTTATTAAGCTTTGTCAGTCTAATCAGCCTCAGAAAAAGGCTTAAATTCCATTTTAATTTAACTTTTTTATCCCACAGATTACTCAGATTTGCACAGATGATTGTGTGGTACTTTCTTGTGCTTAAATATGATTCGCTGAGAATTAAAAATTCATTAAAATCTTTGCATACTTTTTGTAACTTTATGGGAAACAATTAATCTGAAAATTAAAATGTTAGATCATATTCCCTTTTTACCTTATGTTCTGAGTGCATTTATCGGTATCGGACTGGCTGCTGCGACCGGCTTCAGAGTTTTTCTTCCGATGTTTGCGGTAAGTCTGGCTTCATATCTGCATTGGATTCCGACGAATGAGAACTTTGAATGGCTTTCCGGCCTTCCGACACTTATCACAACCGGAATTGCTACGGTAGCTGAGATCCTCGCTTATTATATTCCGTTCATCGATCATTTATTGGATACGATCTCTGTTCCGATGGCGACTGTTGCCGGATCTGTTTTGTTTGCGAGTCAGTTCGCAGATTTGGGAACTTTTCCGCAATGGGCTTTGGCTTTGATCGCGGGAGGAGGAACAGCAGCAACCATAAGTTCGGGGTTTGCAGGACTTCGGGCAGCTTCTACAGCCACCACAGGCGGACTCGGAAATTCAGTTGTTGGAACTACAGAAACAGCAGGAGCGGGAATTATGACTGTTTTAGCAATGGCAATGCCTATTTTGGCCGGAATCTTCGCTATAATTTTAGTTATTCTCGTTGTCGTTTACGGACGAAAGGCATGGCGAAAATTGAGAAGTAAGAAAAATGTCGTCAATAATACATAAAACAAAAATGCTGAATCTTTAGGACTCAGCATTTTTTATATTTTCTTTTTTTAAACCTTAGTTTTTCCCTCGAATATCCTTGATTTCTTGAATTTTTCCTTCAAAATATTCTTTCTTTTCAGGATGTTTGGTTATTAATATATTGAAAGCTTTGATCGCTTTTGTGTACAATTTTTGTTCGAAATACAGAGTCGCCAGAGTTTCTGTCATTAGATGTGAAATATCATCCGTTTTTTCTTTCACAACGAAATTAACTTCATCTTTTAGCTGAGAAATTTTAGGGTTATTTTCTATGAAAGATTCAATAACCTTATTTTTAATTTCAGTTTTTACTTTATCTACAGGTTCTGCTTCTTCTATCGGCTCAACATCTTCTACAGTTTCTTCTGTTTCATCAGATGGTCTGTCGATTTTCAACCAGCTTTGCCATGTATTGATAAATCCGGGAACATTGCTGTCTATAGGATTTATCTTTTCGGCAGGAATTTCTACGATCTCCTCTTTTTCCTTTTGCTGCTCTTCTTTAGCTTTATTGGCATCAACTGCCCAGCTTGAAATAATATCTGAATTAAAGAAAGAAACATTTAAAGCCGGAGCTTCTTCCTCTTCCTCGTCTTCTTCTACAGTTTCAGGTCTTTTAATTTTTCGTTCGACAACAGGCTCTTCAATAGCTTCGATTTCCTCTGAATTTTCTTTAGGAAGCTCTACTTCTTCTGCCTGAGGTACAATTTCTTCCTGTTTTGGAGCTTCTTCTTTTACCTCTTCAACTTTTGGCTGAGGAGTTTCTGTTGATTTATTAAGTAAAGAATCCGGAACGTGAGACTCAAGGCTCATTGGTTTCCATGCGGATTTAACTTCTTGTGGAGCTTCTGCGACAGGTTTTTCTTCTGGAAGTTCTTCGTTTACAGTTTCTTCAACTGGTTCAACCTCTTCAGGTTTATTTTCAACTAATTCAGGTTTCTCTTCCTCAGTTTTTTCTTCAATTTTCTCTTTTGCAGGTTCTTCAACATTAAAACTTTGAGTTTCTGCAAAACTTATTTCATGTCCTGAAATTTCAGGTTCAGTTTCTTTTTGTTCAGAAGAAACCTTTACCGTTTTCATTTTTTTCTCAACCTCTTCAATCAAGCGTCGCATTTCATCTTCATGTTTGTTGATGTTTGGCTGAGGAATTTCTTCGCTTACAGTTTCTTCAACAGTATTGGATTGAATTTTAACGTCAGGAAGGAAAGAATCTGTTCCGTGGAAACTTAATTCAGCATCATTATTTACCTTTTCTGTTTCACTTTCTGAAGTAATTTCTTCTTCATTGATGATTTCTTCGGGAGTAAATTCTATTTTAGCTTCAACTTCATTAAGTTCTTCATTTTCAAAAGAAACCGCATCGTTTTCTTCAACTAAATGATCTTCTTTAAGCTCACTTTCAGTTAAAGAAGGTTCTATTTCATGGTAGCTGACATCAGCTTCATCATCAATTTTTTCTTCCTCTGCTATTGAATCTACTTTCTCTTCATTAATGATTGTTTCTGGAGTAAATTCTGAAATTTCTTCAACAGGATTTTCTTGCTGAACTTCCTCAGAAATTGGTTCTTCCTGAATATCTTCAACTTCATCAATCACCTCTTCTACTTCTTTCTTTTCAGCTTTTTGAGTAACAATAGATCCTGACTCTAAAGTAGATTCCAAATCAATTGTTTCCAAAGTATCGTCATTAAGAAAGTTTTCTTCACCTTCAAACAGGATGCGGTTTCTTTCACCATCTACATGAAGATGCTTAATTTCCGGTATGATTTGAGCCTGAAGAAGAAATGCTTCCTCGTGCTTTTTATCTTTAACGATCTGTTCGGCTTGCTCTTCCTTGATGATCTGTTGTTGCTCTTTTTCCTCTCTTTTAATAGGAAAACTGCTGCTTTTATAAATATATTTGAAAGTATTTGCAGAAACCAAAGGCTTTTGCTCTTCAATAATTTCGGGTTTTGGCTTTTGCTTAATTTTACCGTTAATCAACTGATAAAGAATTTTCTTATCCGTTGTATAAGCAGCCGTTGTAGAAAGCTCTTTCTGATAATTTTCTTTATCATAAAGATGAATCCCATACAGATGTAATGCTCTGATATTTTGAATATAAGGAAAAGAATTGATCTCCTCTTTCAAAAGATTAAGATCTTCTGACTGTATATTTTTGGGGTTCTTTAATAATTCTAAAACTCTTGGATTCATTTTACCAATTCGCTACAATATCGTTAAATATCTTGTTAATGATTCTATCTGTTGCAATCTTCACCTGTGAAGCCTCTATATCTGATTGTGATAAGTTACTGTTGAAAACCGCTTCATCAGAATAGGTCCTGTCGAAACTTGAATCCGGATGGACTTTGTTTTCATAATGTACTTTCACTGTGATTGTTAATTTATTTTGAGAATCCTGAACAATTCCTCCCGTCGTTTGATTGGTCGTAGAATTTGACCCAATCGTAGTCGGTGTTATAGAATAATCTGAGATTTCTCCTTCGATCAAAATATCAGGATTTTCTTTGGTTCCTTTTAACGTCGTTCTTTGTAAAAATCTGTTCTGAATATCCGTTGAAAACTGCTGTGACAAGGCAGGATTCACCAAGGCAGCATTATTCGGAAATTCATTGATCTGTACCGTTTTTTCGTCCGTTAAAGATGAACCCGTAAAAGAATAACACTGCTGAAACAATGTAAGAATTACAAATCCAAATATAATTTTCATTTTACTTATCATAAACCCTGCTTTTGATTTTGCGTTTCTAAAATATCTTTAAAGCTGACATATTTAATACAGATCCCGATTGGCGCAGTAAAAAGTATCCCGATTCCGCAAGCTATGATTCCTAATTCTGAAATTACTCCAACAACAAGGCTGAAAACCAATATCATAAAGAAGTTTTTCTTAGCAATTTTCCAAGAAAGTGAATACGCTTTTCTTACACTTTGCACTCTGTAAATCGAAATCAACGGCTGTACAAAGTAAAAAGAAATTGCAAATGCAAATATCAGCAATATAAAAAGGATCATCCAAACTCCCATTCCGCTTGCAAATAATGCTGTCCCGACATCGCCTGTACCGTCACCATATTTTGCTGCCATAATCATTGGAACCATAGACACTTGAATAGGAATCATCAATATGAAAATTGCCACAAAAAGCAAAATCATAAATTTGAAATACACCCAAAAATCTGTAAAATCAAAAATATCACCGGCCTGAACTTTTTCTCCTGCATCTACTTTTCTGCAAATTTTATAAAAATTTCCTAATGCCAATAATCCGCAAAAAGGAATTATACTCATTACAATTGCAAGAATTGTGGCCACTATAAATCCTCCAATATCTTTTTTGAAAAGTTCAAATCCGTCTGAAACGTATTTTCCGATGTTAAAATTGTATCCTCTTTTAATAATTAAGTCAAAATCCATGGTTAGTTTAGTCTTCTAGGTTATATTGTTTTATTTTTCTGTATAAAGTTCTTTGTGAAATTCCCAACTCATCGGCCGCTTTGTTCCTGCGTCCTTTATGCTTATCCAACGCTTTGATAATCAAATCTTTTTCATTGTTTTGAAGTGACAGAGATTCAGGTTTATTTTCCTCAATTTCAATGTCTTCAAAATCTTCATAGCTGTCATCATTATCAGTATTTGATATAATGGTCGGCGTCTGAACAGTTGGATTATTATTATTTTCAAAATACAATAAAGAACTTGCCGGTGCTGCCTGCTGAGGCTCAGGAGTATAAATTCTGCTGATCAGATTCTTTTCCTGATTGCTAAGATCTGCTGTTCCTCTGTTCTTTATCAGTTCCGAAGTTAAGGATTTTAAATCATTAATATCATTACGCATATCGAAGAGAATTTTATACATAATTTCTCTTTCGCTTCCGAAATCATTCTGTTTCTGATTGTTAGGAGCATTTACCACCATTGGCAAATGGGTCTCCATTGGGATATATTCTGATAATTTTTCTACCGTTACGCTTCTGTCACGCTCTACCACGGTCATTTGTTCAACCAGGTTTCTTAACTGACGAACATTTCCCGGAAAAGTATAATTTTCAACATAATGAACGGCGTTTGGTTCTAATTCCAATTCCGGCATTCTGTATTTTTCGGCAAAATCGATGGCAAACTTTCTGAATAACAAATGAATATCTCCTTTTCTTTCTCTCAAAGGCGGCATATCTATTTGTACCGTATTTAAACGATAAAACAAATCTTCACGGAATCTTCCGTCATGAATTGCCTTCATCATGTTGACGTTGGTAGCTGCGACAATTCTTACGTTCGTTTTTTGAACCTGTGAAGAACCCACTTTCATAAATTCACCACTTTCCAGCACTCTTAAAAGACGAACCTGCGTCTGTAAGGGAAGTTCACCAACCTCATCAAGGAAAATCGTTCCGCCGTCTGCTACTTCAAAATAACCTTTTCTGGTACCTGTTGCCCCTGTAAAAGCTCCTTTTTCGTGTCCGAATAATTCGGAATCGATGGTTCCTTCCGGAATTGCTCCACAGTTTACAACAATATAAGGCTGATGTTTTCTTTTGGATTCTGAATGAATGATTTTCGGGATAAATTCTTTCCCCACTCCACTTTCACCGATCACCAACACGGAAATATCCGTTGGTGCTACCTGAATAGATTTTTCTAAAGCACGGTTGAGAGCCGGAAAATTTCCGATAATTCCGAAGCGGTTCTTTATATTTTGTAAGTCGTTACTCATAAGTAAATTTTTGATTATTGATTTAAATTCTATTTACAGTTCTTCAATTTGTTTTCTGTAAATTTTGTTAAAATGATGAGTATAGCCATCTTCCATGGTTTTACCCTCATCATAGGTTTTCAATGCTAACCTTTTTAAATCCAAATAATCTTTGTTTCTAATTTTTGAAACTTTACTTTTAAAATATATATTTTCTGCAAAGTCATTCTCTTTGCTTTGTCTTTCAAAATTTTCTAGAGCTTTATCATATTTTCCAGTCTCAAAATAAGTAACACCAAGTTGGTAGTAATCATAAAAACCAACATTGTGATCTTTTTTCGCCAATTGACTCTCTATAATAGATATTGCTTTTTCTTTTTCTCCTAACGCAGAATAACAAATGGCTTTTGCAATGTGCAATTCGTAATCTCCATTTGCAGAATATCCTAAATATCCTACTGGATAAAATTTTTCTAAAGCCTCAATATCAGCAATTGCTCCCTTATAATCTCTAAGAAATTGATATTTACACCACCCTCTGTATCCTAAATGCATTTTAGGATCTAAATCAACGGCTTTATCAATAAGAATTTTCCAAGTAATAAACTCTCCTCGTTTCAAATAAGGAACTGCTTTTTCTTTATAAGCATTGGAAAAAGTAGGACAAAGCTTTATGGCTTTGTCAAATCCTTGCTGTGATTCTTTATATCCTTGGCCCTGTGATTCTAAAAAATTATAAACTTCACAAGCTTTTTTACAATCTTCACCAACTATCGTGTTGCAGTTAACTTGAGATTGTAAATTAGTATAAACAACAAGAATTAAAAGACTAAGGCAATATTTCTGAAACTTTTCCATTTTCAATTTTATACGTTAAATATTGGTAATAGTCTACTTTTTTTCCATCTAATTTCTTTGGAATCCAGCCATTTAAATTTTTAGTAAAAATAAGAAGCTGATCTGTTAACTCTTTATCAGCATCCGTTTCTTTGTATTCTTGATTCATCTGCTGAACCCTGAATAACCCTGATTTTCCGTCACAATTTACTAAAAACCTAACCGTTATATATCCTTTTAGTTTTTTATCTCCTTCAATATTTAAAGATTTTAATTTTTCTTCTATTGAAATTTTCTCTCCTTTATATTGAAATCCTTGAGAATCATTATAGTATTGAATTCCAAAATCTTCGCTTAAACATCTTTTAAACTTAGGATCATCAATTTTCTCATCAAAGGTAATATCACCTACGTGAGCAGAATATTTTGAAACGACAGCTTTTTCTGTCTGACAACTTGTAAGCAGTGGAAATAAAAATAATATGAATAGGAAGTTTTTCATTCGCAGTTTATACAACCGTTTCCCCTAAAAGTGTGCCTTGCGTATTCCCAAAAACGAAAACATCCACAATGTCACCCAATTTTTGTCCTTCAAGCATATCAAATACGCAAACGGCATTTTGAGAATTTCTTCCTTTCCATTGCTTTTCATTCTTTCTTGAAACACCTTCGATCAAAATACGATGAACACGTCCAACATATCCTTCCATTCTTTGTCTGGACAATTCTCTCTGTAAATCAATCACTTCCGCCAGACGTCTTTGTTTAACCTCAGCCGGAACATCGTCTTCCATCTTCTTGTGAGCAGGAGTTCCCGGTCTTTCTGAATAAGAGAACATATAACCGTAGTCATATTCCACTTCTTTCATCAGGCTTAAAGTATCTTGATGATCTTCTTCCGTTTCGCCGCAGAAACCAATGATCATATCCTGAGAAAAAGAAATATCCGGAACAATTTCTTTCGCTTTATTAATTAATTCTAAATATTCTTCACGAGTATGCTGTCTGTTCATTGCTTCCAACATTCTGTTGCTTCCGCTTTGAACGGGAAGGTGAACGTAATTGCAAACATTGTCGTGTTTCGCCATAATTCTGAACACATCCAAATTCATATCCTGAGGATTAGATGTTGAGAATCTGATTCTCATATTAGGAACTGCTTTAGCTACAAGATCAAGCAAATGTGCAAAATCAACGGCTGTAGCTTTCTGCATTTCAGATGCTTTGGCAAAATCTTTTTTAGGTCCACCTCCATACCAAAGGTAAGAGTCTACGTTTTGTCCTAAAAGCGTAATTTCTTTATATCCATTATCCCAAAGACCTTTACATTCTTCAAGAATTGAGTGCGGATCACGACTTCTTTCTCTACCTCTCGTAAATGGAACGACACAGAATGTACACATATTATCACAACCTCTCGTAATCGTAACGAAAGCTGTAACACCATTTCCGCCCAAACGAACCGGGTTTATATCTGCATAGGTTTCTTCCTTAGAAAGAATTACATTGATGGCATCTCTTCCGTCTTCGGTTTCTTTTAAAAGATTAGGTAAATCTCTGTAAGCATCAGGGCCAACCACAAGATCAACCAATTGTTCTTCTTCTAAAAACTTGGTTTTTAATCTCTCCGCCATGCAGCCCAAAACACCAACCGTCATGTTGGGTTTTTCTTTTTTCAGTTTTTTGAACTGAGCAAGACGCATTCTCACCGTTTGCTCCGCTTTCTCACGAATCGAACATGTATTTAAAAGGATAAGATCTGCTTCTTCTACTTTTAGAGTGGTATTGTATCCCTGATCATTAAGAATAGAAGCAACGATCTCAGAATCAGAGAAATTCATCTGACAACCATAGCTCTCTAAAAATAATTTTTTAGAATTCCCATCTCTTTCAGCAATCGCAAAAGCTTCTCCCTGCTTGGTTTCGTCTATATATTTTTCCTGCACTTTTGTAGAAATTAAATTTTAGAAATTGGGTTTTATATCAATGCTAAAAATAGTTTAGTTTGCAAAGATACAAAATATTGTGCCAGAATGGCAGGGTTATCTTTGTAGAAAAGTTATTGAAAAATTTAAAGGCATACCAATCCTCTCTTTAATTGGAATATTAGAATATAAAGCTGGTTTCCAAGTTTTTTTTAATCGTGAAAGAGTTCTTAAAAAATCTATATTAAATTTTCTATCGAAAATTACAGGGTAGATTCTAGGATTTACAATATGCCCATTTTTATCAATATAAAACTCTAAATTAATATCACCATTGATATGATAATCCTCAAAAAGAACCATGAAATTATCATGAAACTCTTTCGAAAAAACTTTATTTCCATCAGGATATTGCGCATGTGTTACAAAGTTATCTGCTTTATAATTTTCCCTATAATTACTCATTAGATCCTTTGGATAAAAAATAAACTCTGTCAAAGCTCCTATTTTCCTTCCTTTTACTTCTGCAGGCTTCCAGTGTTTTAAATTTTTGACAACTTCCTTTGCCAAATCATAAGCGCATTTGTTATTTTTTATATTTTCTGTATCATCATCTTGCACCAACTTAACACCAGCATCTTTTGTAACAATAATTCTTGGCTGATATATTTCCTTAACATCACATTCAGAAAACTTATTATTTTCAAGATAATCATGTATTTCTTTGTAAAAATTTACTGCTCCGCCTTCGTAAAAATATTCATTTTTAGGATATTCATCTAAAACCTCATTCTGAGAATACAGTAATTTAATTGAGATAATAAAAATTAGAATAAATATTTTTTTAATCATGATCATAAGTGTTTGAACTGAAATTAACCTTCAAAATATATTTTGAATTAATGGGAACTCCATCTTTTGTGGCGGGTGTCCATTTCTTTTTTACTTTTTTCATAGCGTACTTCATATCGTCAATGAACATCTCATTATTTTTAAACTTTGGAAGTACATCCAGATTGTTGGTTTTACCTTTTTCGTCAATATTAAAGATAAAAGTAACTTCACCTTGAATCGCATACAGCGCAATATCTATGTAGGCATGAACCATATTCATAAATTCTGTTTTAAACGCCCCATCACCACCCGGAAATTCAGCTTTTACTTCCTGCGAAAAACCTTTGAAACCAAAAAAGAAAAGAAATAGAATTATAATATACTTTCTCATTACAGATCTGTTGAAATAGATGACAGATTCATTTTTATTTTAACCTGAGAAGTTATTGGCTGACCGTTGCAAGATGCAGGAATCCAGTTTTTTTTGATTCTTCTCACCACATATTTCATGTCATCAAAAAAGACTTCACTGTTGGATACTTTTGGAGATCCTTCAATTTTGGTCACTTTCCCAGTTTGGTCGATCGTTAATACAAAATTGAAATCACCGTTTAAGACATAAAAATCAGAATTGAGATAATCAAACATATATTTTCTCAATGTTTCTTTATAAACCAATACTCCCCCTTCAAAAGCTGCAGCTTTAAAATCATTGCAGTTTTTCGCCGCAATTTGCAATAACGGCTCTTTGATATCTATTTTTAAAAGATTCTTATTGCTTTCCGAAGTAAAAGTATCGTCTCTTTCTTCAACATCTTGTTGTGCAAAAGCAAAATTTGCCACAAAAAGCCCGATGAATAATGCTAAGGTTTTCATGAATATATTTTTAATAGAGCAAAATTACATCAAAAAAAAGCTTCACACAAAAGTGTAAAGCCTGATTAAAATATTTAATTAAATTTTAATGTAAAATTATGAAACTATTACTTGGTTCTGAGCTTTGCTTCCTGTTTCTTTCAACATTAATGAAACAAGAATCGCTAAAACAATCCCAACAATCCAAAATAAGATCGAATGTTGAAAATGCAAATCGCCGGAAGAAATATCTAAACTTTTCCCGAACCATCTGCTGAAAATAGGGCTCAATAAAGTGGTAACTCCAAAAGTGATAAAATTAATCGCTCCCGTTGCGCTTCCTTTTACATAATCCGGATTCGCTTCTTTAATTACAGAATACGGAATCATTGCTGCTCCAGAACCTAATCCGAGAATGAACATGCTTATTTTGGCGGGATATAAATCCGGTAAGTAAATCAACTGCAATAAACTGATGATCATTAAAACTGCACCAGCAATCAAAACTGGTTTTCTACGTCCAATTTTATCTGTAATAAAACCTAAAAGCGGGCATCCGAACACCCATCCAAAAGCAACCATCGCACTTGTAATCGCTGCTTCATGAAAAATAAACTGTTTATCTTTCTGAAAAAAAGCAACTGCCCAAGTCATCGCAAATATTGTTGTTGGAGCAAATAAAAGACCAGAAACAATCCCACAAAGCCAAGATTGTGGATTTTTAAAAACAATTTTATAAGGTTCTAAATAACCAACATGTTTAGTTTTAGCTTCCTCAGAATTTTCAGATTTCTTTTCATTAGGAATCACAAAAAACAATCCGAAAGCCGTAACAATCGTGGCAATTCCTGACCATAACCAGAAAGTATCAATATTAACTCCTTTTTCAACCCATGGCCCTACTACAAACTGTCCGGCTGTTCCGCCCAGCATTCCTATGCATTGCGTAAAACCGATGGCCGTAGCCAAAGATTTTGATGAAAAACCTTTACTCGCCAAATAAACACAGCCCGGAAAAGCAAAAGCACAACCTGCACCTTGTAATAATCTTCCCGAAACTCCGGCGACCTGAGTTGAAATTAAAAATAATAAGCAGCCAAATCCCAAAATTAAAGTTCCGACAAAAAGAGATTTTTTCCCGCCGAATTTATCTAAAGCAATTCCGGCAATCAAACTACAGGTTGAATAGGTGTAATAATACGTTCCGACCATGCTGATGAGTTTCAGTTCGGTCGTATTAAAATTATTAACCAATTGTGGAATCATTACCGCTGGCGCAGACCTGATCACATAATCTAAAAAGTAAAAAATAAGCCCGAATGCCCAAGCGATAATGTAGAATTTCTTTAGAGAACTACTCATTACAACAATCCTTTAATATGTTTATAGTTGCTTTTTACGGTATCTAACGCTTCTTCCATTTTTCCGCCAAGCATTAATTGTGTCATAGATTTTGTCATTCCCAATACCTGATCGAATTCGATTTTTGGAGGTAGCGCCAATGCATTAGGATTTGTGAAAATATTTAATAAATAAGGTCCGTCATGATTTAAACATTCCATAATTGCGTTGACAACTTCTTCCGGTTTATGAACGTTTTTTCCAGGATATCCCATTGCCTGTGCGACCATTGCAAAGTCTGGATTAATCATATCTGTTTCGTTATCGGGCATTCCGCCGACTTCCATTTCCAATTTTACCATTCCGAGCGTTCGGTTGTTGAAAACAATCAATTTTATCGGAAGTTTATACTGAAAAATAGTCGCCATATCTCCCAAAAGCATTGATAATCCACCATCACCACACATCGCGATAACTTGTTTGTCAGGATGAGCTAAAGATGCTCCAATCGCCATCGGCATTGCATTCGCCATTGAACCATGATTGAAAGAGCCTAGCATTTTACGTTCTCCCGTTCCTGTAATATATCTTGCTCCCCAAACACAGCACATTCCTGTATCTACAGTGAAAATGGCATCTTTTTTTGCGATTTGATCAAGAATATGTGCTACATATTCCGGTTGAATAGCATCTTCTTTTCCGGAATCTTTTACATAAGCCATCTGACTTTCTTTTACTTTTTCGTAAAATTCCAATTGTTGATTCAGGAAATGAGCGTCTGTTTTTTCTTTTAATAAAGGCAATAAAGCTTTGATGGTTTCTTTAACATCACCTGTCAGACCCAATTCCAACTTGGCTCTTCTGCCCAATCTTTCAGGACTTTCATCAATCTGAACGATTTTATTTTTAACAGGCATGAATTTTTGATAAGGAAAATCTGTTCCCAAAAGAATCAGCAAATCTGCTTCATGCATCGCGTGATAGGCGGAAGGAAGTCCTAGAAGCCCGGTTAACCCAACTTCATTAGGATTATTGGGCTGAATTGCCATTTTTCCACGAAAAGAATATCCCACAGGAGCTTTTAAATATTTTGATAACTCTACAACTTCGGCATTGGAATTTTCTGCTCCGATTCCGCAGTAGATGGTTACTTTTTCACTTTCGTTAATTAAACTTGCCAATTCATTCAATTCATCATCAGAAGGACGAATAATTGGGTTTGTTTTAAATATTTTATTGGAAGTTGTTGCTTCTTCAGCATCTAATTCTGAAACATCGCCCGGAAGTCCAATCACTGCAACTCCTTTTTTAGAAATTGCATGTTGAATTGCTGTTTGCAACGTTCTTTGAACCTGCTCCGGTCTTGTGATCATTTGATTATAATAGCTACAATCATCAAATAATTTTATTGTATTTGTTTCCTGAAAATAATCCATTCCCATTTCTTCGGTCGGAATCGTTGAAGCAATAACCAACATCGGAACGTGAGAACGATGCGCTTCGTAAACGCCGTTGATCAAATGAACGTGTCCCGGCCCGCAACTTCCTGCACAAACTGCAAAACCGTCAAGTTCGGCTTCGGCGGCAGCGGCGTATGCTCCAACTTCTTCATGCCTTACATGAATCCATTCGATGCTGCTTTTTTTAACGGCAATATTGAGGTGATTAAGGCTGTCGCCCGTTACTGCATAAATTCTTTTTACATTTGCGTTTTCGAGCATTTCAACAATTTGCTCTGCTATGTTTTTAGCCATAATTAATATTTTTGTGGGTTTTCTATTCGAAAAAATATAGAATGGATATGGATTAATTAAGACTTTTTCTTCCGTAAAGAATTATGCCTCTATCAAATTTAGGCAATAATTTAAAACTGATGTTAAACAATTGATTAATTTTTTCAATCAATATTAAAAAAAAGAACTCTGCAATTTCTTACAGAGTTCTTGGTATTATTTAGATTACTTCAATCTGATTTCTCAATAAATCTTCAAATTCATCTCTTTTACGAATTAAGAGTGCTTTTCCGTCTAAGAAAAGAACTTCGGCTGGTTTTAATCTTGAATTAAAGTTTGAACTCATTTCAAAACCGTAAGCTCCCGCATTATGGAAAGCCAAAACGTCACCTTCTCTTACTTCATTCAATTTTCTGTCCCAAGCGAAAGTATCTGTTTCACAAATATTTCCAACTACGGTATAAATTCTTTCTGCACCTTTTGGATTAGATAAATTTTCAATCTGATGATAAGAATCGTAAAACATTGGACGAATCAAATGATTAAATCCAGAATTAACTCCCACAAAAACGGTTGCTGTTGTTTGCTTGATTACATTCGCTTTTACTAAAAGATATCCACTTTTTCCGACCAAGAATTTCCCTGGCTCAAACCATAGTTCGAATTTTTTGCCTGTAGATTTAGAGAATTCAGCGATTACTTTTTCAACTTTTTTACCTAATGTCTTAACATCCGTTTCCTCTTCACTGTCTTGGTAAGGAATTTTGAATCCGCTTCCCATATCCAAATATTTCAGATTCGGGAAATGTTCAGAAAGCTCCAACATGATATCTAAAGCCTGTAAGAAAACGTCAGGATCTTTAATTTCACTTCCCGTGTGCATGTGAAGACCTTCAACATTCAGATTTGTACTTTTCATCACTCTTTCGATGTGACGAACCTGGTGAATTGAAATGCCGAATTTGCTGTCGATGTGACCTGTTGAGATTTTATAGTTTCCTCCCGCGAAAATATGCGGGTTGATTCTTACTAAAATTGGGTAAGTATTACCGTATTTGTTCCCAAATTGCTCAAGAATAGAGATGTTATCGATATTAATGTGAACTCCGTGTGTCATTGCTTCTTCAATTTCAGCTAAATCGACACAGTTTGGCGTGAATAATATTTTTTCTTTCGTAAATCCTGCTTTTAAACCAAGCTTTACTTCATTAATTGATACACAATCCAAAGAAGCACCCAAGTTCTTGACATACTTAAGGATATTAATGTTTGTCAGCGCCTTCGCCGCGTAGAAGAACCTTGTGTGTTTTAAAAAAGAAGATGTAAGTTTCTCGTATTGAATTTTAATCGATTCTGCATCGTAAACGTACACCGGTGTGCCAAACTCATTGGCAATCTTTAATAATTCTTTTGAATTCATAATTTTATTTTAGCATAAAAAAGGCAGATTCTTCCTAAAAAGAGTCTGCCAAAGTATTATTTTTATGCAAGGCAACTCTTTTAAACATTCCAAACCTTAGAGAACTTTACAGTTCCCTTTTTTCCAGCTTTATTTTGTTTAAAATTGTGCATTGCTTTGTTTTATTTTTTACAAAAATACTAATTCTTTTTTATTTCGAGAAAATTGTTTGAAAAACGTTCTCTTCTTGATAAGAATTAATACGTTGTAAAACATCCTTTTATTTTGGTAACGGCAGCGTTTCAAAGTCACCACGAAGTAACGCCAACTGCAAATCATTATTTAAATCTGCGGTTGATAGAGGCAGATCTATTTTTAATTTAGAGATCATACTCAACGTCTGAATTTGGGTGAAAAGTTCGTAAAAACCGTAAGAAACAGCTTTTCCGTTTTCTATAATTAAGAATAATTTTTCGCCTAGTTTTCTTCCCTGCCCCAACCAAAGCTCATTTCTTTTCTTGAAATCTATTTTCTTTTTGAAGACATTAATATCAGTATATTCTTCAAAACTTCCAATAAACTGGACCGCTTTTGTACCTTGAGTAAAAGATTTGAACTTCAGAATTGGTCTTTCTGATTTATTCAGTTGATTTTTCTCAGCGATATATTTATTATTTCTAAAATAAAGTCCGAAAGGATAAACTTCTCTTTTCTTGATATTTTTTGAATTCAATATCAACTTGGCAATAATATCTGTTCCGGTAAGTTCAAAATTAATTTGTGTAACTCCCGTCTGAATTTCTTCCCATCTTTTAGATTTGGAATTAAAAACTTTCTTCGAGAATTTATTAATATCCTGAACATAATCGGTAAAGATAATTTTCCCGCTTTCGTTTTGAAAATAAACAAAACCTTTTTCGTTCGGAAGATCTTGCGTTAACTGCTTGATCTTATTGATATAAGTATTTGCATTTGTTTCTTCGTGCTGTTCCTGAATGATCTCATTTTTAGTGTCTTTCGAAACTAAAAGTTTGAATAATTCTAATGTAGCTCTTGCATCACCATCCGCTCTGTGATGATTTGTCAAAGGAATTCCTAAAGATTTCACCAATTTTCCTAATGAATAACTTACCTCATCTGGAATCAGTTTTTTAGCTAAAGGAATTGTATCTAAAGTATTGATTTTGAAATCATAACCAAGCCTTGCAAACGATTGGCGAAGCATTCTGTAATCGAAATCTATATTATGCCCAACCAATGTTGTATTTTGAGTAATTTCGATCACTCTTTTTGCAATTTCATGGAATTTTGGAGCAGTTTTGACCATTTTTGGAGTAATATTGGTCAATTTCTGAACAAAAGGCGTGATATCTCCTTCAGGATCTACCAAAGAAATAAACTGATCGACAATCTTCTGACCATCATAACGGTAGACAGCAATATCTATAATGCATTCTTTCCTGTAACCTGCACCATTACTTTCTATATCTATTATTGAATACATTATAATCTGTTATACAGCTAATTTTATGATTAATACTAATAATTACTGCCACCAAAATCCCTACAGTACCCAATAAGCTACGTACATAACTTATGCCATAAATAAAAAGGATTTTATCTCATCTTCCTGATACACCCTCACATTATGTAAAAATTCATTGTTGAAATCAACTTTTCAAACAAAGAATACATCTATTTTTTGTCGATGAATAGAGGCAGTCGTGCTAAATTAACAAAAATTATGTCAAAAAAAAGTAAATCTTGAATTTAAACTATCTATAATTATATTGGAATTGACAAAATCAACCCATAATTATTATCTTTTTCCAATCTTTCCGAAAACAGCTTTTGCACCTTCACGCAATAAAGTACTGAAAAACGTATTTACTGCTCTACTTTTCATAATCTGCTCAAACATTCCCGGTTCTTCCTTTACAGGTCTTGATTTCTGAGTTGGAGCAGAATTTTGAGTAGCCTGTTCCATTCTGCTTGTTAACATTTCGTATGCTGATTCTTTATTTATATCTTCTTGATATTTAGCAACTAAACTAGAATTATTCACCAAATCAGAAACTTCAGAATCACTTAAAACATCCATTTTAGATTCCGGAGAAATTAAATAGGTATGAACCAACGGTGTAGGAATTCCTTTTTCATCTAAAGCAGTAATAAACGCTTCACCAATTCCTAGATTTTGAATTAAATTGGAGGCATTGTAAAACTCCGTTGTCGGATAATTTTCAACGGCTTTTGATATTTCTTTTTTATCTTTTGCCGTAAAACCTCTCAATGCGTGCTGAATTTTTAACCCTAATTGAGAAAGCACACTTTCTGGCACATCGCCCGGAATCTGAGTGATAAAATAAATCCCAACTCCTTTAGAACGAATCAGTTTCACCATTGTTTCGATTTGCGAAAGCAATGCTTTTGAAGATTCGTCAAACATTAAATGGGCTTCATCAATGAATAAAACCAATTTCGGTTTCCCGCTGTCTCCTTCTTCTGGGAAAGTCATATAAATTTCAGCAAAAAGAGAAAGCATAAATGTAGAGAACAACTGCGGTTTATTCTGGATATCAGCAACTCTCAAAATATTTACAACGCCTTTTCCATCTCTTGTTTCAAGCAAATCATGAACATCAAAACTTAGTTCACCAAAGAAATCTGCGGCTCCCTGCTGTTCCAACGCAACAATTGACCTCAAAATAGCACCTAAAGAAGCAGGAGCAATTGAACCGTAATTAGCAGCTAGTTCAGCCTTTCCTTGTGCGTTATCTGTAACATATTGCAGAACCTTTTTCAAATCATTAAGATCAATCAAAGGCAATCCTTTATCATCAGAATATTTAAAAACGATTGACATGATACTTTGCTGAGTATCATTCAATTCTAAAATTTTACTTAATAAAACAGGACCAAATTCAGTAACAGTAGCTCTTAATTTCACTCCTTTTCCACCCGAAATCGTCATCAATTCTACCGGAAACGCTTGCGGATTATATGGAAGCTGCGTTTTAGCATATCTTTCTTCAATAATCGGATTCATTTGTCCCGCTTCTGCAATCCCTGAGAAATCTCCTTTGATATCCAAAACCAAAGACGGAACTCCCGCATGAGAGAGCTGTTCTGCAAAAACCTGTAACGTTTTGGTTTTACCGGTACCTGTTGCTCCGGCAATAAGTCCGTGTCTGTTGATTGTTTTTAAAGGAATGGTTACATTAATTTCTGACACCACCTCACCGTCTAGCATTCCTTTTCCTAGTATTATATGTTCACCTTTTGGGGTATATCTGGGAGTTAATTCTTCAATAAATTTCGCTTTATCTGCCATTTGATCTTTTTTAATTTATAAATATAAAATTTTTTACAAAACTTTTAATCATCTAAAGAATATTCATGATTTAGTTCAGCTTCAAATTTCTATAAATTTTGCTTAAATTAGTCATGCTAATAAAGAAAATCAGAGAGAATATTTATTAAAGCTGAAAATAAAATAAATTTCCCCCTTTAAGACCTTCTATAAATTAGACTAAATAAAACTTTATAGATTTACTCTATTATTATCGATATTTTATTTTATCCCATTTTTAAAAAATAAAACACGATTTTTGTAGATTGAATAATAACAACAAAATTGTTAAAGAAATAAGATGAAAGTTGAACAAATATATACAGGCTGCCTTGCTCAAGGGGCATATTATATAGTATCAGAAAATGAAGCTGTAATTATAGATCCATTAAGAGAAGTTAAACCCTATTTGGACCGCCTTGAAAAAGACAATGTAACTTTAAAATATATTTTTGAGACCCATTTCCATGCAGATTTTGTTTCAGGACATTTGGATTTAAGTAAGAAAACGGGAGCTCCAATTGTTTATGGACCGACTGCTAACCCCGATTTTGAAGCAATTATTGCAGAAGACAATCAGATCTTCGAGATCGGAAAAGTAAAAATAAAGACCTTACATACTCCTGGTCACACCATGGAAAGCACAACCTATCTTTTAATTGATGAAAATGGTGTTGAAACTGCAATTTTCACAGGAGACACCTTATTTTTAGGAGATGTAGGAAGACCGGATTTGGCTCAAAAAGCAACCAATCTTACTCAAGAAGATCTTGCAGGAATTTTATATGAAAGTTTACACAGCAAAATACTTCCACTAGATGACAGCATTACGGTTTATCCGGCTCATGGAGCGGGTTCGGCTTGCGGAAAGAATATGCAGAAGGAAACTGTTGACATCTTGGGAAATCAAAGAAAAACCAATTACGCATTAAATCAACCCGATAAAGAATCATTCATCAGAGAGGTTTTAGACGGATTAACAGCTCCACCAAAATATTTCGGAATGAACGTGGCTTTAAATAAAGGAGGTTACGAAAGTCTTGATGATGTTATGGATAAAGGATTAAACCCTGTTTCTGTTGAAGATTTCGAAAGCTTTGCAGAAGAAACAGGCGCTTTAATTTTAGATACAAGAGGGCCTGCCGATTTCCAGAAAGGTTTTATTCCAAATTCTATTAATATTGGATTAAAAGGAGATTTCGCACCTTGGGTTGGGACTTTAATCGTAGATGTAAAACACCCTTTATTATTGGTTTCTGACGAAGGAACAGAAGAGGAAGTAATCACAAGATTAAGCAGAGTTGGGTTTGATAATGTTTTAGGATATTTGAAAGGAGGATTTGATTCATGGAAAAACTCAGACAACGAAATTGATGAAGTAACAAGAATTTCACCTACCGAATTTGCTGAACAATTTACTGAAAACACAAAAGTAATAGACGTTAGAAAACTCGGAGAATACTCTGCAGAACATATTGACAATGCTTACAACAAACCATTAGACAACATCAGCGATTGGGTAACCACAATCGATGATTCTGAACATTTCTTCCTACATTGTGCGGGAGGCTACAGAAGCATGATCGCAGCAAGCATCCTTAATTCACACGGAATCAGAAACTTCACTGAAATAGAAGGCGGATATAATGGAATTAAGAAAACTGAAAAATTTCCAACTTCAGACTTCGTTTGTCAATCAAAAACATTGTAAGATTTTAAATATGAAAAATAAATTTCTCAGATTAATTCTTGTATCAATTTTTGCGTTAACTGCATGTAAAACAGCAGCAACTGCAGATATTTCGAATGCAAGTATCAAAAAAATAATCAATAATCCGGATGTTACTTTGGTAGATGTAAGAACTCCTGAACAATTTGCAGGAGGATCGGCAAACAACGCAATCAACGTTCCTTTAGCTGATATTATAAACAATCCTACATCTCTGAAAGGCAAAAAAGTAGTTGTTTTCTGCAATAAAGGAATACAAGCTGATGAAGCAGTTAAGATCTTAAAGAAAAACGGTGTTGAAGTTTATGACGGAACGAGCTGGAAAAATGTAAAAGGCATTCAGGACTCTAGTCTTTAAATATTGAAACTTTTAACTAAAACCAAAAACTATGTCACAAAAATTTCAAGAACTTATTGAATCCGAAAGACCGGTATTGATAGACTTTTTTGCAACCTGGTGCCAGCCATGTAAAGTTCAGTCTTCGGTTTTAAATACGGTAAAAGAAAATGTAGGCCAAGGAGCCAGAATTATAAAAATAGATGTTGATCAATATCCTTCCATTGCCTCTCAATACGGCGTGCGCGGAGTTCCAACTTTAGCCATCTTCAAACAAGGAGAATTACTTTGGAAAGAAAGTGGCGTGCATGATGTGAATACGTTGACTCAACTTTTAAAACAATATGAATAAAACTGTGATTTTTCACAGCTTTATTATTTTCCCACAGATGTTTTTTATACTTTTTACTTAAACATTTAATTTGTAATCCTTGTCAAGGTTTAAAACCTTGACAAGGATTATTGAAACAATTCACAAACATGAAATCTGTGAGAGTCAAAATTTATAGTTCAATCGAAAAAGAATCCCGATCGTTCAAAAACTGAAAATGGTTTCTGAAATCCTGTAATTCATTCATATTTAATTCTGCAGAAACGATATTTCCATTTTTTTGAGAAATCTCTTTTCCATCCGCAAAAAAGCAATGAGAACTTTCTTGATAAAAAAGATTATTACCATCGGTTCCGATTCTATTTAAACCAAAAACAAAAGATAAATTTTCAATAGCACGAGCTTTTAGAAGATGTTCCCAAGCTCCAACTCTCTTTTCAGGCCAATTCGCAACATATAAAATAGCATCATAATCATCATTATTTCTCGCAAAAACTGGAAAACGAAGATCGTAACAAACCTGCAACAAAAATCTGATTCCTTTATAGTTAACAATCATTCTTTCCTTTCCGGGAGTATAGACTTTATCCTCTCCTGAGAAAGAAAACAGGTGTCTTTTATCGTAAAAAACAACCTCGGAATCTGGCTGAACGAAATACATTCTGTTATAGAATTTCCCATTCTCTTCTACAGGAACGCTTCCGCAAAATGCAGCATTCTTTTCTTTTGACATCTTTTTTAAAAACGTTAAAGATTCTTCATTTCTATCTGAAACTTCGGACGCATCCATACAAAAACCTGTCGAAAACATTTCCGGCAAAAGGAATAAATCGGCGTCAATATTTTCTAATTCTTTTTCAATTAATTGAAAATTTTCATCTTTATTTTTCCAGATGATATCTAAATTTAATCCTGCAATCTTCATAAACTTTGTTAAATAACTTCCATAAAAATACGATTTTCCCTTGATTTCGGTTCTATTTTTGATGCGGATATTTTTTAGTAATAACATCGAAAAAGTAAAATTTATGAAGAAATTGGTTTTTATGTTTATGTTAGTATTGGGAGGAGCTTTGGTAAACGCTCAAGCTTACACCGGAAAAGGAGATCAGAAAGTTCAATTGGGATTGAGTGCTTGGGGATATGGAACGGGAGTTACAGGAACTTATGATTATGGTTTAAACAAACTAATTTCAGTTGGAGGAGGTTTGAACGCCTATTTTAGCGGATATAAAGATGATGACAAAGACAACAGAGTTTTTATCTTCGGAAGATTGAATTTTCACTTGCGTGAAGCATTAGATCTGCCAGAAAAATTAGACATTTATCCCGGAGTAGATGTAGGAGTTCTTGGAAAAGACTTCGGAATCGGCGCTCACATTGGTGCAAGATACTTTTTCACAGAGAAAATCGGGGTATTTGCAGAAGTAGGAAACAATGGCAGTCTCGGGGTTTCGCTTAATTTGTAGAAAATAGTCTTAATATATGACAAAGCTTCTCGTTTCGGGGAGCTTTTTTATTTGGCATAGTTTTGATAATTGTTACCTTTGCAAATTAAATCTAAATTTTATTAATGGAATTAGCAATCAAGATTTTCCAGTTTATATTAAGTATCTCTATTTTAGTGGTTCTTCATGAGCTTGGGCACTTTTTACCCGCAAAATACTTTAAAACCAAGGTAGAAAAATTCTATCTGTTTTTTGATCCATGGTTCTCAATAGCAAAGAAAAAAATCGGTGAAACAGAATACGGTATCGGATGGCTTCCTTTCGGAGGTTATGTGAAAATTGCCGGAATGGTAGACGAAAGCATGGATACCGAGCAATTGAAGCAACCCGCTCAACCTTGGGAATTCAGAGCAAAACCGGCTTGGCAGAGATTAATCATCATGTTGGGTGGAGTTACGGTAAACTTTTTCTTGGCTTGGTTGATTTATAGTTGTTTATCTCTTTTTAACGGAGAAACATATACAGACCTTACAAAATTTGAAAACGGAGTTGAAGTAACAGAAGCCGGTAGAAAGATGGGCTTCCAAAATGGTGATAAAATCATCAGCATCGACGGAAAACCTAACGAAAGACTTGAAAATGCTTCCATTAACATCCTTTTAGGTGATAATGTAACCGTTTTAAGAGACGGAAAAGAAGTTACTTTCCCTGTAAATACTGAGGGTGTTGCGGAAGTTCTTAAACAAAAAGAAGCAAAATTATACATCAGCCCAAGAATGCCAATGGTTATTGATTCTTTGGCAACGCCTTCTTCTAAAGCATCAGGATTAGCTTCTGGTGATAAAGTTGTTGGAATTAATGGTCAGAAAGTTTCATTCTTTGATCAGGTAAGTGCTGTTTTAAGTCAAAATAAAGGAAAAACAATTTCTGTTGATGTTGAAAGAAACGGAGCGGTTCAAACAATTCCTACTGTCTCTGTTGATAAAAACGGAAAATTAGGCGTACAGCTTGCAACGAAAAATCTTGCTAAATCTATTACAACCAATAAACATTATTCTTTCGGAGAATCTATTCCTAGAGGATTTACGAGAACTATTGAAGCATTAACAATGCAGGTTAAGCAGTTCAAAATTATGTTTAACTCTAAGGTTCAAGGATATAAAAACGTTGGAGGACCAATTGCTATCGTTAAAAACATGCCTGTGAATAAATCTGCAGACGGAAGTATCGGAATCAACTGGCCGGCTTTCTGGAGTTTTACAGCAATGTTCTCTGTTTGGTTAGCATTTCTGAACTTAATTCCTATCCCAGGATTGGATGGTGGACACGTTATCTTTACTTTATATGAAATTATTTTCGGAAAACCGGTACCTCAAAAAGTTTTAGAGAATGCACAGATGATCGGTGTTATCTTCCTGTTAGGCTTAATGTTACTGATCTTCGGAAGTGACATCTTTAAAGTGTTCACAGGAAAATTATAGAAATATTTAAAATATTTTTTAAAAAAACTTGCATGGTATAAATATCAGTCCTATATTTGCACCACTTAAAAATAAGGACATTCCTCCTTAGCTCAGTTGGTTAGAGCATCTGACTGTTAATCAGAGGGTCCTTGGTTCGAGCCCAAGAGGAGGAGCGAAAGCTAAAAAGAGTTACAAAACATTTTGTAACTCTTTTTTTGTGCATATAATCTAAATTTTCTCAATCCTCAATATAGACAAATTCACACCTCTTAATTTTAAAAAGATCTCAAAAAAATAATATCTTGCAAATAAAAAAAATATGAGTTCAATTATCGTAAGACAAGCCGAGCCGAAAGATTATTCAGCCATTATCGAATTGCAAAACGCCAACACTCCTGACCAATTAACTGAAGAAGAAAAAAAACAGGGATTTGTGGTATCCAGTATGACTAAAGAAACATTAGATGGCATCAATAAAAACTTAGGCGTTTTAGTTGCTATTGAAGGTGAGCAACTAGCCGGGTTCGTATGTCTTGCAACGACAAATCCGCTACCGGAACATCCCATTGTAAAAGCGATGTATGAAAGTTTCCCTCAACAACAATTTAATGACAAAAAATTGACGGATTATCAAGTGTTTATCTACGGACCTGTTTTAATAAATTCTAATTGGAGAGGAAAAGGAATCCTGAAAAAGCTATTTGCCGCCGTGAAAGATTTTACTAAAAATGATTACGATTTGGGAACCGCTTTTATTAATGATAAAAACCCGCATTCTCTTGCTGTTCATGTTGACGGTTTAGGAATGACAGCTTTAAAGCCTTTTAATTATGGAGAAGAAACATTTCAATTGGTTGTTTTTTCAGTTTAAACAATGAAAATATGGATTGAAAAAAATATTTTTAAGCAAATTTGAAAAATATTTTATTTTTTCAATTTATAAATTCATGTTTTGATTAAACTTCAAAATACTGAAAAATAGACAGATAAAAACATCAAGCTTTTTTCCTCATTACAGAAAATGAAAATCACTGAATAAAAATTCAATTTTTCTGCCATAATTTGCTTTGAACACTTGCTTTATATCAATATTCATATTATATTTGCATCACCAAAACAACGGAAAATTCCTCCTTAGCTCAGCTGGTTAGAGCATCTGACTGTTAATCAGAGGGTCCTTGGTTCGAGCCCAAGAGGAGGAGCAAATCCATCAGATAATTCTGATGGATTTTTTTATGCCTAATTTTTCCTTTTCAAATTTTAATTATTGATTTCCCTACAATATTCATTTATATCTATCCTTCAATGCTTTATAATGAGAATTTATGGATAATTTAAACAAAAAGGTCATATTTAATTAAATTTCATCATTAATTTGTGATATAATTTAAAAAAAAGACTTATAAAAAAACTAATGTCAGAGGTTCCAACCTCTACACGGTTACGCTGCACTTACTGCAAATGTCGGTATCGGAACTGCAACTCCTACAGCCAGGCTTGAGATAGCATCAGGTACAGCAGGAACTTCCGGATTAAAATTCACCAATATCAACAATGCTACAGCCACTACACAAAATGCTGCGGCTTTGGGAGTTGATGCCACGGGAAATGTAGTAGTACAGAATACAGCTCCTTTAACAACAACTTTTAAATCTTTCAGTATTAATGCTAGTTCTGCTGCAAATTCATTAATCACCATTGGATCTTTAGAGTTTCGATACCCAACAACTACGTGTACTACAACACCAACGTACATTCAGGTAAGATCTACAAGCGGAGCTAATAATTTAGGGGTACAACACGCAATGTTTCTAACATCACAAAGCGCTTCCTCTTTTGTTAATACAACACCAATAACGGTTACATCAACTTTTGCCGATATTACATCACTTCCCTTAAATTGTATACAGGACAGCCATGCACAATTCAATTTCTTCTCTTACACAGACAGAACTTTTTACAGAGTAAATGTAAACATAGCGGATGGTGACAGCTTAGGTTTTGGAGCCTTAGGATATATTTTTGTGGAGCTTCAGAGGTAACCTTTTTTAGGTCTTTATCATTTTAACAAATTAATAACTATAACACCGTCATTTTGATGGTGTTATTTTGTTAACTTTGCGCTTTTGTATTTATTTACGGAAATCTTTTTAAATTTTACTATTTTATAAATAAACAGCATACTTTTTGTTTATGCTAAATGCTTGAAGAAACAACAAATGTTAATTAATAATTCCAAATATTACTCTTTCTCTTTTTTTCTATTTTTAACCAGCCTCATCTGTGCCCAAAACTCAGCAAACGGCAAAATTTTAGATTCGAAAACAAATAAGGAAATCAGCGGTGTAGATGTTTTCATAAACGATAACAATAAACCGGCTTTAACCACGACCACAGGAAACTTCAGTGTACAGTCGGACAGCATTATTTATAAATTAAAATTTCTAAGAAAAAATTATGCCTTAGAAAATATAACCGTTACCCCCGAAAACGCCAACAATCTTTTCGTAAAATTATCTCAGGAAAAAGTAGAAAGTATTCAGGAGGTTGTTATTCATAATGAAAAACCAAAATACAAGAATAAAAAAGAAAATCCGGCTTACGCGATCATGCAGGAAGTCTGGAAAAGAAAAAGAAATAACGGTTTAGATAAATTCGATACTTATACTTATAAAGAATACGAAAAAATTCAGTTTGATGCCAACAATCTGGATAGTGCTTTTATGAGTAAAAAAATCTTCAATAAACTAGATTTTATATTCGATTATGCAGATTCTACGGCAAGCGGAAAAATAGGACTTCCAATTTTCTTAAATGAATCTATTTATGAAAACTTTGGAAAGAACAAACCCGATAAAAGAACAAAAAGACTATTGGTTGCTCAAAAAACTTCCGGTTTTCAAGACAATCAGGTAATTACTATTACTGCAAAAAATCTTTATCGTGACATTAATATTTACGATAATACCATCAATTATTTTGATATAGGGTTCCCGAGTCCAGTTGGCGAAACAGGTTTTAGCACTTACGATTATAACTTAGTTGATACGATCTCAATTCGTGGAGAAAATGCCTACAAAATAAGATATTTACCCAAAAGAACCGAGGTTTTAGCTTTCCAAGGCTATCTTTATATAGATACGGATAGCTATGCAGTTTTGGGAGCGACTTTAAAATCGACTCAAAAAATCAATGTGAATTTCATTAATTCAATTTCAACAGAACTTGAATATGATAATCCTGATGAGAATACATTTCTACCTAAAAAATTCGTTACAGAGATCGAATTGACCCCTTTTGCCAAGAAAAAAACATCAAAAAGTATTATTGCAAAGCGATCCGTGGATTATTCAAATTATGAATTTAATAAGCCTTTAGAAGATAAAGTTTTTGTTCGAAGAGAAGAAGAATATGAAAATAATTTCGTTGATAAAGATGATGCTTATTGGGTAAAAGCCAGACCGGATTCTTTGTCTAAAAGCGAACAGGGAGTCTACGAAATGCTTGATAAACTTCAGCAAACACCAAAATTCAACAGAATTGTAAAAATTTATGAAACGTTGGCTTCCGGATACTACAATGCATTTAAAGGAATTGATATTGGTCCAATATTTTCAATTTACGGAAAAAATGATGTTGAGGGAGACAGAATAAGATTGGGCGCAAGAACCTATTTTGGACAAAATGATCCATGGAGAATTCAGTTTTACACCGCTTACGGATTTAAAGATCAGCAGGTTAAATATGGTGTTGAAGGTAGATATATGTTCAACAGAGTCAACAGATTTATGATCGGAGGTGGAAACCGAAGAGACATCCTGCAACTTGGCGTTCAGCTGACAACAGATGACGGTATTATGGCTCGTTCATTTGCTTCATCAACCGTTTTTGCGAGAGGTGAAAACGCTTCATTAAGTTCATTAAATCAAACCAATATATTCACATCAATCGAGCCTTGGAAAAACTTCCAGATTCGTGTTGACGGAACCATGCAAAGCATTAAATCTGCCAATCCGGACGGATTTAATCTAATGTATTACAGAAATGGGGATCTAAGAAAAACTGTGAATGATTCTCACGTTACGATTAGTTTAATCGCAAGACCGGGAGCGAAGTTCTCCCAAACCGGGGTCGACAGGTACGAACATGGAACTTTAGCGCCAACAATCGTTTTAAAATATACAAGAGGTATCGAAGGATTATTTAATGCAGATTTCAACTATAATAAGCTTCAATTCATGTTCTACAAGCCAGTTTTGATCGGAAGCTGGGGTAAAACATTAATTAATTTCGAAGCAGGTAAAAATTTCGATACGGTTCCGTTGGCTTTACAGAACGTTATTCCGGGAAACCAGTCTTACAGTTTGGTTGGGAATACTTTTGCACAACTTAATTATTATGAATTTGTTGCAGATACTTATACAACATTACATTTAGAACATCATTTTAACGGAAAAATACTTTCTTATATTCCTTTAATTAAGAAATTGAAATTAAGAGAAGTAGCTTTCATCAGAGGAGCTTATGGAACTTTAAGTGATGCTTCAAAATCTATTAATGTTGAAGGTTTCAAATACTCTGCACCAAGTGAGCATGTTTATTATGAATATGGTTTCGGGATTGAGAATATAGGTTTTGGAAACTTAAGAATTTTCAGAGTAGATTTTAACTGGCGAGGAAATTACCTTGACCGACAGGATATTTCTAAATTCGGGATCAAAGCAGGATTCCAAGTTGGGTTTTAAAATACAAACTCCTTGTTCATTGAGCAAGGAGTTTTTTATTTCATTAAGATTCTGCCGGATAATCTTTGCAGCTGTTACAATGAGCTACAATGTAGACTATATTACAAGATGGCCTTTCTCCTTCCGGAATTTTGCAGTACACATCACATGGTAAACAATCTTTTCCCGGAAGCGCTCCACCCATTACAGTTTTAAGCTCTTCTCTGTTGATTTTCTTTAAATCTTTCATAATGATTAATATTTAGTTTGATGATTTAATTAAACATTGGAAATTTAAGAAAATTATTTTTTACATCATTGATTAAAAAAACATTACAAATAATCTGGAAAGATTAGTATCTGGATTCCTGTGGAACAACAAACGTTGTTGAAAACTTTATCTTTTATAGTACCAAACGTAACGGGTTTTGAAAACCCGTTACGTTTAATAAACAGTCACAATTTCCTAGCCCCGAGTGGAACGACATCCTTTTTGGTTGCGGCTGGAGCGAAGCGGAAGCCGTAACCAAAAAGATACAGTGGAAAGCGGGAAAAAGCTCCAAACAAAAAAATCCCCGACCGAAGCCGAGGATTACATTTTTATAGAACGCTTAAATAATTATGCGTTTGGTTCTACAGATACGAAAGATCTGTTGTTTGCTTTCTTTCTGAAAACTACTTTACCGTCTACTAGAGCAAACAAAGTGTGGTCTTTACCCATTCCCACGTTAGTACCTGGGTGGTGTTGTGTACCTCTTTGTCTGATAATAATGTTTCCGGCAATAGCTTCTTGTCCTCCGAAGATCTTCACACCTAATCTTTTAGAGTGAGATTCTCTACCGTTCTTGGAACTACCGACTCCTTTCTTGTGTGCCATTTTATTACAGTATTATTTATTAAGTGCTTTAAATTGATCAATGTTCTTAACGATAGCAGCATCTACTTCTTCGTGAGTAAGAACAGTTTTCTCTAATTCAACTTTAACTGCTTTACCTAAAGTAATTAAAGTTTCTCTGTTTTCTTTAGACTGAGACAAGTTGTTTTTCTTCAAGTGATAGTTCAACTCGTGATCTTCACTAAAGTTAACAGTTGCGTTGTCTGAAAGAACTTCAGCTTTCACAGTTTCTTTTTTTGCAGCTTTCTTTGGTGCTCCTTCAAAACCAGTGATACCAGTGATTTGAATTTGAGTTAAAGATTGTCTGTGACCATTTTTAACTTGGTAACCTTTTCTTCTTTTCTTCTTGAAAACGATTACTTTATCAGCTTTTACATGATCTAAAATTTCAGCATCTACTACGATACCGCTTACAGCTGGGGCGCCAACAGTGATTGAACCGTTTACAGTAAGAAGAATTTTATCGAAAGATACTTTATCTCCTTTTTCTCCTTTCAAACGGTTTACAAACAACTTCTGGTCTTGCTCAACTTTGTATTGAAGCCCTGCTATTTCTACAATTGCAAACATTGTTTATAAATTTTTAGTTAATTCGAGGTGCAAATATAAGAATTAATTTTCAATTACCTTATAATCAAATCAATATTTTTTTCACAACATACATATCACTATGCGTTGAATAATTTTTAACACTAAATCGCTCGTTCATAACAGATTATTTTATACCTTCGTTTTCACCAAAAAATATTTAATATGAAAATGAACTTTAATTTCTGCTTACTAGCAGGAGCCATTGCTGCATTCTCACTGACAGCATGTAACGACGACAAAATGGAAGACACCGTTCTTCCTGAATCTCAAACCGAAACTTCAAAAATCGAACAACCCGGAGATCTGCAAAAGCAGTGTTCTTATGTTGATCAGTACTGGAGCTCAAATGCAGTTTTAAAAACTACTCTTAAAACGACGACTGACACCAATTTCATGAATGCTCAAATGACCAAGATCATCAGTCTTTGGGGTGGCACGAGCTTAACTTTCAGATTTGTGGACGATGCATCAAACCCAAATTCAACGTACAATGCAATTTCGTATTCAAATGGTAAAATCTATTATGGATACGCTATTTATTATGATGCAAAAGCAAAAGGAGGAGATATTGTAAACGCCATGATTCTTGCTCACGAATACGGGCATCAACTTCAGTATCGTTACAATTTACCTTCTGTAAGTGAATCTACAGCAAGACCAAATGAATTGGAAGCTGACGGTTTCGCAGGATATTATTTGAGAAGACCGAACGGTTACAATCAAACAACATTTGCGCAAATTGCGGCAGCTTATGAGTTTGCTCAAAGCATTGGAGATTATCAGACAACAAGTGCGGGACACCACGGAACTCCGCCACAGAGAAGATCTGCAGTTCGTTTAGGTTTCCTATTAGGACAGTATGATCTTTCTGCAGCCGATTTCGATTATAACTTCTTCTATTATTATCAGGGAGTTTTAAATGGAACTTACAAACAGGCAAAAAACACGAGAAATCCTGAACTTGACGCTTACATGAGTCAGTATATTGACGAGTTAAGAAAAATCCAGACTGGAGAAATTTCTGCTGAGGAATTCAAAGATCTTAAGTAAACATTCATTTTTAACATATTTAAGAAAGGAGGTAAACAATTCGTTTTACCTCTTTTTTATTTATTTGAAATAATTCCTAAACTTTATTTACTTTTGAAGTTTATCATCCATAATAATGAACAGAGATCTCTACATTGATTTTGCAAAAGGACTGGCAACGCTTTCCATTATATTTATTCATACCGCTTTTTGGTCAGGACAATTTTATATTCCGGCCGAGGTTAGAGTATTTTCTTTGGTTTTTGATGTTGCTTTATTCTATGCTTTAAGTGGAATTACCTCAGGTGCAAATATTGAGAAAACTTTTTACAGATTATTAAAGTTACAAATCACTTATATGATCTTTGTAACATTTTTATTCTTTTTAGATTACTTTTTTAAAGTTTTTGGGCTGAGTTTTTTCTCTTTGGAATGGTTACAGAAATTTTATTCAACATTTGGATCAAAATATGCCACGACAAGTATTTCTATATTTCCACAATGGCAAAATCTCGGAAATTGGTATCTCCATCAATATACAAATGCAGATACTTTCCCCGTTGTGATGGGAAGTTTTTGGTATTTAAAAGTGTATTTTATCCTTACCGTTTTTGGTGTTTTAATTTTAAAATTCTTTCCAAAACACATCAATTGGTTTATCGGAATCTGTATTGGTTTAACTTTACTCTTCAATATTTTTCCATGGTTTTATCCTACAGGACAAGTTGGTTATGTAGCTTTTTATATGGCCATTTTCTTAATTGCCAACAGAATACGCGGTAAAAAAATTCCAACTAAGATGATTCCCGTTCTTTACGGAATTGTCGCAGTAGCATTAGTTTGGATGTTTTGGTATTATGGAAATGAAATTTTTTATAAAATCAATAAAAATAAATTCCCACCAAAGATTCCTTATATAATATGGTCTCTATTTTCTTTGACTACTCTATTTGTTTTTTACAACAGATTAAAAATTACGAAAGAAAATTTTGTCACATACATTGGGAAAAATGCTATCTTTTTCTATTTCGCCCAAGGATTAAGTTCATCGCTTGTCTATTTTCTTGTTGTTCCATTGAAAGAAAATATGCCTTGGTGGATTTTAATGATCTTAATTTATATCATTAATATTATTCTAGCATTTATTATTTCAGCAGGATTGAAGAAAGTGGATAGTTTTGGCTGGAATATTTTAGAGATTTTAAGAAGAAAAACGGAAATTAAATAAATTAATCTCCTTTTCTTCCTCCTCTTACCAAAAGAGCAACAATAATGATTAAAACAACTGCTCCAATAATAAGATAAGTAGGCTCAGCGTACCATTCTGTTGTAGTCGTCGTTTTGGTTTCATTTGTGCTTACAGCTGTTTTTGCAGAATTTTCCTGAGCAAAAGCAAAACAAGAAAAAGCAAATGTCAAAATAAGAGAAAGAAATCCGTTTAATTTGTTTTTGAAAATTGTAATTGTTTCCATGATAGTTTAAATTTTTAATTATATTCTAGTAATATCAAATAGAATACCATGAAATTTAAACGAATTAATTAAAAACATAAAAAGTACAGAATCAAGATCATAATAAAACTTCTTAGTTATCGCAATTTATTTTAATTTTACAAAAAATTTATACAATGTTTAAGTTAAAGCTTCTTACCGACCCAAGATGGGCTAATATTGCAGAAGGAAACCTCGGAGAGATTTTGACCGATCACGCTTGGTGCGAGCAGAAGGCTACAACAAACGCTATAAGTTTGATCAATATGCTTCCTGAACATCCGGAAATTATAACAGAACTTATTGCTATCGCTCAGGAAGAGCTTGACCATTTTAGTCAGGTTCACGAGATCATTAAGAAAAGAGGCTTTGTTTTCGGGAAGGCAAGAAAAGATGATTATGTCAATGAATTGGCTAAATTTGTCGTTCAAGGAACAAGAGAAGAATTAATTGTTGATAAATTACTTTTCGCTGCGATGATTGAAGCGAGAAGTTGTGAACGTTTTAAAGTGCTTACAGAAAACATTAAAGATGAAGAGCTTATAGTTTTTTACAGAGAATTAATGATCTCAGAAGCAAATCATTACACTACATTTATCGGTTTCGCAAGACAATTGGGAGATCCTGAAAAAGTAAACAAACGCTGGGAAGAATGGCTGGAATATGAAGCAAATATCATCAAATCATACGGAAACAAAGAAACAATACACGGTTAAAACAAATACAGTAAACAAACGTTGAAAAAATTAACTTTCGAAAATATTACTAATTTCTTTCTGAAAAATTTCTTTCAGGGATTGGTGATTATTGGCCCAATCGGACTTACCATCTTTGTCATTTGGTATGTTGTCACGTCTGTTGACAATATTATTCCGTCGGTTGCCAAAGAAATTCCGGGGTTGGTTTTTATTTCAACGATTTTAATTACTGCACTTCTAGGATTTTTAGGAAACAAATTCGTTGTCGGAAAATTCTTTTTCGATTTAGTGGATCGTTTGCTGGAAAAAACTCCCGGAGTAAAACATATTTACACACCAACCAAAGATGTAATGTCTTCATTTGTAGGAGATAAGAAAAAATTCAACGATCCTGTTTGGGTAAAAACCAATGCAAACCCAGAGATCTGGAGAATCGGATTTTTAACACAAAAAGAAATGGAAGATGTAGACAAGCACAATTATGTTGCTGTTTATCTTCCTCATTCTTACGCTATTTCGGGTTGGGTAATTGTAACTGAAGAAAAAAACATCAAACCTGTAGTGGGAATGACCGCAGCTTCGGCAATGAAATTTGCTGTAAGTGGTGGTGTAGCAGGCTTCCATTCAGACGATAATATTTTTAAGGCACCGGAATAATTCTTTTATTCCATTTAAAAATACTTGATGAATTTGAATTTATTTCAAACAAAATTTTCGTTACAAACAATCTAATATAAAATATCATGAATTTACCGTACGCGGAACCTTTCCGCATTAAGATGATTGAAGAAATCCGTCAATCAACAAGAGAAGAGAGAGAGCAATGGCTAAAAGACGCTAACTATAATTTATTTAATCTAAAATCTTCACAGGTTTATATTGATCTTTTAACAGATTCAGGAACCGGAGCAATGTCTGACAGACAATGGGGAGCGTTAATGACAGGAGACGAAAGCTATGCCGGATCTCGTTCATTCGAACAATTACACCAAACTGTACAGGATATCACAGGTTTCAAATATCTTTTACCAACGCACCAAGGAAGAGCTGCTGAGAATGTTTTATTTTCAGTTTTAGTAAAAGATGGTGATGTAGTTCCAGGAAACTCTCACTTTGACACGACAAAAGGTCACATCGAGCTAAGAAAAGCACATGCAATCGACTGTACGATTGATGAAGCTTTTGATATTAATAATTTACATCCATTCAAAGGAAATATCAATCTTGAAAAACTGGAAGAAGTTTATAAAAGCCATCCAAAAGAAAAAATCCCTTTCTGTTTAATTACTATTACATGTAACTCTTCAGGAGGACAACCTGTTTCTCTTGAAAATATGAAAGCAGTAAGAGAACTTTCCAATAAATATGGAATTCCTGTTTTCTTCGACTCAGCAAGATTCGCAGAAAATGCTTATTTCATCAAAAAAAGAGAGAAAGGACAAGAAAACAGATCAATCAAAGACATCTGTAAAGACGTTTTCTCTTACGGAGACGGAATGACGATGAGTTCTAAAAAAGACGGACTGGTAAATATCGGAGGATTCATTGCTTTAAATAACGAAGAAGTTTTCAGAAAAGCATCTAGCTTTACCATTATCTACGAAGGTTTCATTACTTACGGTGGTATGGCAGGAAGAGATATGGCAGCTTTGGCTGTTGGTCTTAATGAAGCAACAGAATTTGCTTATTTGGAAGGCAGAATTTCTCAGGTTGAATATCTTGGTCACAAATTAATTGAATACGGAATTCCTGTTCAGAAACCAATCGGTGGACACGCAGTTTTTATTGATTCATTAAATTTCTTACCTAATGTTGACCGTTCAGAATTCCCTGCACAAACTTTAGGACTTGAGATTTACAAAGAAGCCGGAATCAGAACTGTAGAAATCGGAACTTTATTGGCAGACAGAGATCCTGAAACAAGAGAAAACCGTTATCCTAAGTTGGAATTGGTTCGTTTAGCGATTCCTAGAAGAACATACACAAACAATCACATGGATTATATTGCAGCTGCAATTAAAAACGTTTACGAAAGACGTGATGACATTGCAAAAGGTTACAAAATAACATGGGAACCAGAACTTCTGAGACACTTCACAGTGCAATTAGAAGAAGCATAGAAAATTAAAACCGAGATTAGTTCTCGGTTTTTTATTTCTCATCTTTTAAAGCACTCTTCTCAAAAATACACACTTATTACATTTTACATCTTATTTATCAGATATTTAGAATATTTTTAATTTACTACGTAAAATTAATGAACGTATTTAATTTACATTTGTATTTACTTTAATTTTAAGTAAAAATTACTCAAACACTAACTTGAAAATCCCATATTCCGAAAATGAACAAAATTGCTATCATTGGCGCCGGAATTTCCGGTCTGAGCATGGCGAATTACTTAGAAAAACACAAAATTGATTATCACGTTTACGAAAGAAGAAAAAAAGATGATTCCACAGGACACGGTTTTTTATTGCCACAAGAAGGTATTGAACAACTGTCTCTTATCGTCAACAAAGAGAAACTCTTCAAACACGGTAATTTTTTAAAAAAGTATATTCAGTATTCGCACAAAGGAGAAAAAATTGCAGAAAAAACATTAAATAATGTTTTCGTAATAGCAAGAAGCACATTAATTGAAATCTTATCCCAAAATATTCCTCAAGAAAAAATCACCTATGAAAAAACAATTACTTTTTCTTACAACAAAAAATTAAAAGAAACCGACGGCTCGTCTATTGATTCTGACATTATTATCGTTTCTGACGGTTCTAAAAGCAGGATCAGAAGGCAAGTATTCACCAGCGAAGTCATGAAAACCGTTCGTGAAAATGAAATCGTAAATATCATTGAAAATAAAAATATTGCTGACCGTATTGAAAATAATTTCATGAAATTTCACCATGAAGACGGCGGTTTAACCTTTGGAATTCTTAAACTTTCTGCGGATAAAATTCTATGGTACTCACAATTCGATCCTGTTAAGTATCAATTTGAAGATGAGTGTTCTGTAGACCGTCTAAAAAAATATATGTTTGATATTTTTGATGATTGGAATCCTTTGGTTTCATCAATTATAAAAGAATCCAGCTATGAAAATGTACATTTATGGCGGGTTTATGAATTGGAAAAACTTAACCCATTTTACAAAGATAACGTTGTATTTATAGGCGATGCGGCACATCCACTAATTCCTTTTACAAGTCAGGGAGTAACCTCAGCATTAAAAGATTCTTTTGTTTTAACTAAATTTTTAATTGAAGAAAAAGATCCGCAACAGGCATTCAGAAAATACGAACAGGAAAGAAAAGCGGAAATCGATATCCACATCAAAAACGGAAGAATGTTATTAGAACAATTCTTACTTCCACTTCATCAGCAAACAGAAAATATTTTACCAATCTCTTATAAATAAAGAAATGTTTACCAACAAAGACATCAATTTTGAAGCATTAAAAAGAAAAGCCTACAACGGAAGATGGGCAACCTTAGAAGAAGGAATAATCCCTTTAACAGCCGCAGATCCCGATTTTAGAATAGCACCTGAAATTGAAGAAGGCATTATTGAATATATAAAAGACGGATATTTAAGTTACGGCCCATTCTCCGGACTTCCGGAATTTAACAAAAGTGTTTCAGAACATTTTAACACAGAAAAAAACGGATTTTTTTTGCCTGAAAACATTCTCGCGGTTAATAGCGCAGCTCAGGGAATGTTTTTAATCGCGAAATATGTTTTAAACCCCGGTGATGAAGCCATCATTTTAGATCCCGTAGATTTTCTATTCAAAAAATCGGTAGAAGCCGTTGGCGGAGTAATACAACTATGCCCTATAGATTCTAAAACCGGAGATATAGATTTTGAGAAATTAGTTTCATTAATCAATTCAAAAACGAAATTGATCAGCATTTGCAATCCTCATAATCCGTTGGGAAAAATTTATTCTAAAGAAGTTTTAATAAAAATTTCCGAGATCGCATCGGCTCACAATCTTTGGGTAATGAGCGATGAAATATGGAGTGATATTATTTATGACAATAAAGAGTTTTGCACCTATTCATCGGTTTCGGAAGAGGCAAAAAAGAAAAGTTTTACCGTATATGGCTTTTCAAAATCATTTGGAATTGCAGGCTTGAGAATTGGAGCCATTTTATGTAATGATCTGGAAATACTGGAAGATTTTACGGAAAAATCAAATTTCAATTCTACCATTGAAGGCGTTTCCACATTGTCACAAATTGCTGCAACTGTTGCTTTGGAAAAAGCAAAACCATGGTTCAAAGAATTTCTAAATCATTTACAGAACAACAGAAATTTAGCTTATAAAATTTTAAGCAATTCAGGGATTTTAACTCCTAATTTACCCGAAGCAACCTTTGTCTTATTTCCTAGAATCGACAATGGATTTACAAGTGAAAATTTTGCTCAACATGCTTTACAACAAGGAAAAGTTGCCATCGTTCCCGGTTCGGAAAGATGGTTCGGAAAAGGAGCAGAAGGTCATGTAAGAATATGTTTTTCAACCTCAACAGAAATATTAGAAGAAGGATTAAATAGAATCATAACCAGTTTTTAAAATTAAAAATAATCATCTAATAACAGTTTACGATTTAACTTTTCCTAATACTCACCAAAAACACAAGTTCATTAATAAATTTTCAAACAATAGTGATATTTTTTATTGGTTTAAAAACAAAATTCAATACATTTGGAATAATTACCAATTAAAGAAACTCATTATATATGAAAGCAAGATACGTGAGCGCTTTTTTTCTTGGCGCAACATCCTTTTTTTACGCACAGGAAATTAATGATACCATTTCTAAAGAAGCTAAAATAGAGGAAGTTGCGATTACAGGAAGTAGAAATAAAAAAAGAACCGTAACCAATACACCCGTTCCGATTGATGTGATAGATATTAAACAGGTCAGCCAATCCACGGGACAGGTAGAAGTCAACCAACTTTTACAGTTTGCCGCGCCCTCTTTTAATTCTAATAAACAATCCGGATCAGATGGAGCTGATGCTGTAGACCCTGCAACTTTGAGAGGTCTGGGACCAGATCAAACCTTACTTTTATTAAACGGGAAAAGATACCATCAATCATCATTGATCAATCTTTTTGGGACAAAAGGAAGAGGAAATACGGGTTCGGATATGAACACCATTCCGATTGGAGCGATAAAAAGAGTGGAAGTTCTTCGTGACGGCGCATCCGCACAATATGGCTCTGATGCCATTGCAGGCGTTATAAATGTTATTCTGAACGACCGCGACAAAGGTTTTGAAGGAAATGCTTTCTACGGAATGAATATGTTTAAAAGTCCGGGAAGTAAAGATGTAGTTTCTGACCATAAAATAGACGGAATTACGTTTGATTTTAATGGAAATTTAGGAACAAAAATAGGCTCAAAAGGCGGTTTTGGAAATTTTACTGTAGAATTTATCAATAAAGAACATTCTATCAGAAATGCCAATCCGGAATTTTATGAATCTCCAAGACAGCGTTTTGGCGATGCAAAATCTCAAAATATTTATTTCTTTGGAAACATAGAAGTTCCTTTGTCTGATAATCTGAAATTCTATTCCCGTCAAGGATTTTCACACAGAGAAACAAATGCTTACGCATGGACGAGAACGGCAGATGCAGACGGAAATATTCCGGAAGTTTATCCGAATGGTTTTAATCCAATTCAAAATACAAGCATTACAGATTTTACGTTTGACAATGGTTTAAAATTTAAAGTTGCCGAGTGGGATGTAGATTTTTACAACGCTTTTGGCAGCAACAGATTCACTTATCAGATTGACAATACAATTAATGCGACTTTAGGAGTAAATTCTCCCACAAGCTTCAACGCAGGTGGGCATTCACTTTTACAAAATACGACAGGTTTTAATGCTACCAAGCAGTTTGATGTTTTAGAAGGTTTAAATATTGCTTTCGGATCTGAATTCAGGTATGAAAAATTTAATATCATTAAAGGTGAAGAAGCTTCATATGCGATGTATGACATCAATGGAAATCTTGTAACTGCAAACACTGACCCCAGTTTATTAGTAACTGTTCCAGGTTCAAATGGCGAAAGTTATCGACCGGGCGGCTCACAAGGATTTCCGGGATATTCTCAGGAAGTGAATAAAAGTCGAAACAATTTTGCCGCATATGTAGACACCGAATTGGATATTACAAAAAAATGGATGATCAGTATTGCCGGAAGATTTGAGAATTACAATGACTTCGGAAGTACCTTCAATGGAAAATTTGCAACAAGGTACGCGATAATCCCCCAACTTGCTTTCAGAGCTTCTGCTTCTACAGGCTTTAGGGCTCCATCTTTAGCACAGAAATATTACAGTCTGCAGTTTACTAATTTTCAGGGAGGAGAATTGGTTGCGATTCAGCTTGCTTCCAATGACAGTAACTTGGCAAAAGTATCCGGAATTCCTCAATTAAAACAGGAGACTTCACTTAACGGAAGCGCGGGATTTACTTTTAACACAGGAAAATTCACAGCCACAATTGATGGATATTACATTAAAGTAAAAGACAGAATTGTTTTGACAGGAAATTTTGCAAAAACAGACCTTCCATTAGAAGCTCAAAATGAGTATCCTTTTATCGATCAGGCTCAGTTCTTTTCCAACGCTATTGATACCCAAACGAAAGGCGTAGATGTAATTTTAAGCTATAATGAAAATATTGGCAGCGGAAAACTAACCGCCACTTTAGCCGGAAATTATAATGAAATGGAAATTACAAAAATCCACACCTCTCAACAGCTAGCAGGAAAAGAGGATATTTATATGAGCGCAAGAGAAAAAGCATTTATTCTGGCTTCTGCTCCGAAAACAAAGATTAATTTAAATTTAAACTATAAAATAAAAGGCTTTAATGCCAATCTTCAATTGGTGAGATTTGATAAAGTCAACTTAGTTGGTTACAACGGCGAAGATGATATTCAGACTTATAACCCTAAGGTAACCACAGATTTATCTTTCGGATATGATTTTAGTAAAAATGTAAGCTTAACAATTGGAAGTAAGAATGTATTCAACCGATACCCTACTTTGCAAAAAACCGCTGTCTCTGATGGAAATACCGAATCAGGCGGAATTTTCGATCCTGTACAAATGGGATTTGCAGGAAGACAGGCTTTTGCTAGATTTAATTTCAGATTTTAATATATATTTTAAACAATAATGCTTCTGAAATTCAGAAGCATTATGTTTTTATTTTTTAGATATTTTATAGAGTTTTCCGCTGTCTGTCACAGCATAAAGACTTCCATCCGAACCATCCAAAACATCTCGGAATCTTTCATTCTGATCAGCCAAAAGACGCTCCTCTCCTACTACTTTATTATCTTTCATTACAATTCTGTTGATGTGTTCACCACTCAGACAGCCAATGATTAAATTTCCTTTCCATTCATCAATATTTCCGGTGTAGAACGTAACTCCGCTTGGTGAGATCACAGGATCCCAGTAATAAACAGGTTGCTCGGTTCCTTGTTTTTGTGTTGTTCCATTATTTATTTTCGAACCTGAATATTCAATTCCATACGTCACATCTCCTCAACCGTAATTTTTTCCGGGTTTTATCAAATTAATCTCATCGCCACCTCGGGGTCCCATTTCTACATCCCAAAGGTTTCCGTTGGGATCAATCGCTAATCCTTGTGGATTTCTTATTCCGTAAGCATAGATTTCAGGTTTAAACCCAGCTTTCCCGATGAAAGGATTTCCCGGAGCAGGTTTTCCATCCTTTGTTATTTTTAAAATCTTACCTAAATAATTGTCTGTTTTCTGAGCATACACTCTTGTCTGCTTATCAGATCTTTCTCCTGTACTCACAAACAAATTACCGTCTTTATCAAATGCTAATCTGCTTCCATAATGCTTATCTCCGTCATAAGAAGGTTCAGCACGGAAAATAACTTTTACTTCCGATATATTTTTTAAATCTGATGAAAGCTTTCCTTTTGCTACTGAAGTTAAATTTCCCTCACCAAAAGGTTCTGAAAAACTAAAATAGATGATATTATTGGTTTTAAAATCAGGATCGAGAGCAACATCAAGCATTCCGCCCTGCCCTTTTGAATCTACTTTTGGAAATCCCTCGATTTTAGAAATCTGTTTTCCGTCCGTTGAAACAACATTCATATAGCCTCTTTTATCGGTAATTAAAAATTTTCCATCCGGCAAATTGATAATTCCCCAAGGTTTTCCGAGGTCTTTATTTAATATTTCTACATTGTATGCGGTTGACGTTTTTACAGCTTTAATTCTTGTCTGTCCCGCAAATGCAGGTTTATAATCAGAATTTGGTTTTTCAGTTTCTACACTTCCGTCCTTACTTGCCTGTTGAGCATTAGCATTATTCTTCTTACACGAAGAAAGTATTAAAAACAAACTCAAAGCCGGTACATAATATTGATTGAATTTCATAGTATTGTGATTAGTGGTTATAAAAGAAATGGAAAAATAGTGCCATAAAAATCTTTCAGTCAACAAAAAAGCACTAATAATTTAGTGCTTTTCTTCGTTTTCAATGTTATTTTTTAATGATCTTATGTTTAAGTGACATTCCGTCATCAAATATAATATTTAGAATATACATTCCTGATTGATATTCGCTGATATCGGCTTCATTTCCTTTGAAAACCCTTAGCAATCTTCCGTCTGAAGAATAAACCTCGGTTGCTTTTATCTTTTTAGTACTGGAAATTTTCACAACATCAACTACAGGATTAGGGTAAATTTTAACGTCTGTGATTTTCACATCACTTGTACTTAAAACATTTTGCTTTTCTCCCTGAAAATAAACAGAAAGCGGAAAATCTCCCTGCTGTCCTACAAATTGTGCAGAAGGAACACTAATTTGAAAAGTATAACTTCCCGCCTGCACATTCCCAAGCGGAATTTTTCTGATCGGAACAGCGTCACCCGGGCACCAATTATTCCATGAAGTCCACCAAGAGGTAGATTGGGCTGAGGAACCGTAAATTCCATTTCCTTGTGTGTTGTATTGGCGATATGGCTCGCAAGACTTTCCACCAGGCGTGTAATTATAAATAGGCTGATCGTTAAGAGATATAAAATGCTGTCTTCTAATATATTCTTCCCCTCCGCTATTTGCCCCGTGATTGGATGTTATTAAATAAAAATTAGCATTATTTACAGGAGCATTTAATACAAAACTCAACATTCTGATTGTTTGTCCCGGAACATCTGTTGCGCTGTAATTATTAAGACTTTTCGCAGCAGTTATAGGAAGAAGAAAATTATTGGTAGCCGGAATTGAAGAATCAGTCGTCGTTGTAAAACTTAATGAACCTTTAAAAGTATCAATACGTCCAGCACAACCAGAAACCTGCGTTTGTGCGGCGTAAGGAACTCCTAAAACTACAAATTCTATCCAGAAATCATATTGCGACCTTAGAACAGGATCTTTAAGAATAGCCGCCACATTATCCATCTGAAACGCATAAGGAACCGAAGTCGGACTAACATTTTTATTCATAAAAGGAGTAATAAACCTCCCTAATTCTAATTTTGTAACCGAATTAGTGTCATAATCTGCTGAACCTTTCGTTACTAAAGCAAGATAAACATTGGCCAGACGGTCGTAATTATCACACAACGCGCCAATTGTAATATTCATGGTAAGCTTGTTTCCAAACGAATCTAGTTGAGACTCCGTAAGCATTTTGGTATACGAACTATTGTTTTGTCGAATCGCATCTGCAGGCAAAGGCTGATTAACCGTAGCAGCATACATGTCATAAAAGACAGCATCTTCATACACAGAGATCACAGTTGGCGGAGGATCGGGAGTGAAGTATTTTTCAGCATGTAAAATATTACAAAGGCTAATTAACACTAAATAGAGTAATTTTAATTTCATATTAATATTCAAATTAGATTTAAAGCAAATATAATTCAAATATAACAACAAAACACAATCAATAAATCAATAAATATAATTTTACGTTCAATTAAACATAAAATATTGCATTTATCTTAATTAAATAAAAACATCTCATTTCATATATTAAATGATAATACTAAAAACAAAGATGAAATCCTCTAAATATTTGTAAATCAATTAAAAATCATAATCTTTGAAATTCGTACCACTTTTATTGAGACTAATAATATCTTTCGTATTTTTGTATATACACTAAATTTTCAATGAATTTTAATCTTCAATCAGAATATAAACCAACCGGCGACCAACCTGTAGCTATTGAAAAACTTACCGAAGGAATAGAAATCGGTGAGAAATATCAGACTTTATTGGGTGTTACCGGTTCCGGAAAAACATTTACCGTTGCCAATGTTGTTCAAAACGTGCAAAAGCCAACGATCGTTATGGCCCACAATAAAACGTTGGCCGCACAGCTTTTCATGGAATTTAAAGAATTCTTTCCAGATAACGCTGTAGAATATTTTGTGAGTTACTACGACTACTATCAACCCGAAGCTTATATTGCTACATCCGGAACTTATATCGAAAAAGACCTGAGCATCAATGAAGAAGTTGAAAAATTACGACTTTCAGCTATTGCTAGTTTACTTTCCGGAAGGCGAGATATTTTGATTGTAGCATCTGTGTCTTGTATTTATGGTGTAGGGAATCCCGCGGAGTTTCATAAGTCCTTAATTTCCCTTGCAATTGGAGAAAAAACAACAAGAACATCACTTTTACATTCTTTAGTTAATGCTCTATACTCAAGAACATTAGCAGACTTTCAACGAGGTACATTCAGAGTGAAAGGAGATGTTATCGATATCTTTCCTGCGTACGCAGATAACGCAGTCAGAATTCAGTTTTTTGGGGATGAAATTGAAAAAATTCAGAGCTTTGATCCCGTTTCAGGAAATGTGACGGCTAGCTTTGATCAAATTCAAATTTATCCTGCCAACCTTTTCGTAACATCAAAAGAAACTTTGAATGGAGCCATTAAATCTATTCAGGACGACATGGTAAAACAGGTTGATTTCTTTAGTGAAATAGGAAAACCTTTAGAAGCCAAAAGATTACAGGAAAGAACGGAACTCGATCTTGAAATGATTAAAGAATTAGGCTATTGTTCTGGTATTGAGAACTATTCTCGTTATTTAGACGGCAGACTTCCGGGATCAAGACCTTTCTGTTTATTGGATTATTTCCCTAAAGATTATTTAATGGTAATTGATGAAAGTCATGTTACCGTTCCACAGGTTCATGCGATGTATGGAGGTGACAGAAGCCGAAAAGAAGCTTTGGTAGAATACGGATTCCGACTTCCTGCAGCAATGGATAACAGACCTTTGAAGTTTGAAGAATATGAATCGATTCAAAATCAAGTTATTTATGTTTCTGCAACTCCGGCTGATTATGAATTAGAAAAATCGGGAGGAACGTATATTGAACAAATTATTCGTCCAACAGGACTTTTAGATCCTGTTATTGAGGTTAGACCAAGCCAAAATCAGATCGATGATTTGATGGAGGAAATCCAGAAAAGAGCCGATCTTGATGAAAGGGTTTTGGTAACTACTTTAACTAAAAAAATGGCCGAGGAATTGACTAAATACTTCACAAAATTTGGAATACGAACAAGATATATTCACTCAGATGTTGAAACGTTGGAACGTATTCAGATTATGCATGATTTGCGCGTCGGGTTATTCGATGTTTTAATTGGAGTTAACTTATTAAGAGAAGGCTTGGATTTGCCTGAAGTTTCTCTCGTTGCAATTTTAGATGCCGATAAAGAAGGAATGCTAAGAAGCAGAAGATCAATGATTCAGACGGTTGGTCGTGCAGCAAGAAACCTTAACGGAAAAGCCATTTTATATGCCGATAAAATGACAAAATCGATGCAGGCAACGATAGATGAAACGAGTTATCGTCGTGAAAAACAAATACAATACAACACAGATCACAACAAGGTTCCAACAGCATTAAATAAGAAAATATCTGAGAATCTAGTCGGCCGAAGCAAAGACTTCCCCGATGAAAAATATACTCAAAAGCAGATCTTACAAAAAGTTGCTGAAGTTAAAGCAACCTACGCGAGCGAAGACGTTGAAAAAATGATCGTTCAAAAGCAAAAAGAAATGGAAGCTGCGGCTAAAAATCTTGATTTCATTAAAGCGGCTAAGCTGAGAGATGAAATTGCTGCATTAAAGGATTAATTTGATTTGAATATAAAATAGTTTCGGCGGCACCAAAGGTGCCGCCGAAACTTTATCCTAAAATTTATAAGTCTTATTTTTTAGCTTATCATAATTCACTGTTCCTCCTCGAAGTGGCGTCAGCAAATCCATCAAGCCATTTATTTTTATTTCGTAAATCGTTGAAAGCTGCATTCCCAGTTTTCCTGGTGGCATTCCTTTACTGTGAAACCATTCAAGATAACTTACTGGAAGATCTGCAAGAATTACCCCTTTATGTTTCCCGAAAGGCATCTTCATTACACAAATCTCTTTTAATATTTCCGGGTTTATTCCTTCTACCATTTTATTTTAAACTATTAGATCAACTTTATTTTCCAGCTCATCATCTTTATCGGACAATTGTAGTTCCGGAGGAGTATCTTCATCAGAAAACTCATTTCTATATACCTGAATCAAAAGAAGCGTAAGAGAAATTAGAATCGGACCGAAGATCAATCCCATAAATCCAAACAGATTCATTCCCATGATAATTCCGAAAACGGTATTTAGCGGGTGAATATCCTCTAATTTTTTAAGAAGAGTAAAACGTAATAAGTTATCCGTTAAACCTACTATTACCAAGCAATATGCTGCCAAACCAAGACCGTGCCCCGTATCTCCTTCTGCAATCATAAAAATACAGATCGGAATATAGACAATCGCCGCTCCAACAATCGGAATCATAGAACCAACTGCCGTCAATGCAAAAAGCAAAATCGGACTTGGAGCCCCAAAAATAAAATAACCTATCAAAGCAACCAAACCTTGTCCGAGAGCTACAACAGGAATTCCAATTGCGTTTGCCATGATGAGCTTTCTCATCTTTTCGCCTATCAAAGACACATTAGCTCTTTTCAAAGGTGCTGAAGCAGCAAGAATACGTTCGAAAAAACGAGGTGCGCTCAACATAAAATAAAGAATAAAATACATGGACATGATAACGGTAAGTGTATTAAACGTTCCGCTAACAGCTTTCGTCGACACTTGACCGGCGGAGCTTTTCAGCTTAGCCATATTTTCTTTACTGAGAATATCGAAACCTGTTTTTGAAAAAATATAAGTATGAATTTTTTCCAGAAACACATTAAACTTAGTCATATAAGCCTGTGCATTTCCTAATTTTTCAATTAAAAGATCACCAATAAAATAGATTGGCAAAATAAGGATAATCAAACTCGCAAGCATCAGTATTAATGATGAGAGCCAAGGTTTCCATTTTTTTTCTTCCTGCAGATAGAAATTATATCTTCTGCAAAGAACATATAGGGTAATTGCCCCCAAAACCGAAGGTATAAAAAGAGCAAGGTTAAAACAGATCAATCCCGCCAACACCAATATGATAGCAAGTAACGAAACCTGCTTTATGACCACACTGCTTATTTGTTTATCTTTATTCAAATTGTTATTTTTTATCTAAAAGTTGTCTAGGTTTTCCTAGAAAAGCACAATATGCTGAATACATTACGACCATAATGAATGGCGCTGTTACGATAACTCCAATTCCACAAAGAACAATCCCTGCAACAGATATTAAAAGACCTAGAAGCGTTGTTCCTAAAAATATTCCATAATTCTCTTTCGCAATATTGAAAGATTTACCTAAAGCTTCCGTAGCAGATGCGTTTTCAAAAAGCAAAATAGGATATCCCAATAGCAATAAAGGATAAACTAAAAAGAAAGGAATAACACAAAGAAATAAAGCAATGCTAGATATTATACCAGAAATAAGACTGTAGATCAAAATATTAACAAAATTCTGGCGATAGCCAATGAAAAGGTCTGAAAACTCAATACTACTTTTTGTGTTAAATTTATTCACAATATAGATCAATCCTACGTACAAAGGAGCCAATAAAACTCCAAAAAGACTTGAGAATGTGATGTACATTGGAAATCCTGGCGCGTTCCAGTAACTAAAATTTGAATAATCTCCCGAATCTCTCATCTCTTCCATTATAGAAGCAGAATTAAATCCGGTTAACGCTTGAATGATAGCTCCTCCGATAATATAAATGATCATTGCCACTATCGCATAAAGAAAAACGCCTTTATACATTTCGAAAGCGTGAGAAATAATTGATCCTGTTTCTCTGCTTGGAACAGATCCCTGCTGATCAAATTCATTAAATTCTGACATGGTGTTTAATTTTTTAATGTTATTCTCAAATTTAACTTTTTTTGCCAGATAAAGTATTAATTACAGATGAATTTAACTTTTTTCAGCAAAAACGGTCTTATAAAGAGCATAAATCATCGCATTCCAAAACGGAAATGTGAATAATCCTCCAACCAAAAACAGACCAAAGCCTAAATATTTAAAGAACGTTGCCACAATAACGCAGACAAATATTTCTAAAAAATACATTTTCAAGGCTTTAAAATTTAATGAAATCGCTTCAAAAATTCTTTTATCCGTAAAAAACATCAGCGGAGCAACGAAAATTGTGATGACAACCCAAGCCACAGCAAGAATTATAGTTTGAACCGTAAAAAGATAAATGAAGAACCAGAAAACAAAATATCCTATATATTTAAAGAAATTAAGTCCATTATAGCCAGCAAACAAATCTCCGATTACAATTTTCTCGTTTAAATCAATTTTCCTGTAAATCTGAAAAAATCCAAGGTTTAAAGGATAAAGGAAAACAATCGTTGCAAAAAAAGCATAACTGAAATAACGCGAATTATCTGTAGCAGACAACTCGGCGATCTTTTGCATATAAGCATCTGTACTTATTTTAAAAGCTTCTATCAAAGCCTGATTTTGCTCCAACATTCCATATTTGGCAGCAAAAAAAGTGATTGATGTGAAAAATATAGCAAAGTATATGATGGAGAACATTAATTGAAAAATCAATGTTTTATTCCAGTAAAAAAAAGCCTGTTTTAGTATAAAGTCAATTCCCGGTTTCTGAGGATATTTGTTCTGCATTAAAAATATTTTGTGCAAAAGTAAACATCAATAAGTACTTTTGTCGAATGTTTTCAGTGAATCATCAAAAATTTATGGAAATGGACGAACTTTCTCTCCAGAAGGTTCCCTATTTTTTTGTTATCGACTTCCTTTTGGATAATGTTGAAATTTATAAAGAAAATGAGATTGAAAAATCAGGTTTATTAGTTGATTTTCAATTGTTTTCAACCTCAAAACCAACACACGAATTAGATAAAAAAATTGAATGGAAATCTTATCCTGAAACTTTAGAAAGTTTTAAATCAGGATTTGATAAAGTTCAGAAAAATATTCGTTTAGGAAATTCTTATCTGGTAAATTATACTAGAAAAACCAAAATTGAGACGAATTTAACACTCGAAGAAATTTTCTATCATTCAAATGCAAAATACAAGGTTTTTTATAAAGATTTTTTTGTATTTTTTTCTCCTGAAACTTTTGTGAAGATCATTGACGGAAAAATTCTCACTTATCCCATGAAAGGTACTATTGATGCGGCTTTAGAAAACGCAGCAGAAATCCTTAAGAACGATAAAAAAGAAAAAGCCGAGCATTACACCGTTGTAGATTTGCTTCGAAATGACCTTAGCATGGTTGCAGACGATGTAAAAGTTGATAAATTTCAGCACATTGATTTCATCAAAACTCAGCAAAAAGATTTGTATGCCATGAGTTCAGAGATTTCAGGGAATTTAAAGCCTGAATTTGATGGAAAAGTAGGAAGTATTATGAAAAAACTGCTTCCAGCAGGATCTATTTTAGGAGCTCCAAAGCCAAAAACCTTGGAAATAACCCTCGAAGCAGAAGGATATGACAGAGGTTATTACACTGGAGTCTGCGGTTGGTTTGATGGTGAAAATCTCGACAGCTGCATAATGATCCGTTTTATTGAAAAAGAAAATGGTACATTGTATTTCAAGAGCGGTGGCGGAATAACGCACATGAGTAAATTAGAAGACGAGTATCAGGAAATGAAAAATAAAATCTATGTCCCAATTCATTGAAAGTATTAAAGTAGAAGATCAGGAAATTTTCTTGTTAGATCTTCACCAAAAGCGTGTTAATCAAACCTTTGCCCATTTCGGGAAAGAAGGCTCAATTGATTTGGCTAAAATTTTTAAACATCTGGAACATGATGAAGACGGAATGTACAAACTAAGAATTTCTTATGATTTGGACAAAAAGATCCGTACTCAAATGATTCCTTATGCAATTCCTGAAATACAAGATTTTCAATTAGTTGAAAATAATAGTTTCGATTATTCTTTCAAATTTGAAGACCGAAAAGAGTTAGAAAAAATGAAAATGAAATCCAAAGCTGAGGAAATTATTATTGTAAAAAATAATCATATCACAGATACTTCATTTTCTAATCTTTTATTTCAAAAAGGTAAAGATTGGTTCACTCCGACAACGTATCTTTTGAATGGCGTTCAAAGACAAAATCTTTTAAAGCAGAAGAAAATTAAGGAAACCGAGATCACTTTACAAAACATAAAGCAATTCTCACATTTTCAATTGATTAATGCGATGAATGATTTTGATGATATGTTCATTTACCCAATAGACCGAATTATCAATCTACCGGGTAATGAAGAATATTTGGATCTTTAATTCTCTTTCATGAAATTGAAATAAGCCTTTAAAACATCAGCACTATTTTTACCGTGAGTATTCACTTCCAGTATTTTAGGCTGTGCCTCCGGCTTGAAGAAATTATCTAAAACACGGTCAAGCGTCGGCTCATCTTCCACTCTTGTGTAAGAAAACCCGAAATGCTTGGCAAGATGTTCAGCGTTTTTCTTGTGTTTTGTAGCGATAAATTCGTCTAAAGTATTCGGGTTGGCATTTCCAGGTCCCGGAATAATTTTAAAGATATTTCCTTCACCATTATTGAAGATCATAATTCTTACAAAAGGCGGAATATATTGATTCCAAAGCCCGTTGATATCATAAAAGAAACTCAAATCTCCCGTAATCAATAAGGTTGGATTAGCATTTTTAATGGCAAACCCCATTGCTGTAGATGTAGAACCGTCGATTCCGCTTGTTCCTCTGTTGCAATAGATTTTTCTCTTTCCAAAGTCAAAAAGCTGAGCATATCTGATCGCCGAACTGTTGCTGACATGAATATTATAGTTTTCAGGAACAGTCTGGGAAGCTTTATTAAAGAAATAAAAATCAGAGAATTCCACCATATTTAGAAATTTAAGGTGTTTTGCATCCTTTTTATCTCTTAAAACATCCCAAAGATTAAAATATGGTTTTGGTTCTAGACTAATGAATTTCAATAATTTAGAAAAGAACAATTCAGGTTTCATTTCTATTTTCTCCGTTAAAGAAAAATAAGTATCCGGCTGCCAAACTTCATCCAAATGCCAATGCTGTTTTGGTCGGGCACTTCTTAAAAACTGTTTTACTTTTTTAGAAACAACATTCTGCCCGATCGTTATTAACAGATCCGGAGCATATGTTTTATAATCTTCTTCCGTGAAGTTGTAAATATATCGATCAATATGTTTGAAGAATTTCTCGTGATGCAAATTAGAATTCACCTCACTTAAAACCACAACAGAATGATTTTTAACCAATTGAGAAAGTTGATTTTCCAATTCTGGGCTATAATCTCTTGTTCCAACCAAAAGAAGAATCCTTTGTGAAGTATTCCAGTCTGCAACTAAGTTGGAAGGAATTTCGTATTCTTTATGCTTAATTGTTTTCTCAACCGTAGGAAAAGTCGGAAGCTCAGAAACCAATTCATACAAAGGTTCTTCCAAAGGAATATTAATATGAACTGGGCCTTGTTTTTCAAAACAAAGCTCGATCGCTTTTTTAATAATGTCAAAATTAATTTCTTCCGCGTTTTCCTTACTGTCTTCTAAAAGTTCGAAATCGCCATAAGAATGCTGATGAAAAATATTATTCTGTCTGATTGTCTGTCCATCAAAAATATCTACATAATCTGTTGGTCTATCCGCACTTAAAATTAAAAGAGGAACATTCTGATAAAATGCTTCTGTAACTGCAGGGTAATAATTAGCTACCGCAGAACCACTTGTACAGGTAATTGCAACAGGTCTCTTCTCGCTTTTCGCCATTCCGATTCCTACAAAAGCCGCACTTCTTTCATCCACAATACTGAAACAATTGAAGCCATCCACTTCCGAAAAATGAATCGCTAACGGAGCATTTCTGGACCCCGGTGAAATAACAATATCTAAAATTCCGTACTGCTGAAGAAGATGCGCAAGTATTTGGATACTTCTCTTAGAAGAATATTTTTTCATAAGTACAAATTTAACTTATAAATCCTTAATTCTAAAAAAATTTAATTCAAAAAAGATGTAATTTTGCACCACGTTAAATTTCTAAAAATGGATAAAATACCTAGTGTAGACCTGCGTGATTTCCTTTCGGGTGACCCGGAACGCAAACAGAAATTTGTAAATGAAATCGGAAAAGCTTACGAAGAAATTGGTTTTGTTGCCTTAAAAGGGCACTTTCTTAATGACCAATTAGTAGAAGATCTGTACGGCGAAGTGAAAAACTTTTTTGAACTTCCCACAGAAACAAAACAACAGTATGAAATTCCAGGAATCGGTGGCCAGAGAGGCTATGTCGGATTCGGTAAAGAAACTGCAAAAGGTTTCAAAAAAGGAGACTTGAAAGAATTTTGGCATTTCGGACAATATGTGTCTGATGATTCAAAATACAAGAAAGAATATCCTGATAATGTGATCGTTGACGAACTTCCAAAATTCAATGAAGTTGGTAAAGAAACCTACCAAATGCTTGAAAAAACAGGAAAATCTGTTTTGCAGGCGCTGGCATTGTATCTTGATCTTGATGAGTTTTATTTTGACGACAAAATCGCAGAAGGAAACTCTATTTTGAGACCAATTCACTATCCGCCAATCACTCAGGAACCTGATGATGCGGTAAGAGCAGCTGCTCATGGAGACATCAACCTGATTACTCTTTTGATGGGATCTCAAGGAAAAGGACTTCAAGTTCAAAACCACAACGGTGATTGGATCGACGCGATTGCAGAACCGGACGAATTGGTAATCAACGTTGGAGATATGTTGTCGAGACACACCAACAATAAGTTGAAATCTACGATTCACAGAGTGGTAAACCCGCCAAGAGAATTGTGGGGAACTTCAAGATATTCAATTCCTTTCTTTATGCATCCCGTAAGCGGAATGTCATTAAATGCTCTTGAAAACTGTGTTGACGAAGACCATCCAAAGTTATATGAAGATACAACAGCAGGAGACTTTTTACATGAAAGATTAATTGAATTAGGTTTAATAAAAAAATAACTACCACACTGTATTTAGTTAATGATTTTTTAATTATCTTTACTTTACTATCAAATTTTTAATTAAAACAATATGAAAAATTTAAAAAAACTAAGTAAAGGCCAATTAAAAAGTATTGCTGGAGCAGGAGGAATTAAACTTCCGGAACCCGAATTTTGTATGTATTACTGCAATGGAGTTGTAATTTGTGCAACTTGCAGCGATAAATTTACATGTCCGGATGATTCAATCTAATTGAAATTCTAAAACATTTATAAGAAAACCGTTCCTTTTGGAGCGGTTTTTTGTTTTGATTATCTAAACACTAATAGCACAAATATTTTCCACAAATAAACACAACAATCTGTGAAAATCCGTGTAATCTGTGGGATAAAAAAATCAATCAAACAATCTTAATTGCTGATCTTTCGCTCCTGTGAAATTCGCGGTTGTCAATTTTGGAAATTCTTTGCCATCAAAGAACTTCTTTCTTCCTATTTTAAAGGTATTATGAATCATTTCAGCAATATTTCCATCGCCTCTTTGTCGGTCAAAATATCTTTTTTCACCTAATTTCCCGCCTCGCATGGAACGAATTAGATTTAAAACTTTCTGTGCTCTATCAGGAAACTGAGTTTCAATCCATTTAATAAAAACAGGTTCAACCGTATCATTTAATCTCACCAAAGTATATCCAAAACTTTGAGCACCAGCTTCTGAAATTGATTTTAAAATATTCAAAGGTTCATCACTATTCAATCCAGGAATTATGGGCGCAACCATCACATGCACAGGAATTTTATTTTCAGATAGAACTTCTATTGCTTTCAATTTATTCTTGGAAGAACTAGTTCTCGGCTCCATTTTTCTTCTAAGATCTTCATTAATTGTCGGAATACTTAAAGAAACAGAAACCAAATTTTGTTCAGCAAGCGGTTTTAAAATATCTAAATCTCTCAAAACCATTGCGTTTTTTGTCAGAACATTGACAGGATGTCTGTAATCAAGACAAACTTGCAGTAGCTTTCTCGTGATCTCAAATTGTCGTTCGGCGGGCTGATAGCAATCCGTATTTCCTGAAAGCAAAATTGGTGCTGGTTGATACCCTCTTTTTTGGAAAAATTTCTCTAATAATTCTGGGGCATTTTTTTTGACCATGATCTTTCTTTCAAAATCAATTCCGGCACTGTATCCCCAATATTCATGAGTAGGTCTGGCGAAACAATAGGAACATCCGTGTTCACAGCCTTGATAAGGATTCATCGAATATTCCATCGGTAAATCTTCGCTTTTCACCTGATTTACAATCGTTTTCGGGAAAATTTCCGTGAAAGTTGTTTTTACAGATTCAAAATCTTCATCATCAGGCTCATAGGTATATCGGTCGAAACGATTGACAACATTTCGCTGAGCGCCTTGACCTTTTATGATATTTTCGTTCTGCATTTCTGATGTAAATGTAAAATGGAATGGCTTAAAAATAATTAGTTTTAACACTAAAGTTTTCCACAAAAAAAACCAACACTTAAAAAAGTGTTGGATATCAAAAAACATAATTTATATATTTTTACTACTTCAATGCGTAAAATTCTACTCCGTGATACTCGTCCTCATGATCTTTAGCATCAAAGTGTCTGTGATAGTCTGAGTAAGAATCACTGTATTTTTTATTTTTTTTATCTAATACTTTTTTTATGCCTATAAAACTTAATACTGCCAAAAGCCCAACACCTCCTGCTAGTAAAACTCCGACTTCTTTTTTCATATTTTGTCCGATTTATTACTGACGATATTGCAAAAAGTGTACCTATTTTATTTTTTTCAATTATAAATTTTGTTAACATTCAACTTCTTTTTTAACCAAAATATAATTCTTCAGTATTCCTTTTTTCGTAAATTAATGGTTTAATTATTGTATTAATAAAGAAAAATAATATTATGGATAGCGCAGACAATATGGATCAAATGACGACTTTAAGCCAAGTGATGACAAGGCTCTCTGAGAGAGGAATACACAGGGAATTCAGGATGAATGACAGTTGTGAAATGAAGCTTGATAATTCTGAACAAAACTATCAGCCTGCCGATTTGACCATCTTAAAAACATACCGTTTTGAGGGTGACAGCAATCCTGACGACAATGCCGTTTTATATGTCCTAAAAGACGCTGCCGGAAACCGAGGAATGATCATAGATTCTTACGGCGCAGACAGCAATTATCCCGGAGAAAAGTTTGATGAATTTTTGAGAGATATTCCGGTTCAGGAAAGTGAAGAATTTAATTTTTAAATATATATTAAACCCGAAATTATTCAGTTTCGGGTTTTTCTTTTTTCTTAAAGACATTTTTTAGAAAACCTTTCTTTTCCTTTTTCTCTTCAGCTGGTTTTAGCTCTTCTTTTTTAGTTCCGGAGCCTTTTATATCCTGTTTTAATTCTTTCACAGATTTTTTCATTTCCTTTACAGAAGCCACTGCGTTTTTTACCGTTTTCTCTGTTTTGTCAACGTTTATTCCGATCAGCGTTTTCTTCAAACCTTGTTCAATCCCTTTCCAGAAGAGATTAAAGAACGATTTTGTAGGATCTCTTTCTACATCTTTCACATCCACTGACTGAGGAAGATTTCCGGAATCCGAACGCACAACAAGATTGGCAATTGCCGTTAAAACTCCTTTTTTCTGTTGATTATCTTTATTTAAAACAGCGATTTTTAAGTCTTTATGTTTCAAATTAAAAGTTCCATTTAAACCTCTTGGATTTCCTCTAAAATTAAAAAGCATTTCCTGAATCGTCCCTTGAGTCGCCATCACATGAAGATACGGTTTGATAAAAGGATTAATTCCATTTGCCGGAAGATTGGCCGCTCTGCCCGAAATCGTGAAAACATCGCTCTGATTCGCAACATCAAAACCCCAATTTACCGACAGAGGAGCAAGATTCATAAACGAACAATTGATTTTTATATCAACTTTGGTCGGTTTTCCTTTTGTTTTGGCTGAGTTTAAATTTTTAACATTCATATTAAAATTGGCGAATGTCAATTTCCCTGGTCCAGCACTTTCCGGCGTATCTTCTTCGTATACTAAAATTGAGTTTTTTAGATCTAAATTATTAACATACAGTGGAATCTTAATAGATCGCAACAACCTGGAATACAACGGTTTTTCTTTCGGATCATCATTAGGAATTTTACTTCTGAAAATATTGGCATCCGCAGATTGGATCACAACATTGGAAGCATTGATGAATTTATTTTGAGAAAATAAGTCCCAATTTCCTTCAGCTGTTATCTGATTGGCCTTCAAATCATATAAATCCCTTTCAACAGGTATCATTTTGATAAACTGACCTCTCGAAATGAGAGGTTTCATCGCAAATTGGGTGATCTGAACTTTGTTTTTATTTAATTTTAAAAGTCCGACACTCATGTTGTAGAACTTTGTTTTGTAGACAAAATTCTTGGTTGTCAGAAAATAGTCTTTTGCTTTAAAAGTATGTCCTAAATTATTACGTTTAGACTTAATTTCAATATCATTAATCGTTGCATTCAAATCATTAAAAACAAGCGGTTCATTTCCTTTGTCATAAGTCAGATTAGAATTTCTAAAAGAAAATTTCCGGATAAGAATTGAATTAACCTTATTCTCTTTCGGAGTTCTCTTTATTTTATTTTCTCCCGCAACGATGATTCCGTTTACATTATCAACCAAAACATCTTTTATATCAAGATTTAATTTTTTATCTATAAATTCTAACTTATTGATATTAAAAGCTGCAAGATTTGCCTTTAAAGTCATCGATCGTCTCCCCGGATCTGATGGATTTGGAGTCACTGTAATATTTCTTAACTCTCCACTTTTAGAATTTAAAGCAATACTTCCCACAACATAATTCTGATGATTTGAGTATAAAATATCTTTTCCAGAGAACTGAAAACTCTTGTATCCGACAGGAATTACCTCTTCTCTTGTATCCTTATCAAACTTTAATTGATTGATATCTAAATTAAGGTTTTTTGCAGATAAAAGATTGCTTCCATCAGGTTTTACAACATTTACGGTCGCATTATTTAATTTTATATCTTCAAGATTAAGCTCAAAATTGAGAGGTTTTTCTACTTTAACAGGAACAGTATTGGTCGTATAAACTAAAAGTTTAGGATTCTGAAAATCCGCATTCGCCAGAGAAACAACATTACTTTTTAAAATAATATCCTTGAAATTCATTTTTTGAATATCAAACTGAAAAAGTTTCGCTTTTTTGGGGTAAAATCTTTTAAACTGATTAATCGTCAACAACGGAATAAGTCTGAAATTCTCTATAGCTACTTGCCCGTTAGTTGTTTTTATTTTATTGATTTTTAAAGCATAAACATTATCCGGGCGGAAGAAAAAATTCTCTCCTTTAATATGATATTTGTCAAAAACAACGGGTAATTTATTTTCTACAGATTCTTCTGTCATCTGTAAATTTTCAACAAAAAGATCAAGCTTTTGAACAGATAAAAATTTTTGTTTTGTATCTCTGAAAACATTAATAGTTCCATTATTAATCCTGATATTTTCAAACAATACAGGATTCTTTTTTTTACCAGTTTTTTTATCAGCCGGTTTTGCGAGAATTATGTTCAAATTAGGACTTCCTAATAACAAATCGGAAGAACTTATTTGCTTATTGAAAATAGCATCGTAAATCCCGAAACGATCGATTTTTAAGGTATCAATCGTTCCTTGAAGACCTATAACATCTGTATTTTGAGGATCTTTACTGTTGATTGTAATTCCGGTTGAAAGGATATTTCCTGTCCCGAGATCTACATCTAATGTTTTGTAGGAAACCTTATAATCCGTATTTTTTTTGATATAATTAGGAAGTTGGGTTTTAAGCCAAAAATTTAAGCCGAAGTTTCCCAGCAAGAAAATCACCATCAGAACCCCGAGGCTAATTAGTAACTTTTTAACCCATTTTTTCATTTTTACGATTTAATTTAATTACATCTAAATATGTGCCTAATTTTTTACATCCAATTCAATAACATACCCTTCATGTCCTCTTACATTAATAAAATCTCCCCCTTCAAAGCTTAAATACTGTCCTTTAATTCCAACTAACTTCCCTGTAAACTCAGGTTTTTTGTCTAAAGTAAATGAAGTTACTTTTTCAGGTTTTTCATAAGGATAATCGAATTTCGATACATTTTCACCTTCGCTGTAGAATTTTTGGAAATCTTCAGGAAAATATTCTTTTATTTTTTGTTGAAAATCAGCAAGATCTATTTCTCCCTCAAAATCATCCTGAAGCATTTTTCTCCAATTTGTTTTATCTGGCAGATGATCTTTTAAGGCAACTTCTATCATTCCAGCTTCATAACGATTTTCTGTTCTGGCAATCGGTAGCGCAAAAGTGGCTCCCTGATCGATCCATCTTGTAGGAATTTGCGAACTTCTTGTAACCCCCACCTTTACATCTCCTGTATAAGCCAAATAAACAGTGTGAGGCTGAAGCTGAATTTGCTTTTCCACTTCCAAATCACGTTCGCCAACGCCAAGATGTGCCGTGGAAAGTTCCGGACGAATGATTGTATCACTTGCATAAGGACTTTCAAAAAAGCAGCTTTTGCAAAATCCCATTCTGTAAATAGGCTTATTTTTTCCACAATTCACACATTGGAATCCTGTATGCTTTATCGTCAATTCTTTTCCAAGCAATTCGTTCATGTGAATAAGATCACCCGAAAGGTTAAGATAATACTGAATTGGCTGAGCATCGAAACTCGTCATCTTTAAAATTTGCCCTTGAAACTGCATATTAATTTTATATTACTTTATTAAGTAAATTTAATGATTATATTTTTCCCAAAGGAAATTTATATTTTTGTACTCATAAAAAAACATTGATGATATATCTTGTAACAGGAGGAAGCGGATTTATTGGTTCTCATTTGATAGAAAAATTATTGAAAGAAGGACATTCTGTCATAAACATTGACAATTTTGATAATTTCTATGATTATCAGATAAAAATTAAAAATACGTTAGAATCAATCGCTAATTTTTCTGATTTTACCTTTTCTGATAAAGAAACTGATATTAAAAATTTAATTTCCCTTTCAAAATCAAATAATTATACTTTATATTATCAGGATATTCGGGATAAAAACGGCCTTGAAGAAATATTTAAAAATCATAAGATTGATTTGATCATTCATCTGGCCGCACTTGCCGGAGTTCGTCCTTCCATCGAAAGACCTTTAGAATATGAAGAAGTGAATGTTCGCGGAACAATGAATCTTTGGGAACTGTGTAAAGAATTCAATATTAAAAAATTCGTGTGTGCTTCTTCATCAAGCGTTTACGGAAACAATGAAAAAATTCCTTTTGCAGAAACTGATAATGTAGATAATCCTATTTCACCGTATGCTGCAACAAAAAAATGTGGGGAGATTTTAGGTCATGTTTATCATCAATTATATAATATCGACATGATTCAACTAAGGTTCTTCACGGTTTACGGCCCAAGACAACGGCCTGATCTTGCGATACATAAATTCACAAAATTAATCTCTGAAAATCAGGAAATTCCTTTCTACGGCGATGGAAACACCGCAAGAGATTATACCTACGTTGATGATATTATTGATGGAATTACTAAATCTATCAGCTATCTGGAAACCCATTCAAAAGTATATGAGATTATTAATCTTGGAGAAAGTCAGGTAATTAATCTAAACGAAATGCTTTCCACAATTGAACAGGCTCTCGGAAAAACTGCCATCAAAAAAATTCTGCCAATGCAGCCCGGAGATGTCCAAAAAACCAATGCTGATATAGGAAAAGCGAAGACATTAATTGATTATAAACCAACCACAGACTTCCAAAATGGCATAAAAAAATTTGTGGAATGGTTTTTGAGAAAATGACATCGAACAAGTTGCTGACATAGCTGTAATACAATCTGTGACGTGCAATGAGTAAAAAATTAATAAAAAGAATTGAAAATCAAGTATAAAAAAGCGTATAATATAAGCTAATTTTATACTTTTGCAAAAAAAATAGAATATTATGTACTGGACATTAGAATTAGCCTCATATCTAAGTGACGCACCTTGGCCAATGACAAAGGCTGAACTTATTGATTATGCAATCAGAACTGGTGCACCCATGGAAGTAACGGAAAACCTTCAGGCTATTGAAGACGAAGGGGAAATGTACGAAGCCATCGACGAGATCTGGCCAGACTATCCTACGGACGAAGATTATCTTTGGAACGAAGACGAATATTAAATAAGGCATGAGCTTTAGGCAATAGGCTTAAAGCTTATTTCCCTTTTTATAATATCAATTTTTGCGCAGTAAGCGTATTTAGTAAAACGCTTAAAGCATATCGCTTTAGGCATAAAGTAAAAATTTATGAGTTTTTTAAACAAAGTTCTTAAAGGGTTTTTGGGAGACAAGAAAGCGCAGGACCTAAAGGAAGTAAAAAAAGTTGTAACAAAAATCAAAGCTGTTGAACCAAACATTCAGCAATTGTCTGATGATGGCTTAAGAGAGAAAACTGCTGAATTTAAAAATAAAATAAAAACAGCAACAAGTACCATCACAGCGCAGATAGAACAAATTAAAGAGCAGATAAAAAATTCGACCAATGTTGATGAAAAAGAAGCTCTTTTCTCACAAATTGAGTCTCTTAAGAAAGATTCATACGAAATCGAGGAGAAAGTTCTTAGCCAGGTTCTTCCTGAAGCTTTTGCATTAGTAAAAGAAACAGCAAGAAGATGGGCACAAAACGGAGAGATCCGTGTAACTGCCACTCAAATGGACAGAGAACTTGCTGCAACTAAGGATTTCGTTGAAATCCAAGGAGACCAAGCTGTTTGGAAAAGCTCATGGGACGCAGCCGGAACTCCTGTAGTTTGGGATATGGTCCACTATGATGTTCAGTTTATTGGAGGGGTTATTCTTCACAGCGGTAAAATTGCCGAAATGGCTACCGGTGAAGGTAAAACTTTGGTAGGAACATTACCTATTTACTTAAATGCACTTCCTGAAAGAGGAGTTCACGTCGTAACGGTGAACGATTATCTTGCAAAAAGAGACTCCGCTTGGATGGGTCCATTGTATCAGTTCCACGGAATGAATATCGATTGTATTGATAATCACCAACCGAACTCAGATGGAAGAAGAAAAGCATACAATTCAGACATTACTTATGGAACAAATAACGAATTCGGTTTCGATTATTTGAGAGATAATATGGTAACTTCACCTTCAGAATTGGTACAAAGAGAATTAAACTTTGCTATCGTGGATGAGGTTGACTCTGTTTTGGTAGATGATGCAAGAACGCCATTGATTATTTCTGGTCCGGTTCCTCAGGGAGACAGACAAGAATTTGATGTTCTTAAACCTTCTATCGACAGAATTGTTGAAGTTCAAAAGAAAACCGTTTCTGCAATTTTCGGTGAAGCTAAAAAATTAATTGCTGCAGGAAATACTAAGGAAGGAGGATTCAAATTACTTCAGGCTTACAGAGGTTTGCCTAAAAACAGACAATTAATCAAGTTCTTATCAGAAAGCGGAAACAGAGCATTGCTTCAAAAAGTTGAAGGTCAATACATGCAGGATAACAACCGTGATATGCCGATCGTAGATAAAGATCTTTATTTCGTTATCGAGGAGAAAAACAATCAGGTTGATCTTACAGACAAAGGTGTTGAATACATGTCTCAGGGAAATGAGGATAATAATTTCTTCGTTCTTCCTGATATCGGAACTGAAATCGCTGAAGTTGAAGCTAAAAATTTAACTAAAGAAGAAGAATTCGAGGCTAAAGAAAAATTATTCTCTGATTTTGCTGAAAAATCTGAGCGTGTTCACACAATGAGTCAGTTATTGAAAGCATATACATTATTCGAAAAAGATGATGAGTATGTAGTAATTGATGGTGAAGTAAAAATCGTTGACGAGCAAACTGGTCGTATCATGGAAGGTCGTCGTTATTCAGACGGTCTACACCAAGCGATTGAAGCTAAAGAAAACGTGAAAATTGAAGCTGCAACGCAAACTTTTGCAACGGTAACGCTTCAAAACTACTTCCGTATGTACAACAAACTTACGGGAATGACGGGTACTGCTGAAACTGAAGCAGGCGAACTTTGGGAAATCTACAAATTAGATGTTGTAGTAATTCCTACCAACCGTTCTATTTTAAGAGACGACAAACAAGATTTAGTTTTCAAAACTAACAGAGAAAAATATAATGCGGTAATTGAAGAAATTGAAAAATTAACAGCAGCAAGAAGACCTGTATTGGTTGGTACAACGTCTGTTGAAATTTCTCAGTTGCTTTCAAAAGCCCTTCAATTAAGAAAAATCCCGCACCAGGTATTGAACGCGAAACTTCACAAGAAGGAAGCGGAAATCGTTGCCGGAGCAGGACAGCCAGGAGCCGTAACCATCGCAACCAACATGGCAGGTCGTGGTACGGATATTAAATTGGCTAAAGAAGTAAAAGAAAATGGAGGTTTAGCAATTATCGGTACTGAAAGACACGATTCAAGACGTGTTGACAGACAGTTAAGAGGTAGAGCGGGACGTCAGGGAGATCCGGGAAGTTCTCAGTTCTATGTGTCTCTTGAAGATAATTTGATGCGTCTATTCGGTTCTGAAAGAATCGCTAAAATGATGGACAGAATGGGTCATAAAGATGGTGAAGTTATTCAGCATTCAATGATCAGTAAATCTATCGAAAGAGCGCAGAAAAAAGTAGAGGAAAATAACTTCGGAACAAGAAAGAGACTTCTTGAATATGATGACGTTATGAACAAACAACGTGACGTAATCTACAAGAGAAGAAAGAACGCTTTATTCGGAGATCACTTGAAATACGATATCACTAACATGATTTTCGATGTTTCTAACTCTATCGTTTCAAAAGGAAAAGCAAACGGAAGTTATAAAGATTTTGAATTTGAAATAATCAAACATTTCACAATGGCTTCTCCTGTTTCTGAAAGTGATTTTGGTAACAAACAAGTTCCGGAATTAACGAATATTTTATTCAAAGCTGCTCAGGAGGATTATGCCATGAAACTGAACTTATTGAAAGAGAAATCATTTCCTATTATTGAGAATGTATTCCAAAATCAAGGTTCAATGTTTAAAATGATTCAGGTTCCTTTCACAGACGGACACAAAACAATGACTATTGTAGCTGATCTTAAAGAAGCGCACGATACTCAATGTGAAAGTTTGATCAACGATTTTGAAAAGAATATCACTTTATCAATTATCGATGAAAACTGGAAACTTCACCTACGTGAGATGGATGATCTAAGAAAATCTTCTCAGGGAGCTGTTTACGAGCAAAAAGATCCGTTGGTGATTTACAAACAAGAATCTTTCCACTTATTCAGCGAAATGATTGATAAATTAAACAAAGAAATTATTTCATTCTTATACAAAGGAGAAATTCCTGCTTAAGAAATAATTAATTATAGAATAGAAACCGCTCCAGCACTGCTTGGAGCGGTTTTTTGTTATTCAATGGATAACATTCGTATGATAAATATCAATTCGAAAATTTATTTAGAATAATTAAAAACAATATATTTGCAGAAAATTTGACTTTCATGAAAAATGTACTGATCTGTGCCTCACTGTTGGGGTCTATGTTGACTTTTGCGCAGGAAAAAGATTCTATCAAGTCTAATGATATTGAAGAAGTAATTGTAAATGGGAAATATTACAAGAAATATGTAGAAAAAGAGGGTTCATCTTCAATGCGTTTAGATGAAGCGTTGATAAAAATTCCACAAAATATTTCAATCATTACAAACAGAGCGCTAGAAGATCAGCAGGTAACAACTTTGAGCGATGGTGTTCTTCGTAACGTTGCCGGAGCACAAAGATTAGAGCACTGGGGAGACATGTATACAAGAGTAAACATGAGAGGATCCAGAGCAGCAGCTTTCATGAACGGAGTAAATGTAACTTCAAACTGGGGACCTCTAAGTGAAGATATGTCTTTCGTAGATCACATCGAATTCATTAAAGGACCATCAGGATTCTTAATGTCAAACGGAGAGCCAAGCGGTATTTACAATATCGTAACTAAAAAGCCAACAGGACAATCTTTAAACGGTTCTGCAAGAGTAACTCTTGGAAGCTTCAATATGTATAGAGGAGAAGCTGATATTGATACTAAAATTACTGATAAAGTAGCTTTTAGATTGAATTTAATGGCTCAGAACAAAAACAGTTTTAGAGACTATGAATTCAATGATAGATATATTATCAATCCTTCATTAAAAGTTAAACTTTCTGATAAAACAACTTTAACAGCAGAATACATCTATCAAAAGGCAAAAATGTCTGAAGTAGGTTCTGCCTATGTATTCAGTTTTGATGGATATGCAACAAAACCTGTTGGATATACAGCTACAGATCCAGGTATTGATCCAACAAAAGTAGATAACAACACGGTAAATATAAATCTACAACATAACTTCAACCAAAACTGGAAATTAACTTCTCAATTAACGTATGTGAATGAATATACGATGGGAAGCAATCTTTGGCCAAGCAGTTTTGAAGGAAACTATATGATTCGCCGCCTTGGATATTGGGAAGCGGATAACACGATGAAATTCGGACAAGTTTTCTTAAATGGTTTTGTAAAAACAGGTTCAGTTTCTCATAAAATCTTGGCAGGACTAGATTTGGGAAGCAAAAAGTACATGGCAGACTGGTCCCAAGGATATAACCTTGATAAATATAATGAGAATGATGATTATACTCAAGCTGCTGATCATAACTATTGGTATAATCTAAATACTAATAACTACGATATTAATGGTACGGGAAATTATTACGGTCCCAATAATACAAAAAACTACCTTCCTTTTGACGGAACAACCAAACCTCTTTCAGTTAGAGCTGGAGCAGGAAGTACTATCGAGCAGAACTATACTGGATTGTATTTACAAGATGAAATAGGCTTTTTGGATGATAAATTAAGACTTACTCTTGCAGCACGTTACACAACCGTAAAAGAAAATAATTATGGGACTAAATCTGAAGCTGACAAAATAACTCCTCGTATTGGTATTAGCTATTCTATTGATGAAAGCATGTCAGTATATGGTTTATATGATCAAGCATTTGTACCACAAGCTGCAATATTCAGAGACGGAAGTACAGTGAAACCAATTACAGGAAATAACATGGAAGTTGGGGTAAAGAAAGATTGGTTTGGTGGAAAATGGAATACAACTTTATCTGCATATAACATTATCAAAAACAATTCTACAGTAAATGATCCTGCAAATAGTCCACTTGAACAATTTTCAATTTTACTTGGAAAAACAAGAGTTCAGGGAGTAGAATTTGATTTGAAAGGTGAAATTACAAAAGGATTTAATGCTATCTTCAACTACGCATTTACAGAAAATAAGATTATAGAATCTAACGATCCACAAAACAACCCTGAAGGAAAAAGAGTTCCAGGATACGCTAAACATACAGCAAATGCTTGGTTAAATTATACTTTCACTGATGGAATATTAGAAGGATTCGGATTAAGCTTCGGAGGAACTTATCTTGGCGATAGAAGTAGCTGGGACTGGGGAGGAACAAACACTCAACAGATGAATGATTATGTGAAATTTGATGCTGGTGCATCTTGGGAAAATTCTAAATTCAGAGTTGGTTTAAATGTATTTAATGTATTCAACAGATACTTATACTCAGGTTCACCTTACGCAAATTATTACTACTATCAAGCAGAAGCACCAAGAAACTTCAGACTTTCAATAGGATACAAATTTTAAATAAACAAAAGTTAACCCCTCAAAAGGTTAACTTTTTGATATGAAGAAAAAACATCATCATAAGAAGAAAGTTTCTTCAACCAAAAAATGGTCTGCCAAACTGCATTTGTGGTTTGGTTTGTCCGTTGGGCTTATTGTATTTATTGTTTCTTTGACGGGAACAATGTATATTTTTAAGGATGAAATTCAGAATCAGCTAAGACAAGAAGCCATTTTTGTAAAAGCTGAGACAATTACTAAGCAACCATTATCCATTGAAGTTCTTCGTGAAAAAGTTGCTTTGGAAATCAATGAAAAGTATCCAATCAGTTCCGTTGAAATTCCTTTAGATAAGAACAAATCTTATGAATTTCTCTATTACGAAAAGGATAAAAAAGCATGGAATTATTTTGATGAAGTTAAAATCAACAAATTAATTTACGTTAATCAATACACAGGTCAGGTTCTTGGAATTTATAATGAAAAATATGACCTCTTCCCTATCTTAAAAGCTATTCACTGGAGTTTGCTATTAAATTCAGATTGGGGAAAATATGTGGTAGGAATTCCAGTCGTACTTTTTATCATTATGCTCATTACAGGAATCATTCTTTGGTGGCCACAGAATAAAAAGATGAGAAAAGGACGTTTTTCTTTCGATTGGAAAAACGTAAAAACATGGAAACGCAAAAACTACGATCTTCATAATATCTTAGGATTTTACGCTTCGTTTATTGCTTTAATACTAAGCTTGTCAGGAATTTATTTCGCTTATCCTTGGGTGAAAAATGCTTTTAATCTTACATTATCGGGCTCTTTGGAACTTCCAAAAGAAAAAGAAATCAAATCTCCCGACTCACTTTTAGCAAAGAATAATGCAATATTTGACCTTACCGCAGGCGAATCAAGAAAACTATACGCTACCTCATCAAGTTTTAGAATTCCATTAAACAGAAAAAATAAAAAAGGGAAAGATTTAAAAAACATTCCGGTTTCCGTGTATGGTGAAGATGGAAAATTTGCCATCAGAAATCAATTGGTTTTTGATAAATATTCAGGGAAATTATTGGCCAATAAACCTCATCAACAATTAAACAACGCAGAAAAATACGCCAACGCCAATTATGATATTCACACAGGATCATATTTTGGACTGTTCGGGAAAATTATTTGGTTTATCGCAGGACTTATCTGCACATCATTGCCAGTAACAGGCTTTTTAGTATGGCTTGGGAAACAAAAGAAAAAAGGAATTAAGACACTATAATGAAAAAATTAACTCTATCTGTAGCTTGTTTAGCTACTATTTCAGCATTTGGACAAGTAAAAGACAGCATTAATACAAAAGATGTAGATGAGGTTGTTTTAACGGCATCCAGAAAGAGAGAAAATATTAAAGAAATACCGAGTTCTATAACCGTTGTTGGTGAAAAACAGGTTCAGTCACAATTAACTGTAAATTCAGATATTACAAGCATTTTACAATATACGGTTCCGAGTTTGGCAACAAGCTCAGGACAAACTTCCAATACAGGACAAACACTTCGCGGACGCCAGGTTTTGGTTTTAATTGATGGTATTCCACAGTCTACTCCACTTCGAAACGGAGCGAGAGATTTAAGATCTATCGACCCTTCAGTTATCGAAAGAATTGAGGTGATTAAAGGAGCTTCTTCCATCTACGGAAACGGTGCAGATGGAGGAATTATCAATTATATTACAAGAAGAAGCAAATCCGACAAGAAGATCTCGGGAATTTCCCAGTTTGGAATTACCGGTCAGCAATACGGCGGGACATTAGGCTACAGAGCAAGTCAGCTTTTATCTGGAAAGATCAGCAAGTTTGATTACGTAGTTTCATTGGCTTATGAAAAAACAGGGTTTATGAAAGATGCAGATGGCGTAAATCTTAGTCCGACGTACAGCACAGCCAAGATGAACAACTACAACGGAATGTTGAAATTAGGCTACGCTATTAATGATAATCAAAGAGTCGAAGCTTCCTACATCGGTTATGCTGCCAAATCTGATTTAAATTTAGGCTTAAAAACAGGAAAATACGGCGTTACCCCAACGATTGGAGAAGGAGAAGGAAAAAATCTGGAAACAACTCCACAGGGAACACCAAGAAATCATAACTTCAAATTAAGCTATGACAACAAAAATCTGTGGAAAGGAACTTCATTAAACGTAAACCTTTATTTACAGGATTTCAGAACCGTTTACGGATACAGCGATACTTTCCTGAATGGTGGCCAGTCGAATGTTATTTCAAAAAAGACAGGTGCCAGAGCCAATTTCGATACTCAATTATGGAGTGGTAAAAATTCTCAGGGTGAAATGATCTACGGACTAGATGTTTTGAATGATCAAACCGTTCAAAAACTGGAAGACGGCCGTTACTGGACTCCGGACATGAACATGACCAACATCGCCCCTTTCCTTTTGGTTAAAGTTGATTTAATGAAAAAATTAACCATAAAAGGAGGTTTACGATATGAAAACATTGCTGTAAAAGTTGGAGATTTCAATACACTTTCTACTGTTAAAAGTGACGGAACTTTCACCAAAAGTATTTTTGTAACAGGCGGAAATCTAAAATACAATGCTTTAGTTGGAAATATCGGTGTTCGTTACAACATCAATCCAATGCTTAATCTTTTCGGAAGCTTTTCCCAGGCTTACTCGATCAATGAATTAGGAAGAATTTTAAGAACCTCAACTGAAGGAACCATCCAAAATCTTGAAACAAAGCCAATCATTGTCAACAATTATGAATTTGGAGCGACTGGGCAGATTGCAAAATGGGTTAATTATGAGATTACGTCTTATGTAAGTACTTCCAAGTTGGGAGCAACCTTTGTTCAAAGCCCTGACAGAGCGTTAACAATCCAAAGATCACCGGAAGTCGTGTATGGTGTAGAAGGATTTTTACATTTCACGCCCACTAAATGGATCAATTTCGGAGGAAGCTACAGCTGGATGGAAGGAATTACCTCTATAAAAGATGACGGAGATTATTCAGCCAAAATCAACAACAGCAGGATTTCTGCGCCGAAAGTTTTAGCATATGTTCAGGTAAGACCGATTCAGTCTTTATCTGTAGGTCTTGATATGTTACATGCTTTTGCTCAAAACAGATTCGAGCCTAATGCCAAAGGTTTATACGCCTACGGAGAAGGAAAAGTTCCTGAATACACCGTTTTTAACCTAAAATCAAGCTATGAAGTGAACCAAAACTGGAAAGTTTCTTTAGGTATCGAAAACCTTTTCAACAAAACCTATCAGCCTGCAATTGCCTGGTGGGCGGCAAGAGACGCCGACTTTACCAACTCGTTAGGATTAAGAGGAACGTTTATGGTTGAGTATAAATTTTAATTAAAAGTTTATTTAAATTTTTGTTTGAAGCTTTTTCCCGCTTTCCACTATATCTTTTTCGCCAGCGCTTTTTTTCAAAGCCATTTAAGAAAAAGGATGTCGTTGCAATCGGGGCTAATACGCAGTCATTAATTTAAACATTTGGAATATCCACAATATTTGTCATCTTATAAGTATCTAAGCCTACAACTCATCTTGACTTTTATGAGTTGTGTAAAAGACTTTTATTGATGATGCAAGGTTTCATTTGTTTGAATTTTATTTTTTAACGCAAAGATTTTATTACATACTTTTTATTTTTTAGGAGGCAAAGGCAAATAAAATTTGCTTTGCGAAGCTTGAAAATACAGCTTCATCAAATCAACTTGGTTGATTCTTCTTTGCTCTCTTAAATAAATCATTCAGCAACATAAAACTTTGCGTCAAAAAAAACTAAATTATTTAATAAAAAAGAATAATATTTTCTATTTCAAGCTTGTTAATTATAAACATTCTAAATAAAAATTAAAAACTTATCTTTGTCGAACTTTAAGAAATTATGAAGAAGAAACATCACAAAAAAAAGCCAAGCATATTTAAAAAATGGACAGGAAAACTACATTTGTGGTTTGGTTTAGGTATTGGATTTTTGATCTTCATCATTTCCATTACTGGCGCTTTGTATGTTTTTAAAGACGAAATTGAGAATATTACTCGAAAAGATGTCATCTATCATAATGAACAAAATATCGATCAAAAACAGATTCTTCCGATCCGTGTATTAGAAAAATCGGTGGATGCTCAGGTAAAAGAAAAATACCCAATTCACTGGGTAAATATTCCTATCGACAAAAAAATGTCCTATCAATTCTATTGGTACGAACACAATACCGATGCGTGGAATTATTTTGATGAATTTCCTATCTATAAAGTCGCTTACGTCAATCCTTATGACGGAAAAGTTCTAAGAACCTACGACGAAAAAAACGGTTTCTTCCAGATCGTAAAAATGATTCACTGGAGTTATTTGTTGAAGCAGGATTGGGGAACATATGTTGTGGGAATCCCTGTTATCATCTTCGTCATCATGCTGATATCAGGAATCATTTTATGGTGGCCTAAAAACAAAGCAGCGAGAAAGCAACGTTTTTCATTCAAATGGAAGAATATCAAAAGTTGGAAAAGAAAAAACTATGATCTTCATAATATCTTAGGTTTTTACGCCTCAATTTTTGCTTTGATCTTCTCACTCACAGGATTATTTTATGCATTCTTTGTCGTTCAGGCAACGATTTATGTGATCTTCTCAGGAGGTGAAACAAAATATCCGGATTTCTCTCATATCAAAACAAAAGCTCCGATTGAATTAAGAACTGAAGATACATTAGACAAGATCAGCAATACAGTTAGAGCAAAATATCCTGATTCTTATGGTTTCGCACTCGATCTTGGACATCCGCACATGGATGATCACGAACATCCGAATTTCGAAGTTTATGTAAAACATTTGTCTTACTCTTATCATAAAAGCAGCAGTTTAATTTTTGACGAAAATTCAGGTGAACTGCTTCATACTCACGACATGAAAGACAAAAATTTTGGTGAAAAAACAGTTGGAGCCAATTATGATATTCACGTTGGATCTATTTTAGGACTCCCTACAAAGATCATTGCATTCATTGTAAGTTTGATATGTGCCTCATTACCAGTCACTGGCTTCCTTGTTTGGTGGGGAAGAAGAAAAAAGAAAACGGTAAAAACAGCTTAAAAACTTTTTTTAATAAATGTTTCGTTAATAATTCATTAATACAATCTTTTTTATAATTTTAACCCTTTAGAATTTATAAGAATAGAAATGTCATTAATAGATTTATCAAAACACGTTGCCCTAGGAATTGATATTGGAGGTACAACGACCAAATTCGGTGTTGTAAACCACAGAGGTGAAGTTCTTGAAAAAGGCAATCTAAGCACTGACGCATATGCGACGGTTGAAGAATTCATAGATGCTTTGTACGAAAAAGTGCATCCGCTCATCAATAGTTACGGAAAAGAGAAAAACTTTGACGGAATTGGTGTAGGCGCTCCCAACGGAAATTACTATACCGGAACAATAGAACAGGCTCCCAATTTACCTTGGAAAGGCGTCATCCCATTTGGTAAATTAATGACTGAAAAGTTTGGTTTACCTACTACAATAACTAATGATGCTAATGCTGCAGCTTTTGGTGAAATGCTTTTCGGAGCGGCTCGCGGAATGAAAGACTTTATCATGATCACATTGGGAACAGGCGTAGGAAGTGGAATTGTTTCAAGTGGTAAATTGATCTACGGGCATGATGGATTTGCAGGTGAACTTGGACATACGATTGTAAAACCAGGCGGAAGAAAACACTGGAGTACTGGATCTGAAGGAAGCTTGGAAGCTTATGCTTCTGCAACAGGAATCGCGATCACAGCAAAAAAGATGAGAGCAGAATTCCCGGAATCTATGTTGAGTCAGTTTCCTGAAGAATCGATCAACTCAAAAACGGTACACGAATGTGCTTTGAAAGGTGATCCGATTTCTATTGAGGTTTTCAGATATACAGGTCAGAAATTAGGGGAAGCATTGGCAAATTTTGTCATGTTCTCTTCACCGGAAGCTATTCTTTTATTTGGAGGAGTAATTAAAGCCGGAGATTTCATCTTAAAGCCCGCTAAACTTCATATGGAAAGAAATCTTCTTCCGATTTTTAGAAATAAAGTGAAATTGGTTTTCAGTGAACTTGACGAAGCCGATGCTGCTATTTTAGGAGCAAGTGCTTTGGTTTGGGAAAAGTAATTGAAAAACATTTTAAAATATATTGAGCATCCTTTTTAGGGTGCTTTTTGTTTTTTTAATCTCCTACAGATTTTACGGATTTACGCAGATGTTTGCGTTATATTTATTTTACATGTAAAATCCTTGTCAAGGTTTAAAACCTTGACAAGGATCATTGTGTTTATTTGTGAAAAAATTAGTGTTATTAGTGTTTAAAAACCTCCCACAGATCTCACAGATTTACACAGATGTTTACGTTATATTTTTCTTGTGATTATTTGTGAAATCTATTAGTGTTATTTGTGTTTAAACCCCTCTTTTCAACCTAAAATGAAAAACTTTTTCTTACTTTTGATTAGTTTTTTTAATACAATAATCAACCTAAAATGGATAACAATAATTTAGAAACAATTACTTTCGGAGGCGGATGTTTCTGGTGTGTAGAAAGCTGTTTCAATATGCTGAAAGGTGTTGAATCTGCACTTTCAGGATATTCCGGAGGTCATAAAGATAATCCGACATATGAAGAAGTTTGCACAGGAGAAACAGGTCATGCGGAAGTGGTACAGATCACTTATGATCCTAAAATCATTTCTTATGAGCAATTAATGGATGTATTTTTCTTTCTTCACGATCCTACTCAATTAAACAGACAAGGGAATGACATCGGAACTCAATACCGCTCTGTAATTTATTATAAAGATGATGCTGAAAAAGCAAAAGCCGAAGAAGCTATAATAGTTTCTGAAGCTTCAGGAAGATGGGCTGGAACTTATGTTACAGAACTAACACAATTCGAGAAATTCTGGTCAGCAGAGCAATATCACCAAGGATATTATAATGAAAATCCCACTCAGCCTTATTGCAGTGCTGTTGTAGGTCCTAAAATCCAGAAATTCAAAAAACATTTCGGAGAATTGGGAATGTTGAATGCAGAATAAAAATCAATCAAAAGTTTATTTTTAACCATAAAAGTTTACAATGCTTTTGTGGTTTTTTTATGTTCAAAATTTATCATTCTACTTCTATGGAATCTGATTGCTGAAAAGCATATTTTTCTAACATAAGAGGCGTTGATTTTCTTAGTTCTCGCCCAGTGTCGGGATCTGTTCCGTCTTTTGTAAAAAACTCTACTTCACCATTATATTTTGAATACCATGTTTTCCCAATCGCATTTTCATAGGTCAAAGTATCTTTTCTCAAAATTCTTTTAAAAAACTGTAATTCTACTTTATCCACAGGAATTTTATGATCAAACAGAGGGTTCTTATCATTACAATCTACCATTTTATATTCGCTTCCATCCCAATACATACATTCCATCGATGGTAAGATTCCGGCAAAACCATATGTTTTATTCTTTGGGTGCGAAAAAATAACACTTCCGGTGACAAGACAGACCACCAAAGCCATTTCCATAATCCCCATTCCATTTTTCTTCATGAATTCGGGCATTTTGAAATTTTGCTCGTTCGTTATATTGATAATTATATTAGAAAGTAGCTCAGAGATTGATTCTTCATCTTTATCAACACTTATCTTGACGGTGGTTTTATTGGCATCATCATCTTTTTTGATGAAAGTTCTGGAGAAATCTGCGAAATTTTTATAGCCAACATATTCACTGAATTTATCTAAAGTATCGGTATCTATATTTCGATCTCCATTGTCACGTATGAATGTGTCATAATACCTAGACAAAGTTTTATCTGTAATATAATCCGGAAAACGCTCATCAAAGTAAGCCCATAAATAAGCTGCTAGGCCATTTTTCGTTTTTTTTCCGGTCTCTTCTTCCGCCTTTCTGAATACCTCATGAATTAGTAGTTTTTTCTTGGACATAGTTAGTTTTTAAGGAGTTACAAAATAGCTAATTTTTGACCATGTCGCATTACGGGTTTCCGTAACACAATCCCTGTCCATTTGATGTCCATCGATGTCCATGTTTTGTCTAACACCTGCCTTACCCATTGTCGCATCTTTGCTTCAGAAATCAGTGAGAAACAAAACATTACAAAAACAAATGTACAAAACTGATTTCAAAATCACCAGATAAAACGGAGGAAAACTCCGGGTTGGGAAGCAGATGTTTCTCCTCCGTTTTTGAAGGTTCACTTCCCAAAAAATTTAAGAAGCGCTTCGAAATTTTAAACGTGTAAAACTATCTGCGATCTGTTTCGCAGGGAAGAACACGAATGCTTTAACAATAAATTTTTTGAAAACATGATCCAGTTTATATTAATGCTACTAGGTTTAGCATTCTCACATAACAACGCAAATACGACAACGTGTAACGATAATAACGGAAACCCCGTAACAGTGCAAAACGGACCGAGTGGCCCAACTACAGGAACCGGAGAGGGAGACGATGGCGGCCCAATAACAGGAAATACAGGACAAACACCTCCTCCATTTACTAATCCTTAAAAATGAAAAGGGCAGATTGCATAAATCTGTCCTTTTTCTTACTTTGCATAAAAACTAATTCAATGAAAAATCTTTTTTACCTTTTAGCAATTTTACTAGCTTTTAATTCTTGTAAAAAGGAAACTTTTTCTAAAAATACAAATCCCGATAAATATTATCAAAAAGCTAAAAAATTTAGAAACTCAAACATTTCAGACTCAGCTTTTATCTATTACAACTTAGCTAAAAATGATTATTTAAAAAACAGAGATTCAACAGGTGCTGCCAAATCTTTAGTAAATATGGCAATAATACAAACTAGTAAAGGAGATTACTTTGGTAGTATAGAGACCTCACTAGAAGCTAATAAACTATTGAAGAATATAAAAGACAGTACTGTAAAAAGTACTCTTGCCTCTAGTTATAATAATATGGCAATTTCTTCATCCTTTTTAAAAGATTTTAAAGAATCAAGTGAATATTATATTAAAGCTTTACATTATGCAAATGTTGATGAGAATAAATATGTATACTATAATAATATCGGAGATGTCTTATTATTACAAGGAAATGGTAAAATGGCTCAAAAATATCTACAAAAAGCCGTTTTAGCCAAGGATAGCAATAATTATTCTATGGCTCTAAATAATTTAGCTAAAGCTAAACTATTAGAAAATAAAAATTACAATCCTCTCCCTGAGCTATACAAGGCATTAGAAATAAGATATAGAAATAATGATACTCGTGGTTTAAATTCAAGCTTTGCAACCCTCTCTGATTATTTCACACAGAGAGATAAAGAAAAATCATTATCATTTGCAATAAAATTACTAAATACAGCTAAAGAGATTAAGATTTCTGATGATAAAATAGAAGCATTACAGAGAATTATAAATTTAGATCCTAAAAATTATTTAAATAATTTCAAAGAGTATAAGTTTATTAATGACAGCCTACAAACAGCAAGAAATAAAGCTAAAAATCAATTTGCAATAATAAGATATGATGTAGAAGTAAAAAATGCAGAAAATCAAAAACTAAAACTTCAAGATGCAGAAAAGGAAGTTGATATTTTAAAACGAAATATTGGTTTAGGTATTTTATCAATAATTCTAATTGGCGGTTTCTTCTGGAATAAAAAAAGAAAAAAACGACTTCAACAAGAAAACGAATTAAAAATAAAAAGCAACCAACTCAAACTCTCCAAGAAAGTACACGACGTCGTTGCCAACGGCATCTATCAAGTAATAACCAAAATTGAAAATCAGGAAAGTATTGATAAAGATGAAATGCTGGATGAGCTGGAATTCGTCTATGAAAAATCAAGAGATATTTCTTATGAAAAAATAGATTCACAAGAAAAGGAGGAAGATTTCAGCAAGAAAATATCAAAGCTTATCGCCACTTTTAAAAATGAAACAGTAAATACCTATGTTGCCGGAAATGATGAGACCATTTGGAAAGATTTAAAATCATCAGGTCAGGAAGAGGTTTATCAGATCATTAGAGAACTTTTGGTCAATATGAAAAAACACAGTCAGGCAGACAGAGTGGTATTCAAATTTGAAAAGATAAATAATATTATCACAATTCATTACACAGACAATGGTGTAGGCATCTCTGGAGAATTAATTTATAAAAATGGACTCACGAGTACGGTTTCCCGTATTGAGAATGTCCGCGGAGAAATTATTTTTGATACCGAAATCGAAAAAGGATTGAAGATCACCATTTCATTTCCTATTTAAAAAAAGAAAACAATGTTCAAAAAAATTTTAATATCCGAAGACCACGAAAGTATCAGTATTTCTGTACAAAAAACGCTTGAAGAATTGAATGTTCCAACGGTTGATTATGTCTCATATTGTGATGATGCTTTAGCCAAAATTAAAAAATCTGTCCGTGAAAATGATACCTACGACCTGCTGATCACCGACCTTTATTACGAAGAAGATCATCGCCAACAAAACATAAAAGACGGAATAGAATTAGTACAGCAATTACGGGAAATTCAGCCTTCATTAAAAGTGATTGTTTTTTCTGCCGAGCATAGATCCGGAGTTATTGATTCTCTTTTTACGGAATCAAAAATCAATGGTTATGTTCGTAAAGCGAGAAATGACTCAAAAGAATTAAAAAAAGCAATCGCATCTGTTTATGTTAATGAAAATTACTTGTCATTAGACCTAAAAAAAGAGGTGAAAAAACTTAATAATTATGAGTTTTCTAGTTATGATATTACTTTAGTTTCTCTCCTATCACAGGGAGTTTTGCAAAAAAACATTCCTGTATATCTTCAAAACAACAACATCAGACCTAATAGTTTAAGCAGTGTTGAAAAAAGATTAAACAGCTTAAAAGAAGCGTTGGAAGTCACTAGCAATGAGCAATTGGTTGCTTTTTGTAAGGATTTGGGGATTATTTAACGAGATCTTTAAAACATATTTTATTAAACCTTTCAATTTTTTTGGAAGGTTTTTTCGTTTTACGGATTCCCGTAAGGTTTGATTTTTAAAGGATTGTATTTTTGAATCAAAATTAACCCTCCTCTTAAAAACGATAATTATGAAAAAAATTATATCTAAAAAGTCAGCAGTAATTCTTTTAGTTCTTTTTTGCCTTTTCTTAATAAAGTGCACAAAAAATGATTCTCCTAAAAAAGATACACCCGTTGAAAAAATCACTAAAACAGAAGAAAAGAAAAATGATTTAAAAACAAGGTTAGAAAGAGAAATAGAAGGAATTGAAAAAGACTCTGATTTAACGAAGAGTGTAAGTTCAGTAGATGGAATCGTTATAGTCCTAGCACTTTATAAAGTATATGCTTCTAATATTAAAGAAGGCAAAGAAAGTCAGAATATTGAAGAGCAAAAATTAGCAAAAACTCTTGAAAAAAAGGTAATTAGCTCTCAAATAAAAACCTTCCCAAAACTTCGACTTATCTATTATAAATTAATGAAAGAAAAACTTTGGGTAAATGATATCGAGGTTAAAATTATTGGTTCAACAAATAGAACTTTACAATTTACGGCTGGATATTTCGCTAGTAACAAAAATATTCAAGAAACACAATCTACATTACATGAAATGCTTTTAAACCTAAGATTTAAACAAACACAATATAAATGGTATTCTGGTGATGATGAATTCACTTATTATGACATCGAATCTTTAAAAGATTCTGAAATCATTAATGAAACTCTTTAAAAACAAAGCATTTCAAAAAAGAAAAATATACTCTAAAATTATAATTAAAAACTTTTAAAACTAATAACCATGAAAAAACTCCTATTCACAAGTCTTTTAAGCTTAGGTCTACTATTACCAGCAAGCTTTTCAGCATCAACAAACGGTATAACATCAACAACTGAATTTTCATCAAAAAAACCAAAGAAAAGCAAAAGCAACAAGGTTAGAAAAAGCAGATCAAAAAGTTCAAGATCTTCTTACTCTAACAGCTCAAGATCATCTTACTCTCAAAGCAAAGGCTGTACTTATAATGGTAATTCATTAAATGTCGGGTCAAGAGGAGGTTGTTATTACTATTCTGGAAGTAGTAAAGTATATGTTGATAGATCGTATTGTTCAGGATGTAATTAACATCAAAAACTAAAACCATAAAAACACTCCATATATTTAATTATCAAAAAAAGCGAAGATTTCTCTTCGCTTTTCTTTATTTTCTGATCATTTCCGTGTGCGGAATGTCATCTTCCAAATATTTTTTTCCGGTATCTTCAAAACCAAAATCTCCGTAGAATTTCAATAAATAATCCTGTGCAGAAATCCTGATTTCAGAAGTATGAAAACGGTTTTCTATGGTTTCAACTGCATATTTTATCAGCAGTTTTCCTAAGCTTTTTCCTCGTGCTTTTTCTGTGGTTAAAACTCTGCCTAAAGAGGTTTCATCATATTTAATTCCTTTATCGAAAACTCTACAGTATGCTAATACATCTCCATCTTCCTCTGCCCAAATATGAATTGCCTTTTGGTCATAATTATCCAAATCAGGATAAGGACAATTCTGCTCGATCACAAAAACATCGATACGGGCTTTCAAAACGGCGTATAATTCAGGGACCGTAAATTCCTCGAATGTTTTAATTTTCCAGATAATATTACTCATCGAAATTAACGTTATTATTATTTAAAAAGTCGTTTGTGGTTTGTATAAAATCAAGAATTTCATCGCAACCTTCTTTCTTTTCAGCAGAAGTCACATATAATTCGGGAAGATCTTCCCACGTTTTATAAAGCTCAGCCTTATAATCTTCTACATTTTTTATGGCGATATTCGGTTTCAGTTTATCAACTTTAGTAAAAACAATTGAAAACGGAACACCGCTTTCTCCACACCATTCAATAAATTCAAGATCTATTTTCTGTGGACTATGTCTTGAATCAATCAAAACAAAAAGATTTACAAGATTTTTCCTGTTTAAAATATAATTGTTGATCAGTTTCTCAAAATCTCTTCTCAGAACCTTTGAAACCTTTGCATAACCATACCCCGGTAAATCGGTAAGATACCAATTTTCATTGACGATAAAATGATTAATAAGCTGAGTTTTCCCTGGAGTTCCGGAAGTTTTAGCCAAATCTTTCCTGTTCATCATCGCGTTGATCAATGAAGATTTCCCAACATTTGATCTTCCTATAAAAGCATATTCAGGGATTGTCGGTTCCGGACATTCCTGCCATTTTCCGCTACTTTTTACAAATTCTGCAGTCTTAATAACCATTTCGAATATTTTTAGAAAAATAAACCATTAAGAAAAGCTCTTAATGGTTCAATTTATTTTTTTTAAACTTTATCTTTTAACCAGCTGTAGAGAATTTCATTAAATTCATCCGGTTTTTCCATCATTGCTGCATGACCACATTTATCAATCCAGAACAAATCTGAATTTGGAATAAATTTGTGCATATCGATTGCAACTTCCGGAGGTGTCACATTATCCTGTTTCCCCCAGATCAGACACGTTGGTGTCAAAATCTTAGGAAGATCGTGCAACATATTGTGCTTGATGGCACTTCTGGCCAGCATTACGGTCTTTATTCCCTTCATTCTATCATTTACCACCCCAAAAACCTCGTCTACAAGATCTTCAGTTGCTACCGCAGGGTCATAAAAAACCTCTTCAGTTTTCTTCCTTATATATGATTTGTCATTTTTTCTCGGAAAACTGTCTCCGAATGTTCTTTCATATAATCCGGAACTTCCTGTTAAAACCAGATTATTAACTAGATCCGGTCTTGCCAAAGTTAGTATAAGCCCGATATGACCTCCCATTGAGTTTCCAACAATAGTTACAGGCCCTTCGATATGGCTCTCTATAAACTTTATAATATATTTTGCTAATGTGGTAAGATTAGTATTGAGCACTGGTAAATCATAGATCGGCAATTGAGGTACATAGACCTTAAATCCTCTCTCTGAAAAAAAATTCACCATCTTATCGAAATTGCTCAAACCACCCATTAAACCGTGCAATAGCACTAATGGATGTCCTTCTCCCGCCTCTACAAAGGTATATTTCTTTTCTTTTTTTGTACTAAATATCATAAAACGCCTTAATAAAGCCTTGCAAAAATACAAATTAAACCTCAAAAATATTTTGATATGCCTAATTTAAAATAAAAATAATATAATAAAGTGCTTTTTAACTCTTTTTTTGAAAATCTCTTTACTATGGCCTGAATAATACAATTCTCAAGGCTCAATATATCAACAACTTAAATCTATATTATTAAATCATTAATAAAACTTATTAACATTAAGTCAAAAAGTGGGAAAAAGTGGGAAATATTGGAAATTATTATATAAATTTGTCCCAAATGAAAAATTTCATTGGAACATATGAGTGTAAAATTGACGACAAAGGCCGTTTAAAAGTTCCTTCATCTCTGATCAAACAGATGGAAGACTTTGATGACAAGGCGTTTGTAGTCAAAAGATCTGTGTTCCAAACTTGCCTAGAAGTTTACCCTATGAATGCTTGGGATAAATTGATGGGCAAGATTAATAAATTAAACAGATTCATTAAAAAGAATGCTGATTTCATTAGAATGTTTACGGCAGGAGTAAAAACTGTAGAATTGGATAATGCCGGTAGATTACAAATTTCAAAAGACCTGACGCATTTCGCAAATCTTCAAAAAGATATTGTGATTACCAGCGCCGGAGAATTATTTGAAATTTGGGACAAAGACGCTTACGAAAAAGTGATCTCTACCAACGAAGAAGATTTTGCCAGCCTTGCCGAAGACGTGATGGGCTCTTTAGATGAAGAATAACCGCTAAATAAAAAAAGCGACAAAAAACACAACTTAAACATGTATCATAACCCCGTTTTGTTGAAGCAAAGTGTTGATGATTTGGTAACGAATCCAGACGGAACATACGTGGACTGTACTTTTGGTGGCGGTGGTCACTCAAAAGAAATACTGAGCAGACTTTCCGATAAAGGAAAACTGTACGGTTTTGACCAAGATTTAGACGCACTTAAAAATACAATTGATGATCCGAGATTCACTTTGATCAATCAGAATTTCAGATTCTTAGAAAACTCCTTATTAATGTATGGAGTTTCTCAGGTTGATGGAGTTCTTGCCGACCTTGGTGTATCTTCTCATCAGTTTGATGAAGCAGAAAGAGGATTTTCCACAAGAAGCAACGCTCCTTTGGACATGAGGATGAATGTAATGCAGGGTCTTGATGCAAAAAGAGTAATCAACGATTACGAAGAAGAGCAGTTGGCTAATATTTTTTATTATTATGGCGAATTAAGAGAATCTAGAAAATTAGCTAGAGACATTGTTCACCACAGAAAAATTAAAACTATCAACACAACGGAAGATTTGAAAAAGCTTTTCAGTTTTCTTCCGCCGCATAAGATCAATAAATTTTATGCACAGCTTTTCCAGGCGATAAGAATTGAAGTAAACCAGGAACTGGAGGTTTTAAAAGAAATGCTTGTTCAGGCATACAATGTTTTAAGACCCGATGGAAGATTGGTCGTAATTTCTTACCACTCTCTGGAAGATCGTTTGGTAAAAAGATTTTTGAAAAACGGAATGTTCGAAGGGGAACCTACAAGAGACATTTACGGAAATTATAAAAAAGTATTTGAATTGGTTAAGAGCAAAGCAATCATTCCTGATGATAAGGAAATTGAAGAAAACTCAAGAGCAAGAAGTGCTAAAATGAGAACAGGAATAAAAGTATAGTTTTTGGTTGTTTGTTGATAGTTGTAAGGTTTAAATCCGACAACCAGCAACAAACAACCAGCAACAAACAACCAGCAACAAACAACCAAAATGGCAAAAAGAACAACAACAAATCGCCCTCAGAAAAGATTAACTTTTATAGATATTATAAAAGGTAATTTCCTGAATCGTGATGAAATCAAAGTACATTATAAGTATTTTCTCTTGTTGTTTATCTTAATGATGGCAATGATTTACAGTAATCATCTCGTCAATAAGAAAATTAAAATTGTCAACGCCTTAAAAGAAGAAACAGAAGAATACAAATCTCGAAACGCTTACGCACAAAGTAAGCTTATTAAAGTAAAAATGGAATCTCAGTTAGGGAAAGAAGTTGCCCGGGATTCTTTGATGACACTGGAAAACCATCCTCACAAATTATTAATAAAATTGGATAGTACAGATGCAAAAGCAAAATGAATACGACAACAAACGTAAAAGAACCTTAAGGTGGGGCTACCTCTTCGCAGTGGTGGCTTTGTGCGTATTTGTAATGTTCATTGCAAGGATCATCATTCTTCAAAACACCAATGTTCAGGAAATTAAAGACGACTACATTAACAAAAATTACCGCGAAGCAACTCTAAAAGCTGCCCGTGGGAATTTATTTGCTTCCGACGGTTCTATTCTTGCGACAACCGTGATGCGTTACGATATTTATCTGGATTTCAAAACGATGAAAGACACGATTTATAGCAACAACATCGGAGCTTTAACGGATTCTTTAAGCAAAATGTTTGGAAAATCGAGAGGTGATTTCAGACAAAAATTCGACGAACAGAAGAAAAAGAAAAATCAATATTACGCTTTAGTTAAAGGTCTGGATTTTGACGAGTACGACAGAATCAGAAACTTTCCGATTTTCAAAAAAGGAAAAAACAAAGGCGGTTTCATCGTTGACAGAAATTATAAAAGAGAATTAGCTACCTCAGAAATCGGTGCCGGAACTATTGGAATTGATAATGGTGAGCTTAAAGCGGGTCTTGAAGGCGCTTTCTCAAAATATCTGACAGGAAGTGACGGGAAAAGATTAGAACAAAGAATCAACTCTTCTCAATGGAAACCAATCGATTTTTGGAAAGTTCAGGAACCTGTTGACGGAGAAGATGTTTATACGACTTTAGACCTTAGAATTCAGGACATTGCGCACTCTGCTTTAGAGAAGCAACTTGTGAATTTCGAAGCAAAACACGGGACTGTAATTGTAATGGAAGTGCAGACTGGTAAAGTTCGCGCCTTGGTTAATTTAAGAAGAACCGAAGATGGAGAATATGAAGATTCTTACAACTATGCTCTAAAAGATAACATCGAACCGGGGTCTACATTCAAAACAATCTCGTTGTTAGCAGCAATGGATGATGGTTTTATTGATGAAAATACAACCGTAAATGTAGGAAACGGAGTTTGGGTATATGCAAAACAAAGAATTTCAGACGGTCACGGTGGCGGAACTTATGACATCAGTGATGTTTTAGCGAAATCAAGCAATGTTGGAACAGCAAAATTAATTACAAAATATTACGCTGCGAAACCACAGATTTTCTTGGATCATCTAAAACGTTGGAAATTATTCGACAAAATGGACATCGAGCTTCCGGGAATCACAAAACCGAAGATCGTAACTCCTGAAAATAAAAGATGGAATGCTGCAACATTAGCTTCAATTGCTTACGGATATTCTTCAAACATCAATTTATTACAATTAACAACTTTTTATAACGGAGTTGCTAACGGAGGTAAAATGCTAAAACCTCTATTCATCGACAAGATCATGAAAGACGGAAAGGTAATGTACAATGCAAAACCCGAAGTTATCGTCAATAAAATGGCTTCAGAAAAAGCTATTAAAATGATGACCAGCGCATTGACCAAAGCGGTTGAGAAAGGAACAGGAAAAAGTATTTTCACGCCCAATTTAAAAATGGCAGGTAAAACAGGAACCGCAAGATTTGAATATTGGTTGCCCGGCCCAATGAAGTACCGTGCATCATTCGCAGGCTTCTATCCGGCTGATAATCCGAAATATACGTGTTATGTGATGATCAGTGAGCCGAATACAGCAAAAGGATTTTACGGAGCAACAGTTTCTGCGCCAGTGTTTAAAGAAATTGCAGGAAAAACTTTCTTAAAAACACCTCAAAACGTTGAAAAAGAAATGCTTGTTAACAAAAAGGTTGACCTTAATAAAATGGTTGAACCTAATGTAAAAATAGCAGTTAATAATAAACAAATGCCAAGTGTAGTCGGATTGATTGGTAAAAACATCATCCCACAATTGGAAAACCTAGGATATCGTGTCGATTATAAAGGAGTTGGACGAATTAAAGAACAGTTCCCACTAGAAGGCACAACAATTAGTAAAAGTCAGAGAATTTATTTGTCTCTACAGAATTAAAAAAGAGTCCCAAAGGGACGATTTAAATAAGGATAGGATGATAATCCTATCAAACCAAAAGGAAAAAAATTAAATAATAAAAAACCCGAAGGGTTCAATATTAAATTCCGAAAAGACAATTAAATATCGACAGGATAAAATCCTATCAAAATTATTAAGAATATAAAGCATCAAAAAATGCAATTAATTGAATTATTAAACAGAATTACAGTTTTAGAAATTCACGGTGAAAACACTCGTGAGGTTTCGGAATTGGTATTCGACAGCAGAAAGGTTACTGAAAACTCGTTGTACATTGCAATGAGAGGAACGGTTGTGGATGGACATTCATTTATTGCATCTTCAATTGAAAAAGGAGCAAAAACAATTGTTTGCGAAGAGTTCCCTGAAAGTTTGAATGAAAATATCACTTACGTTAAAGTGAAGGATTCTTCTAAAGCTTTAGGTCATTTGGCTTCTAATTTCTACGGAAATCCTTCTGAAAAATTAAAATTAATCGGAGTTACAGGAACAAATGGAAAAACGTCTGTTTCTACCCTGCTTTTTGATGTATTTAAAAATTTAGGTTACGATTCAGCTTTACTTTCCACAGTTGAAATCAGAATTGGAGAAAAAATAATTCCGGCGACACATACAACTCCGGACGTTATTACGATTAATAAAATTTTAGCTCAGGCAGTTGAAGAAGGTTGCGAATTTGCTTTCATGGAAGTAAGTTCACACGGAATTTCCCAAAACAGAATTGAAGGTCTGCATTTTAAAGTTGCAGGATTTACAAACCTTACCCACGATCATTTAGATTATCATAAAACTTTTGACGAGTATTTAAAAACGAAGAAAAGATTTTTTGATGAACTTCAGGATACGGCCATTGCTATCACCAATGTTGATGATAAAAACGGAATGGTTATGCTCCAAAACACAAAGGCTACGAAAAAGTCTTATGCTTTGAAGACAATGGCAGATTTCCATGGAAAATCACTGGAAATTGATTTCAACGGAATGCTGTTGAATTTTAATGGAAAAGAATTTTGGACAACATTAACAGGAAGATTTAATGTTTACAATTTATTGCTGGTTTTCGGAATTGCTTCCGAGCTTGGTTTTGAGCAAGACGAAATTCTACAGGCGATCAGCAAATTAAAAAGAGTTTCCGGAAGATTCGAAACCTTCAAATCAGACGGTGGAATTTTCTTCATTGTAGATTATGCACACACTCCCGATGCTTTAGAAAACATCTTGGACAGCATTAATGATATCAGAACAAAAAATGAAAGACTGATTACAGTTTTCGGTTGCGGGGGCGACAGAGATCACTCCAAAAGACCTGAAATGGGAAATATTGCCAGCAAAAAATCAACGTTGGCGATCATCACTTCAGACAACCCAAGAACAGAAGATCCGACAGCAATTATAAAAGAAATTGAAGCAGGCGTTGAACCCCAATACTTCAGCAAATACACTTCAATTCCGGATAGAAGAGAAGCCATAAAGATGGCAATAAAGTTCTCAGAACCTAAAGATATTGTCTTGGTAGCCGGAAAAGGCCACGAAACGTATCAAGAGATAAATGATGTAAGACATCATTTTGATGACAAAGAAGTAATTATTGAGCTTTGGAAGTTAATGAGTAAGTAATTTATAATCGATAATTTATAAAAAATAGAAACATGTTATACTATCTATACGAATATCTTACCGACCATGGAATTCACGTCCCGGGACTTGGAATGTTAAAATACATTTCTTTCCGTGCCGGAATGGCTGTTCTGTTGTCTTTAACCATAGCTCTTGTTTACGGAAAAAGAATCATCAACTATCTGAGAGCAAAACAGATGGGGGAATTGGTTCGTGATTTAGGATTAGATGGACAAAAACAAAAAGAAGGAACTCCAACAATGGGAGGTCTTATCATCATTTTGGCAACGTTGATTCCGGTTTTATTATTCACGAGAATTACCAATGTCTATATTGTTCTTTTAATTGTTTCTGTGGTTTGGATGGGCGCAATTGGTTTCTTAGATGATTATTTAAAAAAGGTTAAGAAAAATAAAGATGGTTTAAGTGGAAAATTCAAGATTGTAGGACAGGTCGGATTAGGGCTAATTGTCGGAGTTACAATGTATTTCCACCCCGACATTACGGTTAAAAGAAAATATGCAGATGCAAAAGTAGTGAACAGAAATAATGTAGAGCAAAATTTCATGCCTACAGAAAAAATCACTGTTTCTACAGTTCCTTTTGCTAAAAATAACGAATTCGATTATAGTGGAATGTTGTTTTGGATGAATGACAAAGACGCTCACGAATGGGCATGGATCGTTTTCATCCCGATCGTAATTTTTATTGTAACAGCAGTTTCCAACGGAGCCAATATCACCGATGGAATTGACGGCCTCGCAGCAGGCACAAGTACAGTCATACTGCTTGCATTAGCGTTTTTCACCTACGTTTCCGGGAACATTATTTTTGCAGATTATCTCAACATTATGTTCCTCCCCAACATGGGTGAAACCACCATTTTCGTGGTCGCGATGGTAGGAGCCGTGATCGGATTTTTCTGGTACAACACCTATCCTGCACAGGTTTTTATGGGCGATACAGGAAGTTTGATGCTGGGTGGAGCTATTGCGGTTTTAGCGATCATTTTAAGAAAAGAATTAATGATTCCTGTGCTGTGCGGGATCTTTTTAATAGAAAATATATCTGTGATGCTACAGGTAGTTGTTTTCAAATTTAGAAAAAGAAAATACGGGCTGGAATATGCTCAAAACAATAGATTATTTAAGATGTCACCATTACATCACCATTATCAGAAAGAAGGTTTTCACGAAAGTAAAATCGTGAACAGAATGATAATCATCGGTGTTATGTTAGCAATTGTATGTCTTATCACATTGAAAATGAGATAAGTTAATTTAAAATTGAAAAGATTCAAATATTGAAATTTTTTCAATCATTAAATCAAAATTAATATGAAAATAGTTGTTTTAGGAGGAGGAGAAAGCGGATGTGGAGCTGCTTATTTGGCTAAAAAGAAAGGTTTGGAAGTGTTTCTTTCAGACAAAGGAGTCATTAAGGACAACTACAAGCAGTTTCTAACAGAAAATGAAATCGAGTTTGAAGAAGGAGACCACGACGAAGAAAGAATATTAAATGCAGACTGGATAGTAAAAAGCCCGGGAATTCCGAAAAAAGCAGAGATCATCAATAAAATTCATTTGAAAGGAATCAGACTTTCTTCTGAAATTGAGTTTGCTGCGGAGTTTACCAATGCTAAAATCATCGCGATCACAGGAAGCAACGGAAAAACAACTACAACTTCTCTAATCTATTATATCCTGAAAAATGACGGATTAAATGTAGGTCTAGGAGGAAACATCGGGTACAGCTTTGCGAAGCAAGTAGCCGACGAAAATCATGAATATTATGTATTGGAGGTTAGTTCTTTCCAATTAGATGATATTCAAAACTTTAGACCTTATATTTCTTTATTGTTGAATTTATCTAAAGATCATTTGGATCAATACAACTACAACTATGAAGAATATGCATTAGCAAAATTCAGAATAGCTGAAAATCAGGAAAATGACAATTTTTTCATCTACAATAAAGATGACGAAATGAGCAAAAACATTCTTGAAAAATTAGAGATAAAAGCGAAAATGATCCCTTTTTCAACAAAAGAAAGCTTGTCTGAAGGAGGTTTTGTAGACAATGATCAGATAAAAGTAAAATTGAAAGATAATTTCTCAATGAAACTTGATGAATTGTCTTTATTAGGAAATCACAACGTAGCCAACAGCTTAGCAGCATCAATCGCTGGTAAAATATTGGAAATCAATAATGAAAGTATTAGAAATTCACTAATGACTTTCCAGGCAGTTGAACACAGATTAGAGTTGGTAACTGAAATTGATGGTGTAAAATTCATCAACGACAGCAAGGCAACTAATGTTAATGCAACATATTACGCGTTGGAAAGCATGAAAAATCCAACCGTTTGGATTGTTGGTGGACAGGATAAAGGAAACGATTACTCAGAAATTGAGGAATTAGTTAAAAGAAAGGTAAAAGCAATTGTGTGCTTAGGAATTGATAATCAAAAAATTATAGATTTCTTTAAAGACAAGAAAGAATATATTTATGACACTTCAAGTATGGAAGATGCTGTGAAAATTTCAAAATCTTTGGCTAAAAATGGTGATACGGTTCTATTATCTCCATGTTGTGCAAGTTTTGATTTATTCAAAAGCTATGAAGACAGAGGTCGTCAGTTTAAAGAGCAGGTTTTAAAAGCAAACAGCTAATAGCCAACAGCTAAAAGCAACCATTATGAACGAACAAGACACAGAAGATAGCAGATTTGAATTCCTAAAGGGCGATAAAGTACTTTGGATGGTCATTCTTGTGATCTCCATTTTCTCTATTTTCCCTGTATATTCTGCAAGTTCGAATCTGGAATATATCGTAAATAACGGAACCACAACAGGTCACGTGATGAAACATATGTTCTTCGTACTTCTTGGTCTGGCAATTATGAGAGTTGTAGGAACAATTAAATACGAATACATCGGAAAACTCAGCAGTATTTTGCTTGGTTTAATGATTATCTTATTGGTTGTCACGATGTTTACTGGACAAACAATCGACGGAGCGAGTGCTTCCAGATGGTTAAAAATTCCGGGAACACCGATATCATTTCAGCCGTCTTCATTTGCTTTTTTAATGTTGATTATTTATTTGTGTAGATATTTAACCAAGAAAATTACACGAGAAAGGCTTCCGATTGAGAACATTATGTACATTTTCGGGCCCATTTTGCTTGTTTTTGTTTTGGTTGCGAAAGATAACGGTTCTACGGCATTAATGATCTTAATGGTTTCCGTAGTTGTTTTGGTTATAGGACAATTACATTGGAAATACATTGCAGGGTTCATTTCCTCATCATTTGTGGCCATTGTTTTCTTTTTATTGATTGCTTTAAATACAAACATGATCGGCGGAAACCGTGTTCACACATGGATGAGCCGTATTGAAACATTTACATCAAGCAAAGCAAAATCAGCTGATGTAGATGATGAAAGTTTAAAGGCAAAAAATTATCAGGTAATGCAAGCGAAAGCCGCCATCGTTCACGGTGGAATTACCGGAATGGGACCAGGGAAAAGTGCATTAAAGCAAATGCTTCCACAGTCTGCATCGGATTTTATTTTTGCTGTAATTGTTGAAGAATATGGAGTTATCGGAGCTGCTTTTCTGATTTGTCTGTATTTAATTATGATGATCCGTATCGTGATGATAGCCAGTAAGATGCCGGCCTTTTTCGGCTCCTTACTCGTCCTAAGTCTCGGGGTGATGATTTTCATACAACTATCTGTAAATATTGCAGTTGCAATTAATCTGATCCCGGTAACAGGACAACCTTTGCCATTAATAAGTTACGGAGGAACATCAATGTTGGTCACTTATTTGCAATTAGGAATTATTTTAAATATAAGCTCAAGAATCCAGATATACGATGAAGAAGGAATGGGCAAAAAACAAAGCATAGCAGAAATAAACGATATCGCGTAAAGAGTCCCAAAAGGACGATTTAGCAAAGGATAGGATGAAATCCTATCAACATTAAAATAAAATTAATTGATTCGATTAAAACGATAAATTAAAAATGGACAAAAAGTTAAAAATATTATTATCAGGAGGCGGAACAGGAGGGCACATCTTCCCGGCTATCGCTATTGCAGATGAGATCAAGAAAAGATTTCCTGATGCAGAATTTTTGTTCATTGGAGCCAACGGAAAAATGGAAATGGAAAAAGTTCCTCAAGCTGGTTATAAAATCGAAGGAATTGATATCGCCGGAATCGACAGAGGAAATATGCTATCCAATTTAGGTTTACCTTTCAAAATTTTGAAAAGTTTATCTAAATCTAAAAGAATAATTAAAAACTTCGCTCCGGATTTTGCGGTTGGAACTGGCGGTTTTGCAAGCGGACCCGCTTTGTATGAAGCAAGCAAATTGGGAATTCCAATCTTCATCCAAGAGCAGAACGCACATGCAGGAGTAACGAATAAAATTTTAAGTAAAAAAGCAAGAGCCGTTTTTACAGCCTATCCGAAAGTGGAAGGTTTTCCGAGTGAAAAAATAAAATTCTTAGGAAATCCGATTCGTGAGAATATTATTTCAGGAATGCAGGGAACAGCTCAGGCAAAAGAAAAAATGGGATTAGATAAAGATAAACTGACAATACTTTCTGTTGGCGGTTCTTTAGGCTCAAGAACATTAAATAACGGTTGGAAAGAAAACCTTGAAAGCCTTAAAGAAAAAAGCTATCAATTAATCTGGCAAACAGGAAAATTGGATTACAGCGAATTATCTTCCAGCCTCCAACTTCCAGCTTCCATTCAATTGAAGGAATTCATCAAAGACATGGAAACAGCTTATTCCGCTGCCGATGTCATTGTTTCAAGAGCAGGTGCGATTGCCATTTCAGAGTTGGCGGTAGCACAGAAACCTGTTTTGTTAGTTCCTTTCCCTTTTGCGGCAGAGGATCATCAAACAAAAAATGCGCTGAATTTGGTTGAAAAAAATGCAGCCAAAATGGTAAAAGACTCTGAAATGCAGGAAAAATTCTGGAAGACATTATCAGAGATCTGCGAAAATGAAGATGTAAGAAAAGAAATGTCTGAAAATCTGAAATACTTTGCCAAGCCAAATGCCGCAAAAGAGATTGTAGACGAGATCTTTAAAGTGATAAAATAGATAAGATTAAAAAATCTAGAAATTCAGAGATTAAGGCATTTCGAATTTCTAAATATCTTAATTTTTTAATCTTTTAATTTTTAATATAAAATGAAAAATTTAGAAACATATCAAAATTTTTACTTCGTTGGAATCGGAGGGATCGGAATGAGTGCTTTGGCACGCTATTTCAATGCTTCAGGTAAAAAAGTTTTGGGCTATGATAAGACCAACACCAAACTCACTCAGAATCTAATGAATGAGGGAATTGATATTGTTTTTGAAGATCTTATTGACGAAAGAATAAATTCTCTTGAAAAAGAAAATACATTAATAATTTACACTCCGGCAATCAAAACGTTGGGGATCTTAGATTATTTTAATCAAAATAGTTTTGAAGTTTTAAAACGTGCAAAAGTTTTAGGTTTAATCACTGAAAACACAGACTGCATCGCTGTTGCAGGAACGCATGGAAAAACGACAACTTCCAGCCTGGTTGCACATTTGTGTAAAGAAGCGGATTTACCTTTTTCTTGCTTTCTGGGCGGAATTGCAGAGAATTTTAAATCAAATTTTCTTTTCAACGGTAATCAATATTCTGTGGTTGAAGCAGATGAATATGACAGAAGTTTCCTTAACCTTTCTCCGGATTGGGCAGTGATAACTTCCACAGATGCAGATCATTTGGATATTTATGGTGATAAAAATACGATTGAGGAGGGCTTCAAACAATTTGCAGCTTTAGTTCCGAATGACAAACAACTTTTTGTAAGAAAAGGAATTGAAATCGGAAGACCTCATCTTACTTATGCAGTAAACGAAGTTGCTGATTATTACTCAGATAACCTGCGAATGGATCATGATAAAATCTCTTTTGATTTTCATACACCAACAGAAACGATAAAAGATTTTGTTTGGGAAATTCCGGGCATTCATAATGTAGAAAATGCGACGGTTGCATTGGCTATTTTAAATAATTTAGGTATTAATTTCGAAATTTTAAAGAAAGCTATTGCTAATTTTAAAGGAATTAAAAGAAGATATACTAAACATATCTATAAAAACGGTAAAATTTACATCGACGATTATGCTCACCATCCAACAGAAATTAATGCGGTAGTAGGATCGATCAGAACTTTTTACCCTGAGAAAAAATTATTGGTTGTTTTCCAACCGCATTTATTCAGCAGAACGAGAGATTTTGCAGACGGTTTTGCAGAAAGCTTAAGTGATTCTGAAGAATTAATCTTATTGGATATTTATCCGGCAAGAGAACTTCAGGAAAATTTTGAAGGAATAACTTCAGACTGGTTATTGGAAAAAGTGACTTTAGATAAAAAAGAAGTATCAAATTTATCTGATGCTTTCAATAAAATAAAAGAAAAAGACTTTGACATTCTTCTCACAGTAGGCGCAGGAAATATTGATACGTTGTACGACCCTATTTGTGAATGGATGGAAAAAAATTAGATTAAATAAATTAAACGCAACGAGCGCAATGATTTTTTTTTGGAAGTCTTATTAATTTCGTTCGCAAGGGCGTTTCACTCAGCAAATGATAACTGAAAATATCATTCAGAGTAATTAAAAACACAAAGATGACAGAAAATGAAATATCAAATATAGTTTTTGATGCAGGGATGAAAGTGCATCGTAAACTTGGAATTGGGCTCTATGAAAATGTTTATGAGCAATGCTTAATTCACGAATTGAAAAATAGTGGGCTTAATATTGAAAGCCAAAAAGATATTAGCATCAATTATGAAGGTTTGATAATTGAGAAAGCATTTAGAGTTGATTTATTAATTGAAAATAAAGTAATTATAGAAATAAAAGCAGTTCCGGAAATTAATAAATATCATTTTTTTCAGCTTCTTAATTATTTAAGGGTCACAGAAATGAAATTGGGAATGATTTTAAATTTTCATTCCACCTTATTTAAAGACGGAGTAAAAAGAGCAGTAAACAAATTATAAAACAAAAGCTTGGTTTAAATACAATATATGCAAGTATAAAACTAAAATAGTAAAAATATTTTCAGTTATCATTTGCTGAGTGAAACGCCCTTGCGAACGAAAAATAATAGATAATAATTAAAATAAATCCTTGCGAGCATAGCGTTAAAAAGTTTAAAGAAAACAAATGAAAAATAAATACAGAATATTAAAAATTGCTATCACAGTGATCCTTCTAGGTTTCCTGCTGAGTTTCTCATTGAAGAAATTTGGGGGTCAGAAGATTACGGATAATAAGATTTCTGTAAAAATGAATGAGAAAACTCCGGTTTATTTCATTGATGAAAAAGACATTAGAGCAATTGTAAACAAGGAAAATCCATCAGGAAAAGTGGGAGATCTTAATATTCCCGCATTGGAAAAAAAGATTAATTCACTTCCAGCGGTCGATAGTGCCAATGTCTACTTAAACCTCAATGGAAAGCTTAATTTAGATATTAAACAAAGAGTTCCTGTTTTCAGATTAAATAAAGACGGAAAAGACTTTTATGTAGACGAAAGAGGAATTGAATTTCCTATTTCCAGAACCTATTCACATCCTTGCATGTTGGTGACAGGAAGTGTGAAAAAAGATGAATACGAAAAATTAGCTGAATTGGTTGGGAAGATCGACAAAGATGATTTCAGTAAAAAATATTTCATCGGAATCTCAAAAGACAATAACGGAGATTACAATCTTCTGACAAGTGAAGGAAATTATAAAGTAGAAATAGGAGATTTAGATAATATAGACCTAAAAGTAAAAGGTTTTAAGGCTTTTGTAGAGAAATATCTCGTTTATCAGGATCCTTTAAAGTACAATATGATCTCTATTAAGTATCAGAATCAGATTGTTACCACTTTGAATCCTTATTTTAAAGGTAATGACAGTATTCTAAAAGTTGGGAAATTAGAACTGGCAAAAGTTCCGCCAACCACGGCAGGAAAAAACACAGAAGCTAAACTTAAAATAGCAGAAGTAAAAAAAGAGACGAAAAAACCAAGCTCAACTTCAAAAAAACCGAAGGAAAGCACAAAGCCAAAAGCAGTAACCAAACCCAAGGCAAAAGAAACAAAAAAAACAGAGAAGAAAACTACGGCAACAAAGCCGAAAACAAAGGCAAAGGTTAAAATAGAATAAAAAAATCAAATCGATATAAAACAATGGAAAATCAAGAGTATTCAGTAGGTCTGGACATCGGGACAACAAAGATAGTCGCGATTGTCGGAAGGAGGAATGCACACGGGAAAATAGAAGTTCTCGGTGTTGGTAAGGCCAAAAGTCTTGGAGTTCATAAAGGTATTGTAAATAATATTTCGCAAACCATCAACTCAATCAAGGCGGCTGTGGCAGAAGCACAATCCAGCGCAGGAGTTCCTATCCGTAAAGTTACGGTAGGTATTGCAGGGAAGCACATACGCTCTCTTCAGCACTCCGATTACATTATGCGTGAGCATCCCGACAAATTTATTACAGATGACGACATAGAAGCGTTAAAAGATCAGGTCAAGAAACTGGTCATGCTTCCCGGAGAAGAAATTATCCATGTTCTTCCCCAAGAATATAAAGTAGATTCAGAAGGTGAAATTCAGGAGCCTGTCGGGATGCACGGAAAGCGTCTTGAAGCCAATTTCCACGTTGTTGTGGGACAAATGGGCAGTATCCGAAACATCGCAAGATGCGTAAGAGAAGCAGGTCTGGAAATGGAAGCTCTTACATTAGAGCCTTTAGCATCTTCAGAAGCGGTACTTACAAAAGAAGAGAAAGAAGCAGGTGTTGCCATCGTTGATATTGGTGGCGGTACTACAGATATAGCAATATTTAAAGATAATATCATCCGTCATACATGCGTAATTCCTTATGGTGGCGGGATCATTACGGAAGATATTAAAGAAGGCTGTTCAATCATTGAGAAACACGCAGAGCAATTGAAGGTAAAATTCGGTTCTGCAGTTCCCGAATTGGAAAAAGACAGCACGTTTGTTACTATTCCAGGACTTCACGGAAGACCCGATAAAGAAATTTCACTGAAAACTTTAGCTCAGATTATCAATGCAAGAGTTGAAGAAATTCTTGAAATGGTAAATACCGAATTAAAGGCTTACGGAGCATTTGAACAAAAGAAAAAACTGATTGCAGGAATTGTTCTTACGGGTGGTGGATCAAATTTGAAACATCTTCGTCAATTAGCGAATTATACAACAGGTTTTGATAGTAGAATTGGTTTTGCAAATGAGTATATTGCCAATGATAAAAATCAATATTTAAAAGGTCCTGAATTTGCAACTTCTATTGGATTATTAATGGAAAGTTTAAAAATTAGGGATAAAAAACCTGTCATAATAGAAGAAGAACTCGTTCAGGAAAAACCTCAGCAGGAAACTGCAGCAACAGTAGCTGAAAATAATGCAGTTACTCAGCAGATGGCTCCGGTTCAGGAACAGGAAGTTATGACTCAACAACAGGAAAATAAAAGAGCGGCAAGATTAACTTTCGGGCAGTCGCTTATGGAAAAAGTAAAAAAATTCTTTGAAGAAGTAGAATAGTAAATACAGATATTATGGAAAATATAGGTACACAAGGATTTTCATTTGATTTGCCAAAAGGAAATTCATCGATCATAAAGGTAATTGGTGTTGGTGGCGGTGGAAACAACGCACTGAAACACATGTACGAGAAAGGAATTCACGGGGTAGATTTCGTGATTTGTAATACAGATGCTCAGACTTTAGATAATAACCCGGTTTCAAACAAAGTTCAGTTGGGAACTACCATCACAGAAGGACTTGGCGCAGGTGCCGATCCTGAAGTTGGTGAGAAATCAGCGATTGAAAGTATTGAAGAGATCAAAGCTGCCATGGGACAAAACACCAAAATGGTTTTCATTACTGCCGGAATGGGCGGTGGAACCGGAACCGGTGCAGCTCCTGTTATTGCTAAGGTTGCTAAAGATATGGGAATCTTAACGGTAGGTATTGTTACCGTCCCTTTCAGTTTTGAAGGGAAAAGAAGATTAGAGCAGGCTGAATTAGGTCTTGAGAAATTAAGAAATAATGTTGATTCATTAATTGTAATCAATAACGATAAACTAAGACAGCAGTTTGGTAACCTCGGATTCAAACAGGGGTTCTCAAAAGCTGATGAAGTTTTAACCAACGCCGCAAAAGGTATGGCAGAGGTTATTACAGGTTACTTTGATGTAAATATTGACTTTAGAGATGCTAAATCTGTGCTTCAAAACTCCGGTACGGCTTTGATGTCTACAGGTACAGCTTCAGGTGAAAATAAAGCAGATGAAGCAGTAAGAAAAGCATTGGATTCACCATTATTGAATGACAATAAAATTACAGGTGCTAAAAATGTACTATTGTTGATCAGAAGCGGTAAAGAAGAGGTTACAATGGACGAAATCGGTATCATTATGGATCATATCCAGAAAGAAGCAGGACATACTGCTGATATCATTTTCGGGGTGGGTGCTGATGAAGAATTAGGAGATGCAGTAAGCGTTCTTGTTATCGCTACAGGTTTTTCTAATGACGATAAAAAATTCGCTGGACCAACAGAAAAAATAAGAATCAGTCTAAACGATAAATTAGATTCAAATAAAACTTCTCCTTTTAAAACAAGAGAAGAAAGAGAGGTTGCTCCTGAGCATGGATATGATTTTGGAGGAAAAAATCTTTTCAGATTGGATGACGAAGACCATGATACTCCACAGTTCAAGTCTGTCTCTACTGAAAAAAAAATGATTATCGAGGATGAAGAGGTTAAAACTGAAATAAAATTCTCTGATAGAGAGGAAGATACATTAGACAGCCCGATTCAGACTTGGAGAAATGATGACGAAGAGCAGGATGCTTACAATCTATTCGCTTTTGATGAAGATAACGATCCTAATGATCTGGAGATTCAATCTTTCTCATTCGAAACAGAAGAAAAAAAACAAGAACCTAAAACAAATATTTCTACGAATTCTTATTCTGAAGAAAAACCTGTTGAGTTCAGTTTCTTTGTAAATGAGCCTATCAATGAGCCCAAAACTGATTTCGGACAGCCAAAAGCAGAGTTTAGCACTCCAACGAATACAGTAGCTCAAATCATAGAAGAAGCTCCAAAAGTGGAACGTTTCTACCAGCCAAAGGAAGAAATAAAAACTGAAGAGAGACCTTCTTATGAAAATAAAACAGAGATCGAAACTCCAAAACCTGCTGAAAGTGAATTCACATTCGTGAACAAAACTGCAGATCAGGAAAGAGTTGTAGAAAGAAGAAATAAATTAAAAGAATTCAATTCTCGTTACCAAAGCTTTGATAGCGCAAGTGAATTCGAATCTGTTCCTGCTTTCAAGAGAAAAAACATTTCTATTGACGGAACCAATGCTTCAGATCAAAATATCAACACGTATTTATCTGAAAACAATGGTTCTATGCAAGTAAGAGAAAACAGATTTTTAAATAAAGATGTAGATTAAATTGCGGTAAGCAATAAGTGGTAAGCTACAAGCTTTTTAATTGAGCCAAATGCATACTGCTTATTGCCTACAGCTAAAAGCCAAAACCATGAGTTTAGAAATTATAATTAGTGAAGCAATAAAAACAGCAATGAGAGCAAAAGACAGAGTAGCTCTGGATTCTCTTCGTGCTGTGAAATCTCAGATTCTACTTCTAAAAACAGAAGCTAGAGGTGCTGAAGTTTCAGAAGACCAGGAAATTGCTATTTTACAGAGAATGATCAAACAACGTAAGGATTCTTACGAACAGTTTTCTGCACAGGGCAGAAATGACTTAGCTGAAGTAGAAGATGCTCAGATGAAAGTTATTGAAAAATTCTTACCTCAACAGCTTTCTGCAGAAGAATTGGAAGCTGAAATGAAGAAAATTATCTCAGAAGCCGGAGCAGAATCTATAAAAGATTTAGGAAAGGTAATGGGAGTTGCCTCAAAAACATTTGCCGGAAGATCTGATGGAAAGAGTATTTCCGAGATGGCAAAAAAGTTACTTTCATAAAGTCTTGGCGTGATTTCCAAGCAATAGATAAGGATATTCAACCTTTGCATATCGATTTGATTAAGAAGCCCGAAACATTTCCAGTTTCGGGCTTCATTTTTATCTTGAGATATTCAATATTTTTATGATTCTAAAAGGAAATTGAATATTTCATTAAATTGAGGGAAAAATGTAAATGTTTTTTTTCATGGTTATTGTTTTCAGAATCATTTCAAATTTAGCAATTATTTTTGATTATTCATAATTTTATTTCATTAATTTATGTATATTATTAAATTATTAATACATCATTAATATTGTTTTACGAATACTTTGATAGTTTTTATATATTGAAGAAAAGTAAAGAATTGTTTAACTTTGCATAGATTAAAAAACAAAAATATGTATCCAACAGATTTAGTAATGCCTATGAAGGCAGAACTTACAGATAAAGGTTTCCAAGACTTAGCAACACCTACACAGGTTGAAGAAGCATTAAAACAATCAGGAACTACTCTATTGGTGATCAATTCTGTTTGCGGATGTGCAGCAGGAGCAGCAAGACCGGGAGTTGTATATTCTTTAACAGGAGATAAAAAACCAGATCATTTAACGACTGTTTTTGCAGGTTTCGATACAGAAGCTGTATCAGAAGCTAGAAAGCATTTGGCACCATTCCCTCCAAGCTCACCATGTGTGGCTCTTTTCAAGGACGGAGAATTGGTTCACATGTTAGAAAGACACCACATTGAAGGAAACCCTGCAGGAGCTATTGCAGCGAACCTTCAAGCTGCTTATGACGAGTATTGCTAAGAAACAATAAATCTAAATACTAAACCGTTACAAAATTTGTAGCGGTTTTTTTATTTTAATACGCCAACTTTTGTCGTTACCCATATCTACTTTTGGTTTATAATACTTTTAAAACCAAATGTTATGACACAAAGATTACAGTATGTATTGAGCCGGGAACTCGAAAGTCCTTTAGGCGAAAACAGTATTTTTTACGAAACTTTTATAGTTCCTCCAGAGTTAAAAGATAGTTATCCAAAATCAGAAAAATACAGTATAGTTCATCATCAGGCTATTTTCTGTAAAAGTGGAATAGAAGTTTTTGACAGATACGAGAAAGATAAAATAGAATCCGATTATTTTACTATTTATTATGAAGAGACATCCAAGAATACCAGCAATTTTTTTGGGACAGCTTGTCGAGTAAAAATGGGAGATTATGCAAGGCAAAGATTAATAAATCACTATAACAGTAAGGGAAAGACAATTAACTACGATGGCAACACAATAGATGGCAGTGTATCAGATTTTAACGGTCTTATAAGATTAATTGCTAAAGATTATGGAATTGATGACACCTTACTTAAAGGTGCTATTTATTTAGAAATACTTGAAAAAAGTAAAATCAATGAAGCTTTTAAAAAAGTATCTTCATTAAATAATCAATTGGCAGATTGGTTAAGAGGAGGCATCGAAGCCACTGAGAAATGGAAATTTACAGAAGAAAACTATGATTATACTAAGTTTTATACAGAGCCGATGTATAATAATTTCCAAAATATAGCTGGTGCAAATGGTTTTCCCAAACAGGAAGTAAAATATAAACCTATTATCCCTGTTCCGTTTCCTTGCAACGAGTATAAAAATATGTCTGATAATACTCAGAATATTGCAGAAGCTGGATTACAGAAACTCACGGGGTTTGTAGCATCATTTGATGAAATTTCCACTGCTGCTGTTTTCAACATTGTTGCAGCAACTCCTACTATTACCGATGATATTTTGTTTGCTGTCACATTCCTTGTGAAAAATTTTATAGAAGAAAATATGCCCGACAGCATAAAAAATATTTACAATAAATTAAAAATATTATTTAAAGAAATTTTAAATATTGTTTCAAACATAGGAAGCATAATTAGTGAAAAATTGAACCGAGAAACTGCAAAAATCAATGCTTTTCTTTGTGGGATACTCAACGGGCTTATCTCTTTGGTACAATTGATTATTATGCTATTAGCAATGATAGTCGACAAACTTCCTATTTTTGAGTTAGAGAAAATGAGTGCTTTGGAGTTAGCAAAACACCAAGAGAAACTGGAGTTTATAGAAGATTTTGTAGATTTATTTGATAAAAATGCAAAAGAATTCCTTAACGGAATTAAAAAGCTCTTTACTGATGATAAAATTTGGAAAGACATTTCTACTTTTATTTCTGGCTTGAGTAAAAAAATTTCTAATTACAATGAGTATTTCTGGGCTTACTTCATAGGGGGAGTTGCCTTTGAATTGATTTTAGATGCTGTTATTGCCTATTTTACAGGTGGAAGTTCATTAGTTTCCGAAGCATCTGCAAAAATCAGTAGATTGATAGCTAAAGCAGAACAGACAGGAACCAAAGCACTGAATTTTTCTAAAAATTTAGGAAAGAAAATTGCCAACACAGCACAAGACTTATATAAATGGCTTGAAAAAGAGTTTCTTGAAATGATTGAAGCTATAAAGAATGGGAAAGTTGCAGAATGGCTTAAAAAGAAAATTGATGCTATATTTGGAAGTGGAAATAGAATTCAAGATGAAGTAGTTGAGGATATTGAGGAGCTTTTCAGAAAAATTAATGATGGTTTTGGATTTGATGGGGGGAGATTGCTAACTATAAAAGAGCTTAAAAAACTTCGAAAATTGCTAAAGGAACTTTATGATGTAGATTTGAAAATCGTAGATAAGGACTTTGGAATGAAGCAAAAGCTTAAAGATTGGAACGCAAGAGGTGTAGTAGGTTCTTTCAATTCAAGACTTCAAACCATGTTTGTACGTTCAGAAGTTTCAGAGTTAACAGTTTTCCACGAAATGGTTCATATGAAAACTTGGAAAAGATTGTCACCTGAAGAGTATGCAAAATTACCCCTTTGGGAGGATGAAACAATGGTTTGGGATGCTATCTGGAAAACAAAAGAAAAATGGACAAAAATTGAACTTGTAGATTCTTATGAATATATGAATAAGTTCAGGGAAGAATCTGGAATAAGCAAAATTTTCATTGATGAAATGGAAGAATTAGTAAAATTAAGAAAATTAGGAATATTAAAATAACAATTATGAAAAACACTGAAAAACAAATACTTGAACTATCCAAAAAAATTCTAAATAATTCTGGATTCGGTTATGATGACGAGAATCAAATAAAGTGTACAGAATTAAATGAAGACTCTTTTTTTGGTTACAGCAAAAAAGAAAATCAAAACATTTGGCAGATTTCTTTTTTATGGGGAGAAGAAGATTTTGGTAAAAGCAGAGGCGCTTTCCTATATATTGATGATGATAAAAAATTACCTCTTTTATTGGTTCATTCACTCGGTCAATCTAAAATTAAATATTCTTTATCAAATGATGGAAAAACAATTGTTAGTAGCACCAATGTAAAGTTTACTATTGAAGAGTAAAAATGAAACACACAAAAGAACAAATACTGGAAAAAGCGATTAAAGTTATAAAAGACCTCGATGGAAATCAAAGCATGAGAAAGGTCAATCATGTTACTTTTATAGGAAACAACAAATTATCAAGAGGTAACAATATAGACAAAGAGCATCCTTGCTGGATAGCTTACATAGAGTCATTGTTTGGTAATGAAGACCATTTGACTATTTCTGACGAAACTTCAGAACCACTATATTATCAAAATTTTAATTTAATTACTTTGGAAATCATTAAAAATAATGAGGGTATTTATCAATACCAAAAATAATCTAATTTTAAAATGAATTATACCGAAAAAGAAATTTTAGAAAAAGCAACGATTATATTAAAAGACTTACAAGCAAAATATTACAATGAAAAAATATAAAAGGAGCATCATTTGAGAAAGAAAAAAGTATACATGGAAATGAAAATAAAAAGCTTCCCTGTTGGACTGTTCTTATTAATGAGCCTGTTTTTAAAAGTGCAATATTTTTATTAATTTCTGATGAAAGTGGAGAACCAATTTACATTAGAAGTAAACATAAAACATCGGAAATAATAAAAAATTCTGATGGAATCTATATTAGAAAATGAAAAATATCATGAGAAGTTAGACTTATGACGAGTATTGCTAAGAAACAATAAATCTAAATACTAAACCGTTACAAAATTTGTAGCGGTTTTTTTATTTATCGCGTTAAAATATTCTTAGAAAAGTCAAATATCGTTATATTTGGAAATGGCAACGAAAGCACTCTTCAATACTGTGGTCAACTGGTTCATCCGCCAAAGGATAGACCAGATACAGAATTTTATGGATCATCCTATTGAAACACAGAAAGGGATTTTATTCTCTCAATTGTTTCATTCTGAGGATACTGAGTACGGTAAAAAGTATGGCTTTAATTCCATTTCAAGTTATCAGGACTTTAAAAATAAAGTTCCGATCGTTACCTATGAAGATTTTGAACCTTATATTGAAAGAGCAAGGCAGGGTCATAAAGACGTAAGTTGGCCGGGCTACATCAAACATTTTGCGAAATCTTCGGGTACAACAAACGCGAAAAGCAAATACATTCCTATTTCTGCGGAGAGTTTAGAATACTGTCACATGAAAGCAGGAAAAGATATGGTTTCTATTTACGCCAATAATCATCCTGAAAATCAACTTTTTACCAATAAAAATTTACGTTTAGGCGGAAGTTCAGAATTATACGCTGATTTTAACACAAAATTTGGCGATTTATCTGCAATTTTAATCGATAATTTGCCTTTTTGGGTAGAAATTACCACGACTCCAAGTAAAAAGGTTTCCTTGATGGGCGAATGGGAAAGCAAGCTTAAAGCGATCACTTCTGAGGTTAAAAATGAAGATGTAGGAAGTATTTTGGGTGTTCCAAGTTGGATGATGGTTCTTTTGCAGAGAGTTTTAAATGAAACTGAGGTTAAGAATATTTCAGAATTATGGCCAAATCTGGAAGTCTTTTTCCACGGCGGAATTAGCTTTAAACCTTACAAAGAACAATTCCAGCAGATCATTGGAAAGAAAATCAATTACTACGAAATTTACAACGCTTCTGAGGGCTTCTTCGGAATTCAGGACAGACCTGACAGTGACGAAATGCTACTAATGTTGGATTACGGTATTTTCTATGAATTTATCCCGATGGATGAGTTCCATTTTTCCAATCCAAAAGTCGTAAGCTTAGAAGATGTTGAAGTTGGCAAAAACTACGCGATGGTGATTACTACCAACGGCGGTTTATGGAGATATTTGATTGGGGATACGGTTGTTTTTACTTCAATTAATCCTTTCAGAATTAAAATTACGGGAAGAACGAAACATTATATTAATGCTTTCGGGGAAGAACTGATGATCACCAATGTAGAATCAGCTATTTCTAAAGCCTGCCAAACTACAGGAGCCAGTATCACCGACTTCACAGGAGCCCCAGTTTTCATGAAAGAAAATGAAGGCGGTGCTCATGAGTGGATCTTTGAGTTCAGTGAAAAACCGAGCAATTTGGATCATTTTATCGACTGTTTTGATCAGCATTTGAAAACCGTCAATTCAGATTATGAAGCCAAAAGGTATAATAATTTGACACTAAAAAGACCAATTGTGCATATTGCCAAGCCGAACCTATTTTATTGCTGGCTGGAATCCAAAGGGAAACTGGGCGGACAAAATAAAGTCCCAAGATTAAGCAACGACAGAGAATACATCGATCCTTTATTGGAACTGAATAAATAAAAAAAACCGCAGATTATTCTGCGGTTTTAATTTTACTATTTGTTTAAATCTTCTTTTAATTTCTTAGCGGCATCTTCCACTTTCGAAGCTCCTTTTGCAGCGGCTTCTTTGGCATCTTTACCAACTTTATTCGCTTCAGTTTTGATGTCCTGACCTGCTTTGTGAAGATCATTTTTAGCCTTATCCGCAGTCGCATCAATTTTCTCTTTTGCTTTTTGAGCGGCATCGTCTATCTTATTTCCTGCTTCGTCTACTTTAGCTTTTGCGTTATCTTTAGCTTCGGCGATTTTTGCAGTATCAATCACATCAACTCCATTTTGGCTTACAGTTGTTGTAGTTGTTGTTACAGATCCATCAGGATTTTCAGTAGTTTCAGATTTTGTAGTTGATTTTGTGCATGATACAACAAGTGTTGAAATCATTAATGCTGCTAAAATTTGTTTTTTCATTGCTTTATATTTTTTAATGAGTTTTAAAATTTAACTATTTTTATTCGGTTTTTGTTGGAGTTGAAGGAGTTTCTGCAGCATTTTTTTTCTTCTCTTCATCAGTTTTCTTCTTTTCGTCGTCCTGTTTCTTTTTATTTTCTTTATCTAATTCATCCTTAATTCTCTTTTCTTCAGCCTGAAGTTTTATCGCTTCTTTTATAGAATCCTGATACTTTTGAGAAGACATTCTTATCTGGCGAACAATATCTACAGAAGTTGCTCCTGCAGAAAAAGAATCAACAGCAACCGTATCATAATGCACTTTTACTTCCTGATTTGTATCAAAACTCGCTGGTTCCTGCTTAGAACAGGCACTCAGAAAAACAAGAAAAGTAAGGATTGCAAAAACTAAATTTTTCATGGAACTAATTTAGCAGAAATTCCGCAATTACAGGATAGTGATCCGATAATTTCACAGAATTATCCACTTTATAGCTTAAAGGAATAATTGATTTTGAACTGAAAATATAATCAATTCTCAAAGGCACTTTATAATCATAAAAACTTGAAGAACTTCCGCTTCCGGCAGATAAAAATGCATCCTGAAGATCTTTTCCTAAATTATAATATTCATAAGAATTAGGAACAGAGTTAAAATCTCCCGCTAAAATCACAGGATAAGGCGATAAATCTACCGCTTTTCTGATTCTTCTGATTTGATCTTCGTGTGCTTTAAAAGTAGGAATCATATGAGAAAGAAGTGTACTTATCTTTCCTCCTTCCTTACCAAATCCGTCAAATGAAAGCATTGATTTATGAAGTCTGAAAGGTTCCAAATAAACATTTACAACTCTGATAATCTTTCCGTTGATGTCAATATCTGCGTAGAATGAATTTCCGCGATCTTTTTCTTCAACAAGATTTTCCTGTCTTACGATTTTGTGTTTGGTTTTTAAAATTACAGAAGGATATTTGATTAAATCATCTCTCAAAGCCGTTTTCGTATCTCTTTCCTGAACCAAAATAATATCCGCATCCTGATCTGAAATATATTTTTTCACTTTATCCCATCCAAAATCACCATATTTAACATTGAAAGTCAAAACCTTAATATCTCTTATTGATTTTGAATTTTCATTTTTAGGGGTAAAATTCACCCATCTCCTGATTGGATTGTAAAAAATAAATGTGCTTAAAACAAAAGCAATAGCAATTTTTTTTCTTTTGATAACCCAGACCAGCGTTAATAAAATATGTATAAATACAAGATAAGGAAATCCCAGAGAAAGCAGATTAAGGTTGCCAAACAGGTTGGGTGGAATCCATGCATTTCCTAATGTGGATAGCAGTAAAACAATGATTACAATATGGAAAAACAACAGGATCTGGCTCGGCTTCATGGAATAACGGTCTTGGGTACACTTTTTTTAAGCAAAAACCCTACCACGTTAACTTTTTTAACTTATTTTATGAAAACCCTAGTCTAATTTAAAGGTAGCCACAACCGGATAATGATCAGAAATTTTCACCGAACGGTCAACTTTATAAGTAATTGGCTGTATTGATTTTGAGGTGAAAATATAATCAATTCTTAATGGAAATTTATAATCGTGAAAGCTTGTTCCACTTCCCTTTCCTACCTCCAGAAAAGCATCTTGCAAACCTTCTGAAAGATGATAATATTCGTAAGAATTGGGAACAGAATTAAGATCTCCCAACAGAATTACAGGATAAGGAGAATTTTCGATTCCTTTTTTAATATCTGCAACCTGATCCTGGTGCATTTTAAAGGTTGGTATCAATCTTTTTACAACATTTTTCAGTTTTTCCTCATCTTCATCGCTGTTTCCATCGAGCCTTACCATCGCTTTTTCAAACTTAAAGGGTTGAAGATAAACATTGATAAACCGATATATTTTTCCCTTTATTTCAATATCTGTTTGCGTTGCGTAGGCATTGTTATCGAAATAATCGCTTTTAATAAGTTCCTTCTGATCAATAACTTTATATTTTGTAAATACGGAAACAATATAATTTCCGCTTGTATTTTTTAAGCCATTAAAATGATATTCTTTACCTCCCTTTTCTTGTAAGAAAACTAAATCTGCGTTGGAAGAATTTACATAATCATCAATCTTTTCCATTCCATTCAATCCTCCTTTTGCATTAAAAGATAAGATCTTGAGATTGGCAATTTCTTTTTTATCTAAAGAAAAATTCACCCATCTTTTTACCGGATTTGTAAAAATCAATCCCAATAACATAAAAACAAAGGCTCTTTTTTTCCAACTGAAAATCCAGAAAAAGATCAACAAAACATAAGCAACCATTAAAATCGGAAATCCTAATGATAATAAATTAAACCAAGGAAATATCTTTGGCGGAACATATGCATTCAACAACATTCCCAATAAAAGAAGGAATATCCCGACATGCAGTATTAAAAATATGAGACGAAGAACTTTCACAAAATAAATTTAGTTGAATCTGTATAAATGTTTTTTCCAGATCCATGCTAACAAAAATCCTACCAAAGCTCCTCCGACATGTGCAAAGTGAGCAATACCTCCTACGTTTCCAGAAATACCTAAAAACACAGAAACGACAAGGATTACCGGTAAAATATACTTTACTTTAACCGGAACAGGAATAAACATAATCATGATTTTTGAATCCGGATATAGCGTTGCAAAAGCGGCTATCACTCCAAAAATTGCTCCAGATGCACCAACCATAGGAGTTCCCATAATATTATTAAGATCCCCAACCAATTCTCTTTGTTTAAGAACAGATTCTGCCCCTCCACTAAAAACTCCTTGAGCTCCGGACAAATAAGCACTTACATTAAATCCTAATTGTTCTAATTGATGAGTGATCTGCTGAACTTCAACAAAATTCCACAAATTATAAAGGAAAAAAGCACCCAATCCACTTACAAAATAAAGGATCAGATATTTTCTTTCACCCAAACTCTGCTCTAATATCGGCCCGAAACTATACAATGTCAACATATTAAATAAAATATGCATAAAACTTCCATGCATAAACATATGAGTGATAATCTGCCAAGAGTGGAAAAACGGTGAAAACGGATAAAAAGCAGCAAGATAACCCGTAAGTTGATCTTTTAATAAAAATGTCACAGCAAATACAATCACATTTATAATGATAATATTTCTTGTAATTGGAGGTATATTATTAAACATGTTCTTTAAAATTTATTCTTAAAATCATTGAACGGAACTTCATAAAAACATCTTTTCCCGTTGGGTAAAAACTCAGGGAAGCCTAATGCAGTGAAGTCTTTTATTAATTGTTCCGCATCTTTTTTATATATAAAATCAAATCTGGATTTAGACTGCATTTTATTCCATTGATTATTATAGAAATGTAAAAATTCGTCTTCCGTTTTGTATTCTAAAATATCAAACAGATCTTCAAGGAATTTCATGACCTGTGTTTCTTTCAATCCTTCAGGAACGGCATCAATTCTTAACACATTTTCGTGAGCAACCTTCGTGTCAAAACCAAGCTCCGGAAGGAATTTTTTAATTGATTTATACTTATTCTTCTCCGTTTCGTTCATATGATATTCCAAAGAGAAAAGAAGAGCGTGCCCGTTTGTTGTTCCTTTTCTTGTCGGTTTATTGACTTCTGAAACCATTAATCTGTGCATTCTTCCCAAATCCAGCATCAACGTTCTGTCGCCTTTGTTGAAGAGCCAATATCCGTTCGGAAGTCTCATTAGATCTTCATCAAAATCCTCATCTTCAAACAAATTAATTTTTGAAGGTTCTGCAGCGATATTTTGGTGATACATTTCCGCCAAATTTTGAATTTCGGCTTGTTTTACCACTCTTTCTTCTAAAAACGGATTGTAATCTTTATCTACAACAATCTCCGGCATTTTAACATTGATACTGTTTGCCTTGCTTGGAAATGCTTTCTGCATCATCTGATCCAATTGCGGATCTTTTTCAAAATCCAGACTCGGTGCAACGTTATAAATTCCTAAAGATCTTTTTATGGTTGATCGAAGCAAAGCAAAAATAAGATGCTCGTCCTCGAATTTAACTTCTGTTTTCTGCGGATGAATATTAACGTCGATTTTTTCAGGATCAAGATCTAAGAAAAGAAAAAACGTAGGAATGTATCCCGGTAAAAGTAATCCTTCGAACGCTTCCTGAACTGCTTTATTGAAATATGGACTTTTAAAATATCTTCCATTCACAAAAAGAAACTGTTCACCTCTTGTTTTCTTTGCTCCTTCTGGTTTAGCGACAAATCCGTGAAGTTTACACCAAATAATATCTTCTTTGATTGGAATAAGCTGCGGTTGCAATTTTCGTCCAAAAATATCAACGATACGCTGCATCTGACTTCCCTTTCTTAATCTAAAAACAGGATCATCATCATGAAATAAAGAAAATTCCAGATTTTCATGAGCCAAAGCCACACGCTGGAATTCATCGATCACATGACGGAATTCAATATTATTATTTTTAAGGAATTTTCTTCTTGCAGGAACGTTGTAGAACAAATTTTTAACTAAAAAATTAGAACCTTCAGCAGTTTGCGCAGGATCCTGAAATTGGAAAACTCCGCCTTCAATGTAAATATTAGTTCCGATTCCCGCTTCTCTCTGCTTAGTCTTTAACTCAACCTGAGAAACTGCCGCAATGGAAGCCAACGCTTCACCACGGAAACCTTTTGTTGCAATTTTAAATATATCTTCGGTTCCTTTGATCTTGGAGGTCGCATGTCTTTCGAAAGCCATTCTTGCATCGGTCTCAGACATTCCTTTTCCATCGTCTACAACCTGTATCAGATTTTTTCCGGCATCTCTGATGATAAGCTCAATTTTGCTAGCATCTGCATCTATAGCATTCTCCAAAAGTTCTTTCACTATGGACGCAGGTCTCTGCACCACTTCCCCTGCCGCAATTTGGTTGGCTACATGATCCGGTAAAAGTTGAATAATATCTGACATAAAACGTTAAATCGACTTACAAAAATAGTCAATGAAAACGGTAATAAAAACATTAAAACCGTGAATTACAATTTAATTATCAACAAATCAACAATCTTGCCGTAAATCCACCAGAGCAACATTCGCGATTAATAAAGGTTTTCTTAAAATACAATCCTCTAATTGCATTACACAAATAGAGGATTGATTCACAGCTAGTTTACACAAAATTAATACTGATATACTTGATATTTGTTGAATTTAATCCTCAAACACCAATTTTCTTTTTTCTTGTCTTTTTTCTTTTATTTCCGGAATTCCGTGGATCTTGTCATATAAATAAGCCACAAGGTTCGGCTTTTTAAAAATTTTACTATATCGATATTGTGTTTTAAAGTGTCTGATATGAATTTTATACATATCATATCCAATCACCACCAAAAGACACAAACTAATCACATAAAATACCCTGAATTCAAGATAATAATACGTTAATCCCGAGAAAACCGCTCCCAAAACATAAGCAAACATAATGCTCGTTAGTAGTTTTGCTCTTGCAATCAATTCTCCGTTTTTTCTAAACTTTTTCTGGGTAAACATCGAGAAAAGTATTCCCAAATCGGTGGTTGTTCCCGTAAGGTGGGTTGTTTTTACGGAAAAGTTTGATATACTTGCCGTTAAACCATTCTGCAAACCGGTTGCAAAAAGCATTAATGACACCAAAAATTCCGTTTCTTCTAGTGTTCTTCGATAGAAAAACTGTCCGTAAACTCCAACAAACAATAAACACAGTATTTCTAATACGATCGGCATTGAGTGTGCAAAATATTTACTTTTTTTATTGAAATTAATGACAATAAAATTGGATACAAATCCACCGAAAAAGAACAGAAAGATCCAGCCTCCCACGACTGCAACCTGTGCCCAGTTTCCTTTGCTTATTTCTGCCGCCAAAATGGCGTAATGTCCCGTTACGTTTGAGGTAAAAGAGAGAAATATTAATAGAGATGCTATATTTATAGTCCCCGCCGTGAAGGCAGTCAGCGTCCCCAACCTGATGTTGTCTCCCAATGTCCTGCTGTTACTATAATTTCTTAACATGATTTAAATTTTAGAGTGTTGTGTTGTTTTTTTAAACCTCTACAAAGATCTCAGCAAGCCTTCCTCTTTCCGGAAGTCTTTCAGCAGTCTCAATTCTTATTTCCTGAATCTGCAGAGCTTTGCATTTTTTGATGTAAGGAACAATGTCGAATTTCCCTTTTCCTTTGCTTTTTATCGCCGGAGAATAATACGCTTCCTCAATATTTTCTGCATTCACATAATTATTGAAAGTCCTTTGAAAGCTTCCCGTGAAAATATCGCAAACGATTTTATTAATGAGATGAGGATATTTGTTTCTGATGATCCCGAAAGCGTCAACAAATTCCTGCGGCCTTATTTTATTAAAGATTGTACTTTTTGTGGTGAACAAAAGATCTCTGATAGAATCTCCCATCTCATAACCTGACACCAACAAAATTTTGTATTGAATCTCCTCTTCTCTTGCGTCCTTCTCTTTCAGTACTTTTTTCAATATATTCAAAGACTCAAGAGAATAATCTGTGGCAATTAAAATTGTTTTGGTCATATCTTTAAGATTTAGTTTCGTGTTTATCTTTTTTGATACTACAAAACTATACCTACCAAATTAGAAGCTCTTTGGAATGGAATTAAAATGTGATTAAAGAGATTAGAATGAGATTAGAAAATTGTTAAGGGAAATTAATATTAGGAGAAAAAAATAATCTCAAACTCCTTTTTAAATAAAAGAATTTACCCAAAGTTTGTCATTCCGGAGGAATCTAAACTGCCTTTAAATAACAACAATTGAGCTTCCTCTGGAATGACAAAAGTATATTTATTTTAGATTAAACTTATACTAATTTTTCCTCCTGCTGAGTACTGTAGAAATTTGGAAAACGAATTTGAACAGTCGTTCCCTGATTTTCATGAGAACTGACAATCAATTCGCCGTTATGCATTCTTACAATGTTTCGGGCTAATGGAAGTCCAATTCCATAGCCTTCGTAGTTTTTTGTATTTGAAGCCCTGAAAAATGGATCATAGATCTTGTTCATTTCCTCTTGAGGAATACCGATCCCGTTGTCTTTTATAATGATATAAACATCGGTATCCGTAGCTCCTAGTGAAACTTTAACCTGCTGAAAATTAGAATATTTACAGCCATTCTGAATAATATTGGTAACCGCAAGATGCAACAACTGTTCGTTACCCTGAACTTTTAATTTTTTAGGATTATCAGGTAACATACTTATATCCAGGTAGATATTATTTCGAGTATCAATTTTTCTCAATGTTTCGATAACATCCCAAAGCAATTGATCGATGCGGACTTTATCCATTTTCTGGATCTTTCCATCAAATCCGGTTTGAGCGATCATCAATAAAGCCTTGATCTTTTTGTCTAATTTTTCGGCTTCATCTAAAATAATTTCTAAAGTTTCCTTGTATTCATCGCCGGTTCTGCTGATCGAAAGCGCAACATCTGCTTCACCCATAATCGAAGTCAAGGGCGTTCTCAACTCGTGAGAGACATTTCCAATTAAATGATTTTGAGTTTCAAATGAGGTTTCGATACGATTCAACATATCGTTAAAGGTTTCCACCAACTCATTCAATTCTTTATTATCAGGTTGAGATTCTAATCTTAAGTGTAGATTTTCTGAACTAATATCTTTTACTTTTCCTGTAATTTTTAAAATAGGCTTAAATAAAGTTTTAGATAAATAAAAAGAGAAAATCATACTAAAGAAAAGCGAAAGAACTATACAAGTTATTAATGTTCGTTTTAAAAAGCCTAAATAATAAACCACATAATGGTTTTTTGCGGAAGCTATCGCGATATATTCTTTATCATCAGATTTAAACGACTGCCCGATATAATAAAACTCTTTATCATTGTAGTTTGCCTCTCCTTTTTTGACAATATTTTTGAAAAAATAGTCGGGAATATGTACTTCTTGGGAAATTTTCTTAAAATTAGAATCCTCTGGAACAGCAAAAACATAATCTCTTTCCATCGGAAGTTCTTCATCGTTCGAGCTATTCAGGACGTAGTTTTCAGGAAGATCGAGATGATCCTTACTTTTTTCAATCTGAACAATTGTTGTCGTTCGGATTTTAAGCAATTCATAAAACCTCTGATGCGAAAAGTTGACAATCGAAAAATACACCAATCCACTGAACAGCAATATAATGGCAGTAAAAACCAACATTAAAAGCACCATCGTTTTGGTCTGATTTGTAACAACTTTATTAAACATTCATTAAGGCTTTTTCAACACATATCCCATTCCTATGACGGTATGTATCAATTTATTATCTTCTTTATGATCCAGTTTTTTTCTTAAATAATTCACATAAACATCTACCACATTGGTTCCCAACTCATAGTTCACGCCCCAAACCGCATCCAGAATTTCTGCTCTGGAAATCACTTTTTCAGGATTATTGAGAAAATACAGCAACAATTTATATTCTGTAGAAGTCAACGAAATATCCTCGCCTGCGCGGGTCACTTTTTTAGTATAATCATTAACAATTAAATCTGAAAATTGAAAAACATGTTCATTATCAATTTCAGGTTCAACAATTTCCTGAGCCGGACTGTTATTACTTCTTCTTAATAATGACTTTACTCGCGCAACCAATTCTATAAACTTAAAAGGTTTTACCAGATAATCATCTCCGCCGCTTTCCAGGCCAAGAACGATGTTTTCGGAAGTCCCCAATGCCGTTAAAAAAAGGATCGGGACATGTTTATTCGTTTTTCTGATCTCTTTACAGACGTCTAAACCGTTCATTTCCGGTAACATAATGTCTAAAATCACTAGATCAAAATCGTTTGATTGCACCAACTGCACTCCGGTACGACCGTCGAAAGCCACCGAAACTTCATACCCATTTTCCTGCAATCCTTTTTTTATAAAAGATACAACGCTGGTTTCATCTTCAATCAGAACAATTTTTTTCATTGAAATAAGGAATTTCACAAAAATAGAAAATTTATTTCGATTGGAAGTCTTATGTTGGAAGATTGGAACTGATATCATATCGCAAAAAGAGAATTTTCAATTAATTGATTTTAAACTTAGCACAAACTATAGAGAATAATACTAAATTTGTTGTCATTAATAATGATGAAAACAATTCGGGCTAAATTCTAAATACTATGAATGATTTTTTAATAGGTATCGGAAAAAGATTAAAAGATATTAGAAAAAAAAACAATTCAACCATTAACGAATTGGCTCTCAAGGCAAATGTAAGCAATGGACTTATTTCCCGAATCGAAAACGGGAGAACGATTCCTTCTCTTCCTGTACTTTTAGACCTTATCCAATCTTTAGAAATCGATGCAAGTTATTTCTTCGAAGGCGTAGAGAAAAAATCACATGCAAAATTTATCCATCTACCTAAAGAAAATCAACAGCTTATCGAAAAAGAGGTTGAAGCTGAGGGCTTTAAATACATGCATATTTTCAGTAAAAGTCTCCATTCGTTAGGTTTTGAAGCCGCTTTATTAACTCTTGAACCTAATTCTAAAAGAGAAAAAGTAATTACCGACGCTTGGGAATTTAAATATATTCTAAAAGGAGAAGTAAAATATTTAATTGATAACGAAGAAATCATTCTAAAAGAAGGCGATTCTCTATATTTTAATGGAAAATTTCCGCACGTTCCGGTAAGCATCAGCGACGAAAACTGTATCATGCTTGTTCTTTATTTTTATTCTGATAAACATTAATTTCAGTTTTTACTCTAAAGAAACTTTTGAGCGATTTTTCATTCCTATTTTTACTCTCATTAAACTTTTCAAACCTATTTTCAGAATAAAAAGTTTACAAATACTCAACTTCTCATTTTTTAAGGCATTTCAAAATTAACATAGAATTAACCAAAAGTCGTTCAAATTACTGAATGATTTTATTAACACATACACAGCTTTAATTAGAAAAAAAGCGTCTTATTCGCCTATTTACCTATATTTCACACACTACAAACCTGATTTTCATATAAATATTTACACCAAGACATACTTACTATTTCTATGAATTTCTTAATTATTACTTAACATAAGATTATTACATATATTAAAATTATTAGCTTGATTTGCATAGAAAATTTAATATATGTAAAAATGGGAACAAAATTAGAGAAATTACTTATCCTCGTTTTTGTCTGTTTCATAACCTTTGCTTCAGCACAAAAACAATCAATCATAGGAGTTGTCCTTGACGAGAGCCAACCTCTCCCAGGCGCTTCCATAAAAATAAAAGGTTCTTCCAAAAGTGTAGTAACCGATGTTGACGGAAAGTTTACCATTAATGATGTAAAAACAGGTGAACAGAATTTACAAATAAGCTATATCGGCTATGAAACTAAAAGTTTAGATATAGATGCAAAATCTGGAGAAGTTACAGATCTTGGAACTCTGAAACTTACTCAAAAACAGAAAAATATAGATGAAGTTGTTATCACTTCTACCTTAAGGAACAGCGAAGCTAGAGCTTTAAACCTTCAAAAGAATGCCATTAATATTTCCAACGTAATTGCTTCGGATGGAATCGGAAAATTACCAGACAGAAATGCTGCAGAAACCGTTCAACGTGTGCAAGGTGTTTCGATTGAAAGAGATCAGGGAGAAGGAAGATTCGTTTCATTGAGAGGGTTGCCGCCGTTTTGGGCATCAACAACAATCAACGGAAACAGACTGCCAACCGCAGAAGAAGAAACAACCTCCAGAGCAACGGCATTCGATTTTTTCCCTACAGAATTGATTTCTTACGTTCATGTAAATAAATCTTTCACTCCCGACATGGAATCCGACGGAATCGGTGGTGGCGTAAATTTCATCACCAAAACTCCACCAATGAAAACCGAGTTTAAAGCAACTTTAGGAAGCGGTTATAACGCTAAATCCGATAAAGGAGTTTACAATTTAGGATTGCTTTACGGCGGAAGAACGAAGGATAAAAAATTCGGTTATTTATTCAATTTTGCGCATTTTATCAGAAATTGGTCGACAGATAATTTTGAGGCAAGAAGAAGTGGTGACGAAGGGGTTTTCAGATTAGAACTTCGTGATTATAATGGAGTTAGAAAAACGACAGGAATTAATACCGCTTTTGAATATGTCTTATCTCCAAAAACCACATTTTACTTAAAAGGAATGTACGGAACCTTATCTGACGATGAAACGCATTATAAACACAGAATCAGGTTTGATAAATTCAGTTCTACAAATAACACTGCGAGAGTTGAACTGCAAAACATTCATAATCTATTAATTACAGAATTAACTTCAGTTTCTTTAGGCGCGGTTCATAATTTAAATAAAGGAAAAATTGATTGGGATTTATCTTATTATGATAACAAATTTAAATACGGAAACATTCCCGATAAACAGAATAACTCATACTACGTTATAAAATACACGCAATCCGGAGTTGGAATTAACACAAATTACATCGCAGATCACGGAAATGGTCCGAGAGCTTATTGGAAAGCCGACGGCGGAAAATTAGATTATAAAGATCCTGATGCATTATTTGGTTTTTACAGTGATCCGAATTTCAAAATGGATGCTTCCCAAATGAAGTTTACCGATCTGGAACTCTATAAAGTTTTTGTTGAGGAAAAAGATAAAATCGTAGCAGCTTTTAACCATGAAATTTATGCTTCCGATAAATTAACCTTAAAATATGGTTTTAAATACAGAGACAAAGAGCGTAATGCTAGATTCTCCGACATCTTCTACAATTGGAGCAACGGAACAGCCCCGCTTTTATCTGACTTCAGTCAATATATTACCACTCAGCCGAACGGTCCCAAATATTTAAGCGAAATGAATGCCCACATCGGGAATACTTTCGGACCCGTTTTATCTACTTCGGGAATGGATCAGTTCTGGTTTCAGAATCAGGGAAATTTAAAGATAAATCCAACCGATTCAGAATCAATTGAATATAATAAAGCACTTGGAAGAAACTTCGATGTTTTCGAAAAACATGCCGATGCTTATGGAATGGGAACATATAAAGTAAATGATCAAATCACAATTTTAGGAGGAATCAGATTGTCAAATACCTATACAAAAGTGAAAGGCTACAATGTGATTGACAATACATTAGTTCCAGTTGAAAACACTAAAAAATACCTTGCCGTTTTACCTATGTTACACATTAAATATGCTTTAAACGACAAAACCAATTTACGATTCGCAGCAACAAGAACATTCTCAAGACCCAATTTTGGAGACTTAACTCCGGGTGGAACTTACAGTGAAGCGGATAACGAATTCAAAGGCGGAAATCCTAATTTGAATCCGACCTATTCTTTAAATTTCGATTTAATGGGAGAATATTATTTTTCAAACGTAGGGATTTTGAGTGGTGGAGTTTTCTATAAATCAATCACAGACCCTATTTTCCAAGATTCTTTTATTGGAAGTTATAATGGAATCAATGGAGTACAATTCACCGCTCCCAACAACGGAAAATCAGCTTGGCTAGGTGGAATTGAATTAGGAATCAATAGAAGATTCGATTTCTTGCCAGGTTTCCTACAATATTTCGGAACGCAATTGAATGCCACTTTCATGGATTCTCAAATGGAAAAACCAAGCGGAAGAGAAGTAAAGCTTCCTTATCAGGCGAAAGAATTATACAACATTCAGTTGTTTTTCGAGAAAAAAGGATTCAATGCAAGATTGGCTTACAACTACAAAGGGAAATATGCCGTTGAATATGCAGAAGAAGACTTAAACGACTCATATTATGGGAAATACAGTAGTTTAGACTTCGGAGGTTCTTATCAATTTACCAAGCATCTTATGTTATATGTTGACGTAAACAACATTCTGAACAAACCTTTAATCTATCACTTCGGAAAAGATGAAACTCGTCCGGAACAGGTTGAATATTACGGAGTAAGATGCAATCTAGGTGTAAAACTTAATTTCTAATCCATTAAAAATGGCAGAAAGTATCAATAAAAAAACTTTAGTAACACTGAGAGCGGCTTTCGCTGCTTTTGGTGTCTACTTTTGCATGTATGGTTTTAGAAAACCCTTTACAGTTGCTTCTTTCGAAGGGCTGGCTTATTTCGGAGTTGACTATAAAGTTTTAATTATCATTGCTCAGGTAATGGGGTATTTTATATCAAAGTTTATTGGAATTAAATTTATTTCAGAATTAAAACCGGAAAAAAGGATCTTTTATTTATTCACATTCATTGCGGTTGCAGAACTTGCTTTGCTTGGTTTTGCGGTAGTTCCCGCGCCTTACAATATTCTTTTGATGTTCATTAACGGAATTCCGTTGGGAATGATCTGGGGAATCGTTTTCTCTTACATTGAAGGAAGAAAAACCACGGAAATCATCGGATTATTTCTATGTTCAAGTTTCGTAGTTTCTTCAGGATTTACAAAATCTGTCGGAAAATTTTTAATGGATACTTTTAATGTTTCAGAATTCTGGATGCCTTTTTCGGCAGGATTAATCTTCATTATTCCGCTATTGATATTCGGATTCATGTTGGAAAAACTCCCAAAGCCAACCGAAGAAGATATTTTATTAAAAAACAAAAGGCAGCCACTCAATAAAACAGAAAGAAAAAAAATCATCAAGCAATTTTTTATTCCGATCGTCTGCATTACCTTCTTATATGTGAGCCTTACAATTTTAAGAGATTTCAGAGATAATTTTAACCGTGAGATCTGGGATAATTTACACATCAAATTTGACAGTTCGATCTTCACCTTAACAGAAATCCCAATTGCAATCATGGTTCTTCTGATCTTAAGTTTCATGGTTAAAGTAAAGAATAATAAGAGAGCTTTTGCCTATTATCATTACATTCTTTTTGGTGGAATTTTGACGGTCGGTTTCTCAACATATCTGTTTGAAAACAGCCAATTATCTCCTTTTATATGGATGACACTTTCCGGTTTTGGCATGTACTTATGCTACATCCCATTCAACGGAATTTATTTTGACAGAATGATTGCCGCCTTCGACATCAAGGGAAATGTAGGATTTCTAATCTATTTTGTAGATTCTTTTGGGTACTTGGGAAGTGTTTTGATTCTACTTTACAAAAACTTCGGCTCATCACAGACTTCTTGGTTAAATTTTTACATTAAACTAAACTACATCATCGTAGTAATTGCTTTAATTTTTTCCCTCATCGCTTTTATTATGTTCAGAAAAAAATCAAGGAAAAATAAAATTAACAACAAACCATACATCAATTTCGATACGTCGAAAAGTATATAAATTATAGTAAAAATGACAACAAAATTCGATTTAATCGTTGTAGGAGGTGGCATTTTAGGAACATTCCATGCATACCATGCCTTGAAAAAAGGTCTTAAAGTTGCTTTATTAGAAAAAAACTCTATTCCCCAGGGCGCAACGGTAAGAAATTTCGGGCAGGTCGTTCCCTCCGGAATGGATCTCAAATGGCAAAACTTCGGAAGAGAAAGTTTAACAATTTATAACGAACTTCAAGCTCAGACCAATTTAACGATAAGAAAAAACGGCTCGGTTTATATCGCGTCCAATGATGAAGAAATGCAATTGATCAACGAATTATACGAGATCAATAAGAATAATAATTATGAATCTGTCCTTTTATCGAAAAGCGAATGTATCAACAGATTTGACGGTTTGCGTTCAGATTATTGCAAAGGCGGACTGTTTTTCCCACAGGAATTATCCGTGGATTCCGCTGAAATGATTGTGAAACTTCACACACTTTTACAGGAAAAATTAGACTTAAAAATTTTCTACAATACCACAGTTGTTGAAACTCATGAAAATGACGGTAAATGTATCGCAATCACCGCAGACGGAACAGAATTGAATGCTTCAAAAATCATTATCTGTGGAGGACATGAGTTTAAAACTTTATATCCAAATGTTTTTAATGAAAGCGACCTTGAAGTCAGTAAATTACAAATGCTTCAGACAAAACCACAGGGAATTTATTCGTTGCAAGGAAATATTTTAACAGGATTATCCATCAGAAGATATGAGTCTTTTGAAGAATGTCCTTCTTTCAAAAAGATCAAATTTTTGGAAGATCCGAATTCTTTTGAGAAAAAATTTGGAGTTCATATTTTATTCAAACAGGCTCTGGATGGTTCGATTATTTTAGGTGATTCCCATGAATATGCAGATGCAAAAAATTCTGATGATTTAGGATTTGACTTAAATATGGAAATCGACGAATTTATGATCAATGAAGCCAAGAAAATTATAGATCTTCCTACTTACGAGATCCAAAGAAGATGGTTTGGAGTGTATTCTCAATGCAAAACGAAAGATATTTTCGAACATAATCCATCACCAAATATTCACATCATAACAGGAATTGGAGGGAAAGGAATGACCGGAAGTGGAGGATTTTCAAAATTTAATATAGATAAAATTTACGCATAAAAACAAATGAAGAACATAGAATTATTGGTTCTGGATATGGCCGGAACTACAATCAATGAAGACAATGTAGTATATAAAACTTTAATGACCGCGGTTAATGATTACGGTTACGAAGTTTCTTTAGAAAAAGTCTTATCAACCTGTGCCGGTATGGAAAAACTGGAGGCAATCACCAGTTTATTAAAGGAAATTGAAGGAAACGAAGCAGATGCACTCGCTATTTTTGAAAACTTTTCAGATCAATTAAAGGAAGCTTATCAAAATTTAGAGGTAAAACCTATCAATGGTGTTGAAGATTTTTTGCTAAAAATGAGATCTCAAGCCAAAAAAATCGTTTTGAATACAGGGTACACTTCCGAAATTGCACAACAGCTTTTAGATAAATTAGGCTGGAAACAAAATACCCATTATGATGCTTTAATTACCGCAGATGATGTCTCTGAAAGCCGTCCAAGCCCTGAAATGATCATTCTTGCGATGAAAAAATTCAATATTAATGATGCTGAAAAGGTTTTAAAAGCCGGTGATTCTGTAATTGATATTGAAGAAGGAAAAAATGCAGGCTGTGGACTGACAATCGCCGTTCTTTCTGGAGCCCAAAATAAAACCGAACTCGAAAAATCTAATCCCGATTATATTTTCAACACTATATCCGAGGCTGAAGAAATTCTTTACTAATTCTTTCAAATTAAGCTACTCAATTCAGCCTCAATTTTTTTGACTTAAACACAAATGTCACTAATATTTTCACAAATAGCACAAATAAACTGGTGAAAGTGTGGTGATTAACCTTGTCTAAGTTTAAAACTTTGACAAGGTTCTAAACTTACAAATACTTATTCAAAAACTACTTATTATTATGAAAGCAAAACTATTTTCAATGGCAGTCGTGATGAGCTGTTTCCTCGGAGCTCAGACGAAAAAAGTTCTTTTTATCGGTATCGACGGATGCCGAGCTGATGTGATGATGTCTTCCAACACTCCGAACATCCACAATTTGGTTAACCAGTCTATTTATTCTTTAGATGGCTTGTGCGCTGCAACGACTTGGAGCGGAAACGGATGGAGTACGATGCTTACAGGAGTTTGGCATACAAAACATAATGTTCAGGACAATAATTTTACCAGCCCTAATTATGTTAATTATCCAGATTTTTTGACAAGAGCGGAGACTTATAATCCTAATTTAAGAACAATTTCTTTGGCTCATTGGGCTCCGATCAATGATATTATTGTTCAAAATGCTGATGTTCAAACCAATTTAGGAACAGATCTAGCAGTAAAAAATGCTGCTGTAAGTGCTTTACAAAGCGATAATCCAGATATTTTATTTGTCGATTTCGATGATGTGGATCATGCAGGACATTCTTATGGTTTTTCTTCAACTGTTCCGCAATATGTTGCCTCAATGCAAACTACGGACGGGTATATCGGAGAGATTGTCAACGCGATGAAAAATAGAGCAACCTATAACAATGAAGATTGGTTGGTAGTTTTAACAACAGATCACGGTGCTGTTGACAACGGTCATGGCGGAGGAAATCTTTCAGAAAGAGATATTTTTACGATCTATTCTAATCCAAGCTTTACACCTCAACAGATCAGCAAAACAATAATTGACACTAATAAAACATTCAATCAGCTTAATTTTCCTGCAGGAACTTTTGCAAAACCAGCTAATCAAACTCCTTTTAATTTTGGGACTAATCAGGATTTTACAATTGAGTTTTGGGTAAAACCTAATGTGAGTTTCTCAAGCGATCCAGTGATGATTAGTAATAAAAACTGGGCAAACGGAAAAAACAAAGGATTTGTATTTTCAGGATATTCCGGACAAACCTTTAAAATGAATATTGGTGACGGCACCAATAGAATCGATCTTGTAGGCGGAAAAATGGAAACTAATCAATGGAAGCATATCGCAGCAACTTTCGACAGAGACGGACTTGTAACGTTATACGAAGATGGCGTTCCTGTAACTTTCGCAAAAATGAATACGATTGGAAATATTGACTCAGGGCTTCCTTTTACCATTAATCAGGATGGAACGAATGTTTACAATCTTAATATGGCAGCATCTTATAAAGACATAAGAGTTTGGAAATCTGCCCTTCCGAATGATGTTTTGGTGAATTGGGCCAATCAGAATATTACCCCTTCTCACCCTTATTATTCTCAATTATTGGCTAATTATACATGTGATGAAACATCGGGAAATACTTTGGTGGATTCTAGTCCAAACAGTAATAATTCAGCAGTTACCGGTTCTCCAACTCGTGACCTTGCTACATCTACTAATTTTAAAATTTACAATTATTTATCAACTACTAGAGAAACAGACCATTTTCCTACTGTTTTAAACTGGATGTGTATTCCTGTTCAGGCTTCTTGGGGAATTGACGGGGTGAATAGAATTCCTGTCTGCACAAACGGAACTTTAGCTACAAAAGATATAGAAACTTCAACTAACGATTTCGTTATTTATCCAAATCCAGCCAGTCAGAATATCAATGTGAAATTCAAATCTGATGAAAAAGAGGTAAAAGTTGAGATTATTGACGCAAAAGGCTCAATTATTTCATCTAAAAAAATCAATTCGTCAAATGGAGGTTTTGATGAAAAACTGAGTGTAGAAAACCTTTCTAACGGAGTTTATTTCATTAAAATTAATGGAGCTAAGAAATCACTTTCAAAAACATTTATCAAAAAATAGAGCCTATGAAACAGTAGAGTAATTATTAGATTTAAATTTTGATATTAGAATGAGGATAATTTCTATCCAAGTTCTAATATCTTTTTTTATGATTAAAGATCTTAACTAAAAGGTACTAAAAATAAAAAACCCTCCGTAATAAAATTACAGAGGGTTTTTAGTACCCCGGGCGGGACTTGAACCCGCACGTTCTTACGAACACAGGATTTTAAGTCCTGCGTGTCTACCAGTTCCACCACCAGGGCATGGAGTGGAGCGAAAAACGGGATTCGAACCCGCGACCCCAACCTTGGCAAGGTTGTGCTCTACCAGCTGAGCTATTTTCGCAAAACTATGTGCGGATGAAGGGACTCGAACCCCCACGCCTCACGGCACCAGATCCTAAGTCTGGCGTGGCTACCAATTACACCACATCCGCATTGTTTTGTTAAGTTATATTTTTAAAGAACTTGTTTCGTTTTTGTGAGTGCAAATATAGGACATTTTCCTTTACTTCCAAACTTTTCAGAAAAAAAAATTAAATTTTTTACATTTTTTTTCTCTCGTAGCACTTATTACGATTGATTTTATTACTTTTACATCGTTAATATTTACAATATGGAATTACAAGGAACGGTAAAGAAACTTTTTGATGCTCAGACGTTTGCGAGCGGTTTTCAGAAAAGAGAAATGGTTATTTTGACGCAAGAGCAGTATCCACAGCCGATAAACATAGAATTTTTATCAGATAAGATAAATTTACTAGACAATCTTAAGGAAGGAGAAAATGTAAAGGTGGGAATCAACATTAGAGGAAGAGAATGGACTTCTCCTCAAGGTGAAACTAAATATTTCAACTCTATTACAGGTTGGAAAATTGAGAAAGTTATGGATAACGGTTCAGAGCCTACTCAGGCTTCGCCATCACAATCTGCATCTCCGGTTTCTAATGAGAATCCATTTGCTGGAGACGAAGACGATGATTTACCTTTTTAATTAAAAGATAACGATCAAATATAAATCCTGCTTTATCAAGTGGGATTTTTTTTCACAAAAAATGGTTCGATTAGACGAAAACGAAATTTCATTTCCCGATCCTGAGCTGTATCATGGTCATGACGGAATTATTGCTTTTGGTGGCGACTTATCTATAGAACGTATCTGGTTCGCCTATCAATTGGGGATTTTTCCGTGGTACAATCCTGATGAGGAAATTCTTTGGTGGTGCCCGGATCCGAGATTTGTTTTGTTTCCTGATGAGCTGAAAGTCTCAAAATCCATGAGAAAAATACTGGATCGTAATATTTTTACCTTCACAGAAAATCAAAATTTCAGAGAAGTCATTAAAAGCTGTCAGGAAATAAGCCGAAAAGGGCAATCGGGAACGTGGCTTTCGGATGAATTGATGGAATCTTTTATTCAGCTTCACGAATATGGATTGGCAAAAAGCATCGAAGTTTGGCAGGACGGAGAATTGATTGGCGGATTTTATGGACTACAAATTGGCAACGTTTTTTGCGGAGAAAGTATGTTTGCGAAAGTAAGCAATGCTTCAAAAGCAGGATTTATTCATTTTGTTGAGACTCATAAAAATAGCCTTGATCTAATTGACTGTCAATCCCATACAGATCACTTAGAAAGCTTAGGCGCCAGAATGATTTCTAAAAAAGAATTTTTAAAAATTTTACACAAAAACAATGAACGCAGATAAAGAAAAATGGATTCTTTTAGCCATACTCAGTCTTATCTGGGGCTCATCTTTTATTTTAATTAAAAAATCTTTAGAACATTTCAATCCTTTTGAAGTGGGAGCATTGAGGGTTTTGATTGCCGGAATTATTTTAATGCCGATCGCCATCTCAAAATATAAATTATTTCCTAAAAAACATTTAAAGTGGTTGATTTTAGCCGCATTTACGGGTAACTTTATCCCAATGTTTTTATTTCCCATCGCGGAAACAGAAGTCAGCAGCAGTATTGCGGGAATTATTAATTCAATGATGCCTATTTTTGTGATTATTGTTGGTGCGCTGGTGTGGAAGTTTGAAACCACAAAACAGCAGATAATTGGTGTGTTTATTAGCTTTACGGGAGTTTGTCTATTAGCTTTTGGCGGCGGCGATGGTTCAACTTTTAAGCTTATTCCGATTCTGCTTCTTTTATTGGCTACTTTATGTTACGCCGTGAGTACTACGACGGTAAAATCTAAACTTATGGAAGTTTCTTCCACCATATTATCCGCTTTTGTATTTTCTTTTGTATTATTTTTTCCGTCATTAATCGCTTTAAGCTTTACAGGATTCTTTTCTGAATTTAATTTTTCGAAAGATAATTTAACGGGATTAATGTTTGTCAGCTTATTATCTATCTTCGGAACCGGCTTGGCAATGACAATGAATTACAGATTACTGAAAGTATCAACTCCTCTTTTTGCATCAACAGTAACTTTGTTAATGCCTATTGTTGCTATCATTTGGGGTATTTTAGATGGCGAAGAATTAACTATTTTACAATTTGTAGGCGCAAGTATCATTATTGCCGGATTGGTCTTTTTAAGGGCAAAACCTGCTATAAAAAAATAAATCCCGCATTGCTGCAGGATTTTTATTTTAATCTTAATATTTTAAATCATTAAGATATATTTTAAGAATAAAGTTTAGTTAAGAATAACCTTGTTGATTTTTATTGCAAGTTCATAACTTCCATCTTCAATCATCTAGCTTCCTCCTTTTCTAATTTTTCTTTCTCACTTTAGCTTTAGCCTTTTTCACCTCATCTTTAATGTAAGGATATTTTTTCTGCATATCCGGAGCAAGAGTAGGGTCTAAGCTTAATGCCAACTGAAGAGATTCAATTCCTTTTTCCTGATTTTTAAGGATAAAATAACAATTGCTTAACTGATAATACAATTCTGCTCTGTTATGTAAAATTACAGCAGCATTTAAAAGTGTAACCGTCTCATCGTACTCTCCCAGAAGCATCAATACTTCAGAATAAGCATACCAGTTATAAAATCTTGAAGGTTCTGCTTCAACCAATTTTTTCAGACAAACAAGACTTTCTTCAAATTTCCCTGAATCAATTAATAAAAAGGCTAATCTTTTTTGATAATCAAGATTATTTTCATTCAAATGAGTCGCTTCTGTTGCAAAATGCAACGCTTCCGACATTCCGCCCATTTCTTCGTATAAATACGACTGCTCCATCATAGAAAGATAAAATTGAGGATCTTCTCTCAATGATCTCTGAAATGAATTCAAGGCCATAACAGGTTGTTTTAATGCTTTATAACACAAACCAATTTTATAAAAAGTGAACGCTTTTGTATATTCCAACTCGAGCATCTCCTCGTAAATTTCAATTGATTTTTTATATTGTCCTAAAGCTTCATAACAAGCTGCTTTATTGGCATAAACCCCAACAGCAGTTGAATTAATCGCCAATAAGTAATCAAATCCCTTTATGGCTTCATCATAATTCTTTCTGTTGAAATAGAACTGTCCGTATTCAAACCAAGCAGTTTCAGAATAAGCAAAATCATCTAAATATTCATTCAGAAAGGCAATTGCCTCCTCACTCTTATTCAATTCACTAAAGCAAATCATTGCATTTTCCAAAGGATATTCATCCGTTGGATCTTCTTTCAATGCTTTTTTGTAATGTTTAAGAGCGTTAAAAGGATCTCCTAAATTCACATATTCATCCGCAATAAAATTGTGAAGAAAATTCTCTTCTTCTTTTAATTCTAATGCTTTTTTACAAATTTCAATGGATCTTTTAGGGTTTCCTAAATTCGAATAATACTTTGCATAGCAAACCAAAAAGTCTGTATTCTCCATAGATGAAGCCTTCAACTCATCGATAAGCTCTTTCGCAGCATTATACTCTTCCCATTCTAAAAGAACTTCAAGTTTTTTAATCTTGATGTCCAAAGAATTGGGATGAAGTTTAAGGCCATAATTCACTGCATTATCAGCATAATTAAAGTCGCCTAACTCCAGATAATAAACAATAATATCCTCCAACTCTTCTGTATCAAAGTAGAATTCATCATTATTTTCCATCATTTCTTCGAACTTTTTCACAAGTTCATTTCCAAAGTATTCTTCCAATAGCGTGTCTTATCGTCGGCCCAACGTCTGAATTTACTTGCAGACATCGACAAACTTCTTAAATTAATATTACTTCTGAAATTTACTATTTCAAAATGTATGCAAAGTTGCGAATTTTTTTCGACATACATTTTCGTAAATTTCTATACTAAAGATAGTGAAAAGAATACGAAGATGAAAGAATTGTGGATAAATAAACAGGAGTTATCACTAAATTAATATAACCAACCTTTTTCTACTATTGATTTCCTTTTCCCAAACAGTTTCAATATCTTTCAAATGAACTGTTTCTATATCTATTTTTAATTTTCCATCTGCAGCGGCTTGGAACATTTCGGGAATAATTTCTGTTAACAAAAGTTTAAATTCCTCAGGCGACCAGCTTCCCAATCCGGAACCGGAAATCTGAATGTCCGTTCCTCTTAAAATTTGTGATGATAATTGAATCGTGTCACCGCTCATTCCTCCGACTGAAACCAATCTTGTTTTGTGTGAAAAATTACCGTCACCCTTCAATGCAGACAATAAAAGTTCTACAGAATGTCCCCAAATATAATCCAGAACAACATCAATTGGGGTTTCTATATGAATTTCTTTTATTTTTTGCTTAAAATCTTCGTCATTTAATTGTAAAGAAACAACTTCATCAGCTCCAAGATCATAAAGAGACTCCAAAACTTCTTGATTTCTTCCGGTAACAATTACTTTTTTGGCGCCATATAATTTAGCAACCTGAATTGCAACTTTTCCTGTAATTCCTGTGGCTCCGTTGATCAAAACAATTTCTCCTGGCTTTAGTTTTGTTTTGAATTTAAGTCCCATTGCAGAACCCATCACAGCGTTTGGTAAAGCTGCAGCTGTAGAAAAATCCAAACCGTAAGGAATTGGAACGATGAATTTTTTATCTGTAACAGCTTTTTCTGCTACGGTTCCTTTTTTACTGAAAAAATATACTTTATCTCCATTTTCGAGCAATCCTACTCCATCGCTTCCGATAAGTTTAGGTTGGTGCACTTCATTTTCGGTTGAATAATGGGTTCCGCTTGCTCTTGCTCTATCCAAATGTTTGATAGATGCAGCTTTTACGGATATAAGTTGTTCGTTTTCAGAACTTACTTCAGGATCTGGGAAATCTGCGTATTGTGGAATTCCACCTTTTTCAAATACTATTGCGGCTTTCATTATGTTTAATTTTAATACAAATTTATTATGAAAGCGTTTCGGGAAGCAATAACATTTGTTATCAGTTGAGCTGGAAGTTGGGTGCTTGAAGATGGAAGATTTAGGAAATAATTTTTTTGACGCAAAGATTATATTTCTTTCTGTATTATTTTTAGAGGGCAAAGGCAAATAAATTTGCTTCGCGAAGCTTGAAAACATCGCCTCCTTAAATCAACTTGTTGATTCTTCTTTGCTTACTTAGATATGTTTTATTTTTAAATTAAAACTTTGCGTTTAAAAATGAAAAAGTTCATTATTAATTCAATTATATGCAGTCGCAAAGAAACCTCCAGTATCCATCTTCCAGCCTTTCAAAGCCTGTCTTTCAAAATCTTGCTTTTAATTCTGCTCAGATGAACGGTTGTGATGCCTAAATAAGAAGCAATATAATGTTGCGGAACTCTTTTAATAATATCCGGTTTTTCTTTACAAAGATTAAGGTATCGTTCTTGTGGACTTTCTTTAATAAATGAGAAAAAGTGTTTCATATAATCAAAAACCCTTTCGAAAACAGAATCCATAAATTCACTTCTCAACTTTGGATCTTCGTAAACTTCTTCCAAAATTTTATTGGCGGTAGGTTTATCTATTTGCCACAAAATACAAGGCTCAATTGATTCAAATGAAACCATACTCGGCAATCCTTTTCGGAAGCTTTCCAGCGAAGAAAACATCGTGTTTTCCATAAAAAACTGAAAAGTAATGTCTTTTCCATCATTATTGTACCAAGCTCTTACAATCCCTTTTTCAATAAAATAGGCATTTAATGAAATTTCACCTTCTGTTAACAGAATTGTTTTAGCCGGAACTTCGATTCGTGTGAAATTCTTTCTGTATTTTCCCCAAGTATCTTTCGGGAAAGAAAATCTGTTTTGTAGATGTTCGAACATATTGTAAAAAAAAGAACGAGACCAAAAGCCTCGTTCTTATAATTTTATTAAATCAAACTTTTGATTTTTGCAATGATATCATCCCCTAGTTTGTCAGCTTCTTCCTGAGATTTAGCTTCTGTATAAATTCTGATAATCGGTTCTGTATTCGATTTACGAAGGTGAACCCAATTGTTTTCAAAGTCTATTTTTACACCGTCAATCGTAGAAACGTTTTCGTTTTGATATTCTTTTTCCATTTTAGATAAAATATCATCTACGTTGATTTCAGGAGTTAATTCGATTTTCTTTTTACCCATGAAATAACTTGGATATCCTGCTCTTAATTCAGAAACAGTCTTGTTTTCTTTTGCTAAATGAGTCAAAAATAACGCAACACCTACCAAAGAGTCTCTTCCGTAATGTAGATCTGGATAGATAATTCCGCCGTTTCCTTCACCTCCGATTACGGCATTTTTCTCCTTCATTAGAGTAATAACATTCACTTCTCCAACAGCACTTGCAAAATATTCTGAATTGTGGCTCTGCGCAACATCTCTCAACGCACGGCTTGAAGAAAGGTTTGAAATTGCCACGCCATTTTTATTCTTCAATAAATAATCTGCAACAGCAACCAGTGTATATTCTTCGCCAAACATTTCCCCTTTTTCATCGATCAAAGCCAATCTGTCAACATCGGGATCTACAACAACCCCAACGTCGGCGCCTTCTTTTTTAATCAATTCACAGATATCTCCTAAATGTTCTTTCAACGGTTCAGGATTGTGTGGAAACTGTCCGTTTGGTTCACAATATAATTTAACGGTTTCACAACCTAACTTATCTAAAAGCATCGGAATCGCAATACCTCCCGTAGAGTTTACGGCATCTAAAACTACCTTGAAATTTTTAGCCTTAATTGCTTCAACATCTACCATCGGCAAATCCAAAATCTGCTGAATATGAATATCAAAAGCATCATCTCTTGTTTCATATTTACCCAAATCATCAACTTCGGCGTAATTAAAGTCTTCACTTTCGGCCAAAGCAAGAACTTCGGCGCCGTTTTCTCCAGTGATGAATTCTCCTTTTTCGTTTAATAATTTAAGCGCATTCCATTGTTTTGGGTTGTGAGAAGCGGTAAGGATAATTCCTCCGTCTGCTTTCAACTCAGGAACCATAATTTCAACGGTTGGTGTTGTAGAAAGTCCAAGATCAATTACGTTGATTCCAAGCCCTTGCAACGTTGCTGTAACCAATGAATTAACCATTAAACCAGAAATTCTTGCATCACGACCAATGATTAAAGTTAAATCTTTTTTATTTTTATTATTCTGAAGCCAGGTTCCGAAAGCAGAAGCAAATTTCACCACGTCAAGCGGCGTTAAATTATCATTTACTTTTCCGCCTATTGTTCCCCGAATTCCTGAAATACTTTTTATTAATGACATTCCTATTTTTTCTTAGTTTGTTTTAAAATTTTCTTTTCATCACCGTCTAACTTTCGTTGAACTTTTTTAATATCTTCTAACGCGGGAAGATTTTCAGGTTTTATACCCCTCTCTCCCAACATTTTTCTTACTGCTAAATTATTTTCAATATGTTCATTGGTAATCTGAGAATCACCATTTAAATCTTTTTCAACAACATTATGACTTGTTAATTCAGTTGCGAAATCTTTTGCTTTAATTGTTAATGTAGGAAGAAAATCAGCAAGAGGTCTAGATTGTGGAACATTAAGCTTTTTTTTCATATCGTTTGTAGTAAAACCACCAAACAAAGCTTGATCTCCCTTGGAGCGGATTACTGAAAAACTTCTGTCATCAACACCTCTTTCATAAATAATACCTGAAAGTTTTTTCTCTGTTTTTGATAATCTTTCTCTTGCTGTTACTCTCGCAACATCTAAAAGTCTTTTCTCAATAATCTCTTGTTTTCTTGTCTGAACAGCAAAATAAGTTTGAGCAAAAGCTATTTCACTTTTAGAGCTGTCGCCATTTTGAGCAACCAAGTAACAACCATAACGAGTTAATGCTATATCTAAAATTTCTCTTTCAGAACCGCTTCCTAATAAGACCATTTTCCCGATATCGGCAAAATGGTTTTGAACGTCTTCTCCAACATTTTCACAAGCCTTTTTCGCTTTTTCAATAACCTTTAAAAAGTTATCCCATTTTGTATAGTTGAGAATTTCTTGTAAATCTCTAGCGCTCCAGCATTCAATATCTTTATATAAATGTGAAGCATTTTCAAATTTTAAAAAGAGCTCTTCTATTAATTCTTTTTTCATTTCAATTGTGATGTATTTTTCACAAAAATAAATAAAAATTGAATTCTATAATTAATTTTTATTTGAATTTCGCAGCAAAGATACTTATAAAATCGGAACCCTTTTTTGGATTTTATCGTAACTGTTTTTCACAACTTTTGGCGGTGCAAAACGATATCCTACATATATTAATCCGTAAGTATTGTTGTTTTGAACATGAGAATCAGCATCCTGTTTGTAATTATATGACATTAGATTCAGCTTTCCTCCAAACAAAAACCTGTCTGAGTTGTAACCTATATGAATTCCGCCCCCGAATTTCTTAGTGAAATATTTATTCTTTTCTTTTTCAGATTTTGAACCATTTTCCAAATCTTCCTGATAACTTGACCATTTTCCTCCAATTCCGGCAAATGCAAAAGGTGAAATATTCACATTTTTTGTCACGACCCAATTGTAATAATAAGCTAGATTGGCTCCGATATTAATTTGCGTTTCCATGCTTTTGAGATCATCGATATCTTTATTTTTAAAAAAAGTAAGGTCATATTCTAAAGCAGGAACAAAACTTCCGTTGCTTTCTTTCTGCCATTCTCTCTGATAATAGATACTTTTTAATGAAAAATCTTTATTAAAAGAATAAGCGGTAATTCCGCCAAAGCTTTGAATCCTCAAATCAGGAAGCTTTAAATAGGCATCTTTTCCTTTTTGCCAATCGGGATCGAAATCCTGCATATTTTTCAGATAAAAACCTTTTGAATTTTTATAGTAAACAGTCTGAATAAAACTTTTAGGGAAAAATCTGAATCTAATATCCGAATACGAACTTTCACCCTTCAAATGATTGTCATTATTTCCGGGAATAAAGTTGGGAGCGAATGAAAACGTCGCACTTATAATCTTGTAATCAATTGAAAAAGAAGTGTTGATTTTATTATTAATAGAAAGCTTCGTCTTGGAAAATTTCTCTCCTTTATAAACGGCAACGTAATCTTCAATATTTGTATCAAAATTCAGCCTGACCATCACCTGATCTTCATAGGAAATGATTTTGGTGCTGTCCGGTTGTTTTTGAGCATTTGCAAAAAATCCTAAAAGCCAACATAGCAGGAAGTGTGTTGTTTTTTTCAAATCAGGTATGTTTTATCCTGTATGAAAATTACAACAATTTTCTTAATTTATTATGTTAAAACAAATTTAAGAGCAGCCACAGTCTTTGTCGCAACCTGTTCTTTTTGAACTGAATTTTTTAGGTGCAAAATTCTTTCTCAAAATCTTAAATAAAGAATAGCACGCGAACGCAACTACAAGCAAGACAATTACATATTGAAAAATTAATGAAGAATCCATTATTTTAATATTTGATATGCTATCATCGACACAAAGTATGCCAAACCGGTCATCATTACCACCTGAAAGCCAGTCCATTTCCAGCTTTTGGTTTCTCTGTAAACTACTGCAAGTGTAGAAACACACTGCATTGCAAATGCGTAAAATAAAAGCACGGAAACACCTGTTGCGAAATTGAATACTTTTTCGCCGTTGGGTTTTACATCGTGTCTCATTTTATCAATCACTTTTCCTTCCGGAGCATCGTCGTCTAAGCTGTATAATGTTGACATTGTTCCAACAAAAACTTCTCTTGCTACGAAACTTGTGATAATCCCAACTCCCATTTTCCAGTCGTAACCTAATGGCGCAATGGCGGGTTCGATCGCTTTTCCCATTTTTGCCAAATAAGAGTGATCAAGCTTAACATTCGTTGCTACAAATTCATTTGGAGTTTGTTTTGGTCCGAAATAACTTAAAAACCAGATAATAATACTTACAATGAAGATGATTTTTCCGGCACCGGTTATGAATTCCCAAACTTTACCTAAAACCATCTTGAAATCGTATGCGAAAAGCGGTTTTTTGTAGGTTGGTAAATCCATTACCAAGTATGTTTTTCCTTGATTTTTAATGAAACCTTTAAGAATTGCAGCCGAAAGTAACGCCACCATAAATCCTAAAAGATACATTCCCAATAAAACCAATGCTTTATATTGAATTCCGAAGAAAGTTCCGTCTGAAATAATTAAACCAATAATGATACTGTAAACCGGAAGTCTCGCAGAACAAGTCATGAAAGGCGTTACCAAGATGGTTAATAATCTTTCTTTTAAGTTCTCGATATTTCTTGTTGAAATTACCGCAGGAATTGCACAAGCCGTTCCGGAAACTAATGGAACGATACTTTTTCCGTTTAGTCCAAAAGGCCGTAAAAACCTGTCCATCAGAAAAATAACTCTCGCCATATATCCTGAATCTTCTAATAAATAGAGGAAATATAATAAAATCCCGATTTGTGGAGCGAAAACCATGATTCCGCCTAAGCCAGGAATAATTCCGTTTGAAATTAATGAATTTAGTGGCCCTTCCGGAAGATGTTCTCCTGTGAAAGCTGATAGCCATGCGAAGAAATTATCGATCCAGTTCATTGGATATTCTGCCAAGAAGAAAACACTTTGGAAAATGATCAATAAAATCAATAAGAAAACAACATATCCCCAGAATTTATGAACGAGAACTTTATCCAATCTCTCCGTTAATAATTCTTTGAATTGAGGTCTTTTTGAAATTACATTAGCTAAAATCTTGTCGACATTCTGATATCTCCTAACCGTTTCCTGAACCTGTAATCTTTTAGGAACCATATTTTTAGCCTCAGAATCACTCAATCCTTTCTTCATGGATTCTTCCTTATCCAACTCAACGCCTGAAGATATGGATATCCAAGCTTTATATTCGTTATCAAGGCCTTTATCTGAAGACAGTTTTTGGATAAAATCTCTGTGTTGGGTTGGTATTTCGAAAGAAGTTTTATCTGTTTTTAAAAATTCGTTGTTTAAAACAGCTTCTTTTATTTCTTCAATTCCAATTTGCTCTTTTGCGTTGGTTTGGATGATCTTAATTCCTAATGCATCCGAAAATTTCTGAATATCAATCGTAATTCCTCTTCTTTCAGCCTGATCGATCTGGTTAACAACCAAAATCATCGGAACTCCCAGATCCTGAATCTGTTGAAAAAGCAACAGTCCTCTTTTTAAACTTAAAGCTTCAAGAATATAAATAACTCCAGCATAATTTTTCTGCTCATCGATAAGAAATTTAGAAAAAATAGCCTCGTCCTCGGAGCTTGGATAAATACTGTATGAACCCGGTAAATCAACCACCTCAACCTCTTCATTCTTATAGGCATAATTCCCCGAATGGCTTGCTACAGTAACACCAGCATAATTCCCGGTTTTCTGTTTTTTGTTGCAAAGCGTATTGAAAACCGTTGACTTTCCTACATTAGGATTTCCGACTAAAAGTACCTGTTTTTTTTGAGTATCCTGCATCAATTCAATTCTTCAACAATGATAAAACTGCCTTCTTCTTCACGAAGAGCAATTCGGCTTTTTTCTTCTCCAAATTCTACATACATAGGACCACTAAAAGGAGCCTGATACAATATTCTGAAGGCCGTTTCCGGCAATAGACCCATTTCTATGATCTTACTCGGCATCTTCATTTGATCATCATCATACCCCAGAATCTTTCCCATTTTGTTTTTAGGAAATCCGCTCAATTTATGTAAACCCTTCTCTTTCAAAGCCTGACGTTTTGTAAATGCAAATATACGCTATTTAAATTTAATCTAAATAACGCGTTTTGTTAAAAAAATAAACCCAAAAGTATTGCTACACTTGGGTTTATAAGATATAATTTAGTTGATATGAATGCTATTTTGAATCTTTCTCTTTTCCTACTTTTTCTAAATTTCCGACATTTAATTTACCATAATCCGGCTCAATAGGATTGTCGTTTGCATTATAAAAATCTTTATACTGCTTTTCCTGTTTCTTCATCATGTCTCCAATTGTTCCGTCCATTCCCGGGATAGATTTAGACATCATTTCCTGCGTCATCATTGGTCTTACTGTAGCAAAAGGATCTTTCTTGAAATCATTAAACGTTTTTTCAAACTTTTCTCTTGATAATACGTTTACTTTACCGCCTTTAGCCTGCATTAGATTTTCAATATAAGAGTATTCTGTATAATCTTTTACTTTTTTGTTTCCTTGTAAAACCCAAGAATAATTTTTTCCTGCATCTTCAATTTTTACAATCAAACCAGGAAGTCCGTAAAATTTGTATGGCCCGTCCTGAAAAGGTAAGTCTGCACTAAACCAAGCTGTCCACTGTTTTCCACCGAATTCAGTAGTTGCTTTTTGAGTATTGTATGCTCCTATTTTTTGTTTTTCGTTTTCAATTTTCCAGTTAAGTTTCAAATTTTCATCATAACCGATATTGGCTGGCGTAAATCCGCTTGCAATCTTATCTACATACTGAATTTTCATGCTTGGATAAATTTTGTAAATCCTTGCAGAAATTTTCGGAGTTTTAAGTGTTTTAGATAAATCTTTCATGATCCCAGCTTTTTGCATTGCTTCAATTTCTATTTTCATGATAGAATCCTGAGCAATCACCGTATAATCCTGATAAATAGATCTGTTTTTATCTGTAATATCCAAAATGGTAATTACCTTATCTGTTTTTGTAGAATCTTTTTTAGGCTTAAATGTTAATTCATAAAAGAAACGGTTGGCTGTTTCCTTAGAATCTTTTTCCTGAGCACTCGCAAAAGTAACAAGAGCGATAAAAAATACTGAAAAGAACTTTTTCATTTTTAAAATGTTTATTAATTAGTTAGCACTTGTACATTTTTGTTACACATTTTATTTGAATTTATTTCATCAACTCGTTTATAGAGCTGATTTAAAATAGATTATAAAATTTATGATTTCATTACAACATTAAAATCACTAAAAATCTTACCTTTAAATTACCTAAAAAACAAAACTATATGGACACATTAACACAATTAAAATCTGAATTAGAAACTGAGTATCAAACGACAAAAAAGTTTATTGATCTCTTTCCTGAAGAAAAAAATGACTATGCTCCTCACGAAAAAAGCATGAAAATGATGCCTTTGGCAACTCATTTGGTGGAAGTCTTCGAATGGCCAAACACCATCTTGGCAACTTCTGAGCTAGATTTTGCAAAAGGAGCTTATCAACCCGCAAAACTTTCTACAAAAGAAGAACTTTTGAAAAAATTAGATGACAATTTTCAGGCAGGAAAACAAGCGCTAGAAAATGCAAAAGAAGATGATCTAAATCCGAGCTGGACCATAAAAAATGATGGTCATGAATTAGCTAGCTGGAGTAAATACGCCGCTATTCGACATGGATTAAATCAAATTACGCATCACCGGGCTCAACTGGGTGTTTATTACAGATTAAATGATATTCCGCTTCCGGGAAGTTATGGGCCTTCTGCTGATAATCCGAATTTTTAAAGCTTCCAGATTTACACTAACTTTTCTTATAAATAAAAAAACCAACCTCAGTGAGATTGGTTTTTTATATTTTATTTAAAGTTGAATTTTACTGTGAACATGAATTGGCTTGGGCGAAGCTGATATCTTGTGTAAGTAATATTCGTGGTATTAATATCATATGTTTCGAATACTTTTTTGTTGGCGATATTCATCCATTTAAGCTCAAAATCAATTTTCTTTTTAGCCCAAGTAAATTGGTATGAAACATCATAGAATCCGTTATGATATTTTTGATCGGCTGCATTTGTATTTACCTGATCCCAATTGAATCCAACAGTATGGTTTTCGATCGGATAGAAGAAAAGTCCAAGATTATGCGTAAATCCTGTTCTTGTAGCACTAGAGTTTAATTCTCCAACACTGGTTTGTTTCGTTTTAGAAAGACTTGCATTATAATCAATACTCATCCAGCTGAAATACGTGTTATTAAACTTAATACCAAATGACTGACCATTATTTTTATTGGTATAAGATTTATCATTTAGGAATGCATCAGATTCCGCAGTGTTATTGCTATAGCTAAGAGAAGCATTTGTTTTGAACTTTGGAAAATATTTTCCTACTTCTACACTATATCCATTATTTAATACATGATTGTCCTGCACTTTGTATTTCATGATGGTATAACCACCACCATTGATTTCCGGATTTGAAATTAAGTTTCTCTTTGCATCAGAATATCTGTAATTAACGTTGAAGAATAAGTTATTCAATGGATTTCTATATTCTATTCTTGTTCCTGCAGATTTATTGTTATTCTCAGGAATTGGATTGTCTTTATCCATAGTATTGATCCCACTTGGTGACGTCATTAGAAACCCTGAATAAGCAGTGTTTATTTCTCCAAAATTGTTGTTAATATTAGCATTTACCGAAGCTTTCCAAAAAGATGCAAAAGTATACTGAGCAAAAATACTTGGCTCAAAAGTCACTTTGTTTACTTCCTTTGAAACTTTTCTTAACGGGTCTTCAGCTTTAATATTATTAGAATTTACCGGAAAGTTGGCATATAACATCCAAGAATCATTCTTATAATTTACTCCTACGCTTCCGTAAGGTGTAGCTGTAGTATATTTTAAATCATTATAATATGCTTCAGGCTTAGGATCTGAAATATTAGGATCGGTAGATGGAATTGCTTTAATATTTGACAAATCTGAAACCATATCTGTACTTTTAAAATTAAATCCAACCTCCGGAGTAAACGTCCATCCTTTTACAGAAAACCCAATATTGGCAGAATGATTGGCTTCAAAAGTTTTAAGTCTTAAACTTTGTCTGGCAAAATCCGTATTGGCCACAGGATTAAATCCAGGAATATCCAAATAAGATGATGGAGAAACTTCCAACGTTTGCTTATCTGTCTGATAGCTTACGTAAGATAAAAGATTTACCATTTTCTCCTTCCAAGGAACGATTGTACTTAATGAGTTCTGGAATGAAGTTGTCGGAGATTCAATTCCTTCATCTGCATGCGTGAGTTTACCCGTTTTAGCATCTGTCCTGTCTACAATTCCTCTGTCTGCATTCCAATATTGAGAGAAACTTGTAGTATTTTTAAAGAATCCTTTTTTGGCATTCTTTGTAAATATCAATTCTCCTTTTGCTTTATCTGTATAAAAATTATTAAAAATATTTGTAATATTAGAGCTTCCTCCAAAATAATCTCTCTGGCTATAAGCTTCTCTTTCTACCGCATTATTTGTATAATTTGCATTGGCTTTAAGCTCCCATTCTTTTTTCTTATCAATATTCGTAAGATAATTGGCAGATAAATAATGAACATTATTCATCAAATATCTTTTTACAGGAAGATCAGGAGTGTCTGCATTTTCAACATTCAACCAATCATTTTGGGATGCGTTGATTCTTTTTCCTTCAAATCTGCTTCCGAAAGCCAAAATATTTCCTTCATTTTCCACCTGCTCGCCCATGTTATTGGTCTTGTAATTAACTACCCATTGGCTTTTTTGTCCGAAAAACATCGGGGTTAATTTCACATTCCAAAGCCAGGGATCTCCAAATCCTGTTCCTACTTCCCCTCTGCCGGTCATGGTAACCGAATTTTTTAGTTTAATATTGATAGCTGCTGCATCGGAAGGCACTTTGTCCTGAAGAATTTTTACAGGTTGGTGATTTTCAAGAACTTCAACTTTCTGTACGGCATCTTTTGGAAGCGAGTTGTTGATCGTTCCGTAACCACCTTCCATTAAATCTTTTCCGTTGACGTAGAATTTATTGATCGCATTTCCCTGATAGAGAATCGTTCCGTCTGTATTCACTTCAATTCCCGGGATTTTTCTCATTACATCGGCCAAAGTTCTGTCACTTTTACTGTCGAATGCTTTAAGATCATAAGCGATGGTATCACCTCTTGATGTGATCATTTTGGTTTTAAGCTGTACTTCCTTTATTTCTGTGGCTTCAGACTGCATTTTAAAGGTTAAAGTCTGGTCACTGTTTGTAATCTGTTTTGTTAATGGTTTTTGATTAAAAGCTTTCACTTTAAGATCTACATTAGCCTCAGCAGAAGTGAACGTTACCTTATATTCTCCTTTAGAGTTTGTAATTCCATAAGCTAAAATGGCATCTTTTCCTGGCTCTTCAACTGTTACACTTGCGCTCGGGATTGCAATGCCGTCTTCATCCATTATTTTCCCCGAAACTGTTTTCTGGGCAAACGTAAGCACCGAGAAAAAAAGCATCAGAAATAAGGAAACATTCTTTTTCATAATTTATTATTTGATTAATTAGTTAATGGTTACCGTTTTTTGTTACACTTCTATAAAGATGTATTTTTATGAGAAAAGTTAAAATCAAATTATAACTACAAACATAGTGATATTTTTTTTGAAAATTTTTAAAATAAAAAAACTTTCAACAATATTCTTTTATGGCATTTACATTTAAATTAATAATAATTTTTTATGATAATAATTAAAGTATAACTCTACAGAATAGTGACTAATATTAACTTTCACCACATTTTGCATATAAAATAAATGTTATACATTCGTCCTGAATGAATTTTTATTCAATCAATTTGTGTTTTTGCCCTGTAATTCTTTTTACAGGGTATTTCTTTTTATATACCCATGAATACAGCTTTTTTGAACATTCTTTTTTTTATTTATTCTAAGTATTTAAAAAAATGATTTGAATCATAGATTAAAAAAAACTTAAACTCAGCTTGATACGGTTTAATTTAATAATTTTGTAACATAAAATTTATAGAAATGGGAATTATTTTAAAGCCTATAGATGTTGTAGATGACATTTCTAAAGAAGATTTCTACGAAAAATATCTAAAACCAAGGAGGCCCGTTGTCATAAAAAACATGGCGAAAAAATGGCCAGCCTATCAAAAATGGACGATGGATTATGTAAAGGAAGTGGTTGGAGATGTTGAAGTACCTCTTTATGACTCTAAAAAGGCCGATCCTGCAGCTCCCCTTAATACACCTACTACCAAAATGAAATTTGCAGATTATATAGACCTCATCCAAAGAGAGCCTACAGATCTTAGAATTTTCTTTTTTGATCCTATAAAACATGCAGGTAAACTACTCGAAGAATATATTCCGCCAAAAGAGCTTATGGGTGGCTTTTTAGATAAGTATCCAGGAATGTTTTTCGGAGGAAAGGGTTCTGTAACATTTTTACATTTTGACATCGATTTAGCTCATATTTTCCATACTCATTTCAATGGAAGAAAACACGTTATGCTATTTGAAAATAAATGGAAAGAAAGACTGTATCAACTTCCATACGCAACTTATGCGCTGGAAGATTACGACATTGAAAATCCTGATTTTGAGAAATATCCGGCGCTGGATGGTGTAGAAGGTATTGACTGTTACCTTGAACACGGTGACACCTTATTTATGCCGACAGGCTGGTGGCATTGGATGAAGTATCTGGATGGCAGTTTCTCGCTTTCATTGAGAGCTTGGGACAAATCTTGGGGAGTAAAAGCGCAGTCTTTATGGAATCTTACGGTTCAACGTAAATTTGACGACATCATGAAATCCAATTTCAAAAAGAAATATATGGACTGGAAAGAAAAAGTAGCCATCAAACGAGCTGAAATGGCTCTAAAAAGAGGCTTACCAAGATAAAAACAAAAAGACGTTTCGATTTGAAACGTCTTTTTTATTGTAATTATAAAATCCTGTAAATCGGATATTGCCTGAAAGTTTTTTCTTCGAAATAAGGTGAGTTTTTATACACCCAATCCAACTGAGCTTCACCATCATCAGCAAACTTTTTATCCGAAGCTTTCTTGGCTTCAAATATTTGTTTTAAATCTTTATCCTTTTTCAATAATTCTGCTGCCGTATCTTCAAAAATATAGGCTGAATAATATTCTTTTTGCGCTAAAATTCCATCAAAGAAATTCCAATTAAAGAAAGAATCCAACGCTTCTGGTTCAAGAGTTTCAATAATATATTTTACCCCATCCTGATTAGTTGGAACGATGTAATCTCCTGTTGAAAAACTAAGTTTTTTATTGGATTTATCAACTATTGTTTCAAAATGGGCATAATGACCTTCGTAAGGATTTTTTACTGTTTTAAAATCATTAATTTTATAAGATTCAACAGTAATTGTGCTGTCTTTTTGAAGCGGTTTTATTTGAATCTGATTTCTTTTAAACTCTTCAATCACTTTGTACTGCGATTGGGGAATTACATAATATTTTGGAATTGTAATATAACCTATCGGAACGGCAGTTGTAAACAGTTTTATTTTCTTTGTGAAAGGCTTATTTCTGTCATAAAATAATCTCGGTTTCCCCGAAATATCACTTGGCTTGTATTTTCCTTCATATCCTTTAAAATCCATCGTAGAATATTTCGTAGAATCAATTTTCCAACGGATTCCGTATTGTTTTCCGGCTTGATATTGCTTAAAATTTTCAATTCGAAGTTCTTTTATCTTTTTATACTCTTTATCTAAATTTTGAAGGTTGACGAGCATATATTTATAAGTCGCATCCACTCTTTTGTCATAAGGTTTCAACATATGTGTTTCAGGAACAGTTCCTAAAGAATTAAACAAAGTCGTATAACCTGTAGAATATCTCGGAGAATCCTCAAAAGATGCAAAACCAACCTCCGGAACATCGCCGTGAATGTTGACATAAGGTGTACTTTCATACCCTAATTTCTTTAGATCTTCAAGATTTTTAGCTTGATAATTATCGTAGAAATAATTCCCCAGCACATTTCCCAATCGTTCTTTAAAAGTTGAGATATATGTAAAAGTATATTGATAATCCGCTCCATTGCTCACATGATTATCAATGAAAACATCTGGTTTTAGCCATTGATAAATTTCCTGAAAACTTCGGGCATTTTTAGAATCTGCTTTGATGAAATCTCTGTTTAAATCATAATTTCGAGCATTCCCACGGAAGCCATATTCTTCCGGTCCATTTTGATTGGCTCTGGAAAAAGACCCTCTGTTTAACATTCCGCTCACATTGTACGCTGAAATGGCTGCAATCACAAAATTTTGAGGAGTTTTGATTTTCTTTGTCGCCAAATCCCGCATCAACATCATTGTTGCATCAATTCCATCCGGTTCGCCGGGATGAATTCCGTTATTGACGAAGAGAATTGCTTTTTCTTTTCTTAATTTATCTAAATCTTTTTCAGGAAACGGATTATAAACAACAACGTAAATTGATTTTCCGTTATCGTCTTCTCCTTTTTTAAGATATTGAATTTCATTAAAATTTTTAGCTAAATTCTGATAATAGGAATTCATTTCGTCATAAGTAACGGTTTGATTTCCATTTCCTTTTTCAAAAGGGGTCTGAAATTGGGTTTGTGTTAAAAATAAAGATGAACTAAGTAAAAATAAGAGATATTGCAGTTTCATTGAAGTGATATTTCAGGTTTCAAAATTACTGAAAATAAATCTTTGAAATTTCGTTTTTGGTTAAGCGCAAAGGCGCAATTCTTTTACAATTCAATATGTTTTAAGGCGCAAAGATTTTATCTTCGATAAAATTTATATCCGTAAACTTGATGAAAATCTTCGATTTTCTTGCGCCTTAAAGCAAAATGTACTTAACAATCTTTGCGCCTTTGCGTTTATCCAACCTTTAATTATTCCTTCCTTTTTCATTCGGGTATAAAGATGGAAGCGGATCGCTTTGCCAGAATTCTTTGGTATCAACATCCATGATGGATAAATTTCCAGTGAAAGCAGCTCCTGTATCAAGATTCCAAATATTGGCTTTGTTTACGGGATGCTTGATTCCTAAGTATAACGTCGGCGTATGACCAATGAAAATCTCGTTGTATAAAAGAAATCTTTTGGGATATAGATTGGAGTTTTTAGACAGCTTTTTATCCATTGCAACGGCGGTTTCCCACAAAGTTCTGTCCCAACGGTAGTTGCTTGAATAGACTTCCTTTTCAGGGCCATGCATGGAAGAATAACCGGCATGAATAAACAAGCGGTTTTCTTCGTCAACGTAATAATTTTTCATCCTTTGAAAAAATTCCAGATGCAGATTCAAATCTTCTAAAGAATAATCAGCATAACTTTCAACGGTGCTTTTTCCTCCGTTCGATAGCCAAACATTTGGCGCATCACCTAAAGAAATCCAGTCTTCAGTCCATGCATCATGATTTCCTTTGATGAAAATACATTCCTGTTTTTCGGAAAGTTCTATTAAAAATTGGATGATTTTGGAAGATTCGCTCCAACCATCGACATAATCTCCGAGGAAAATTAATTTATCATTTTCGGTAACATTGGCTCTTTCAAAAACCTGTTGTAAAGCTTTGAACCCTCCGTGAATATCGCCGACTACTAATGTTCTTTTCATTTAATTTGAAATGTATTTTGCATCTACATGATCCGTCAGCCAAACCTTATTTTCTGAAAGATAAAATTCGATTCCATCTTCGAACATTTTTTGTGTTCTGATCGTTAGAATAATCGGTTTTCCGTGACGCATTCCGACGTTGGTGGCGGTTTCTTTGTCTTGACTTAAATGAACATGTTGGCGACTTCTCTTTTCAATTCCTTTTTCTAGAATGGATTCAATATTGTTTTGAGCCGTTCCGTGATACAAAAATTCTGGCGGTTGCTGAGGAATTAAAGCCAAATTAATATCAATTGAATGCCCCTGACTGGCTCTGATTCTTGTTTTATCTTCATTAAAAGCAAAACGTTTTTTTGCGTTTGTCTGTACGATTTCATCTAATTCTTCAAAGGTAAAGCCTTCATAAGAATCTTTTTTTGATTTTGTGATTAATTCGTCAACATTTGCCCATCCGTTTTCATCCAAATTCAAATCGATGAGTTCGGGATGATGCCTGAGAACGTAGCTCAGGAATTTGCTTGTTTTTTTCTTTTGTTGTTCGTTCATGGTTTGTGTTTTATTTTTTTAATTTATTTTCTAATTTAATACATAAATTCTCAATATCCTCCTTCCTCACCAACTCAGCAACCCACTCCTCAGGAATATTTTCAAAACCATAATAAATTCCTGCTATTCCGCCTGTGATGGCTCCTGTTGTGTCTGTATCTTCTCCTAAGTTGACAGCTTTTAATACTGCTTCAGAATAGCTTTCTGAGTTTAGAAAGCACCATAAAGAGGCTTCTAAACTGTGAAGAACGTAGCCTGAAGAACTTATTTCTTCCTCTTGCAAAGTATGTAACGGAGCCAAGTCATATTCACCTACTTTTAATTCTAAAATTCGGTGGAATTTATCCATTTCATTTTGAGAACAAATCGGATTCTGATCCAAAAAGTTTCGCACTTTTTCCTGCATTGTTTTATATGCGTCCCATTTATCTTTTCCTGTCAGAATTTCTAAAGCCAATTCCAAATAAATAAAACAAGCCAAAGCAGACCGAATATGTCCATGTGTAATACTAGAAACATCTTTCGTTATTTCAAAGCGCTTTTCAATTGGAAAATCTTTAATATAAAATAATAGTGGCAAAACTCTCATCAAAGAACCATTGCCATTATCAAACTCCGAGGTTCCGCCGCATAATGTTGGAGAAGTTCCTTTGCTAATTCTGTGAATCGCTTGTGAAGTAGCAATTCCAATATCGAAAACTCTTCCGTGTGGAGTCCAGATTTCGGCATTGTACCATTGTAAAAATTTCAAAGCTGTATCTTCTAAATCATAGCCCTGACAAAGGCTTTCAGCAAGACATAAAGCTAAAGAACTATCGTCACTCCATGTTCCTGCAGGTTGACGATGAGTTCCCAAAGCTCTCATTTTTGTAACGGGTGAACGTTTCAACTGCTCTCTACTTCTGAATTCCACCGGAACACCCAACGCATCACCAATACAAACTCCGAAAATTCCGGCTTTTACAATATTTTCCATTCTAATTCGTTATAAAATTTTTCACACAAATTTTCAATATCCTCTTTTCTCACTAACTCAGAAATCCATTCTTCAGGAATATTTTCAAAACCATAATAAATTCCTGCTATTCCGCCTGTGATGGCTCCTGTTGTATCAGTGTCTTCTCCTAGATTGACAGCTTTCAAAACAGTTTCAGAATAACTTTCTGAGTTTAGAAAACACCATAAAGAGGCTTCTAAACTGTGAAGAACGTAACCGCTGCTTTTAATTTCATCTTCAGAATATTTTGAAATATCATGCTTTAAAATTCTTTCAAAAAGTTCAACTTCTTTTGGGTTAAAACCTTGAATTTCTGCATATTCTAAAGCTGTTTTCTGAACATGATTATATGCTTCTTTTTTATCTTTTCCTTTAATCAATTCAATGGCAAAAATCACATAAATAAAACATGCAAAAACAGAACGGAAATGTCCGTGAGTAATTGATGAAACTTCTTTTATGGTTTGATATAGTTTTTCAATATTTTCCTCATCTTTAAGATAAAAAGCTAAGGGAAGAATTCTCATCAAAGAACCATTCCCGTTATCTTCTTCAAAAATATTTCCAGAAAATTTTGCACTTTCTCCCTTAATCAATCTTGCAATGGAATGTCTTGTTGTTCCGCCAATATCAAAAAGTCTTCCGTGAGCGGTCCAATGCCCGTATTTGTTCCATTTTACGAAGCTTTCGCCTATTTTTTCTAAATCGTAACCTTTTGTCAATTCTTCTCCAAGACAAAGAGTTAAAGAACTGTCGTCACTCCAGGTTCCTTTGGGTTGATTCCATGACATATATTCCAAATATCCTGTAACAGGTGACTTTTTTAGATCTTCTCTCTTCTTAAATTCCACCGGAACGCCCAAAGCATCGCCAATACAAACTCCGAAAATTCCTGCTTTTACAATATTTTTCATTAGGCTAGATTTACAAGCTTATCAAATAACAATTTCATTCCCTTTGTTGCGGGCTCTTTCATGACAACAGCTCTTTGTCCGTATCCAAAGCCTGTTTCGTTGGGGTTGATTACAATTAAAAGACAGTCATCTTTGATCTCGTGGATCAATCCTGCCGCCGGATACACCTGTAAAGATGTTCCGATTACCAAGAAAATATCTGCTTCTTTTGCTTTTTTCGTTGCTTCTTTCATCAAAGGAACATCTTCCCCAAACCAAACGATAAAAGGTCTTAATTGTGCTCCATCTTCTGCTTTATCTCCAATGTTAATGTCGTCTTTTTGTTCATAGATCAAACCTTTATTGTTGCAAGAACAAGATTTTAACAATTCTCCATGAATGTGAAGAATATTTGTTGATCCTGCTCTTTCGTGCAGATCGTCGATATTTTGAGTAATAATCTGAACTTCAAAGTATTTTTCTAAATCTGCTATTAATTTGTGAGCATCGTTTGGATATACTTCATGGATCTGACGACGTCTTTGATTGTAAAATTCAAGAACCAATTCTCTGTCTTTTTTCCATCCTTCCGGACTTGCCACATCCGTTATACTATGATTTTCCCAAAGGCCATCTCCGTCTCTGAATGTTTTTATTCCGCTTTCGGCGCTGATTCCGGCACCGCTTAATATGGTTAGTTTTTTCATTTGTTTTCCTGTTTTTATTTTTAAACGCAAAGTCCGCAAAGATTTTATTTAAAATTATTCTGCATATTTTCGTTCGCAAAGGCGTTTCACTCAGCAAATGAGCATTAATTTATTCTCTTAATAATTTTTTATAAATTTCTTCATTTTCATCTCCAAAACAGACGAAAATTACTTTTTCAATGTTTTTTGACTGAAATTTTTTCACCTCATCAACGGCAATTTTTGCTGCCAATTCTTTTGGAAAACCATACACTCCTGTACTGATTCCCGGAAAAGAAATCGTTTTTACCGCTAAACTTTCTGCCAATTTCAAAGAATTTTTATAGCAATTCGCCAACAATTCTGAGCTTTCTTTTTCATTATCATTCCAAACCGGACCGACGGTGTGAATGACATATTTTGCAGGAAGATTTCCGGCTGTTGTTACAACTGCTTCTCCAGTTTTGCATTTACCTTGTCTGTTTCTGATCTTTCTACATTCTTCTAAAATCGTATCTCCGCCTGCACGATGAATTGCACCGTCAACTCCTCCTCCGCCAAGTAAGGATGAATTGGCTGCGTTGACGATTGCATCTGCCTTAATTCTTGTGATATCGCCTAATGTTACTTCAATTTTCATGATATTTAGTTTTAGTTAACCTTAATTTTTTATTTAAATCTTCATCATCAAAAAGCAATGGTTTTTCTTCAGGAAGAATTAAATTTTCCAAATCATCATTCAGAACACATTGGTTTTGTTCCTTTACAAAATCTGAAATATCTTCAATCAGAATAATATCTTCTTTAGCGAAAGAATGGGTAAATTCATTTCTTAAACCAATTTGAATTGCTCTTCTTTCCAGCTTACCTCCAAAAGGATCGTGATCTGGATCCCATTGCAATCTCACCGAAGATTCTTTTACCTGATCTTGCCATTCTTCTCTGGAAATTTCCAATCTGTCGTTGTAAGAAGAATAGACAGCATTTTCTAAATATCTTTTGAAAGCAGACATTTTTAAATGTATTGCCAAAACATATTCCTGTCCTTCTTTTGTTCCCCAACCGTTTCGATACATCATCCAAAGAAAGTTGGGTTTTATCCAAGTCATTCTTTCTAAACTGAATTCACCACCAAAATATTGATTTTTAACGGCAAATTCACCAATATTTCTTTTATAAGACTGATATACAATAATTTTCTCATCGTCATATTGTGCCATGATGTGATACCCTTTTTGAGGCCAATCTTTTATTTGTTCTTTATATTTTTTTAGTTTAAGTTTCATTATATTTCCTCAAATGGTTTTATCATTTCTTCTTTCTTCGTCAGAACTGCAAAAACCACTTTTTTAAATTTATTTTTATACTTTCCGTGAAGATGCTTTTTAAATAATTCTGCAATTTCTTTCGGATCATTTTTAAAAACGCCACAACCCCAAGCCCCTAAAATCAATGTTTCATTTCCTTGATGTAAAGCTAAAGCCAGCATTTTATCCATTCTCATGTCCATTGCTCCGAAAATTTCATCCGCTCTCTCTGGCTCCTGTCGTTTGACAACTCCTGCATTTACAGCGGGAGAAGTGATAAAATTACACAAAACAGGTTTCGGTAATAATTCTCCTTTATGTTTCCTGAAAACAGGAACTTTCGGACTGTAAATCATCATATCTGTGTAAAAACACGATTCCATCGCACGGTGAACGGTGTAATAATCCCAAGCCTGAAGTTGAGTTTCATACAAGGCAGAAGTTCTTGCCAGGCTTTCTTCCTGCGCTTCTGCTCCGTTGATAAAACCTCCTCCCGGATTTTTTGCAGAGGCGAAATTCAGGCACATAATTTTCTGCTGATCTTCTTCTTCGCTTAATCTTAAAATTGCTTTTAAAGAACTGCAATTCCAGACTTCAAATGTTGTTTCAAAATCTGTTTTCGGAAGTTCATTATTCAGCATTTCCGAAAGCTCTTCTGATGAAAATAAAATGGTTTCTTTTTTAGAGATTTCCAGTTCGTTTTCTATATTTTTTTTTCGTAGTTTTCGTTTATATAATATTTTTTGGCTAAGATGTCTAATGTATCTTTTGCCATTCCTTTATTTGTCATGGTTAGTTTTTTTATATTTAACATCAGGCTTTCCAATTCAGCATTTTCAGAGTCTTTAAATTGATCTCCCATAAATACTTTTATCACTTCAATGTTTCCAACAATCGCCTGATTGAATATTTCTAGCTTTTCTGATGGAACCCATAATTCATTATGATTTCTGGCTCCGACATTTTGTGCAGGATATTTATTAATTTCTTCTTCCAACACTTCAAATTTGGTTACAAAGCCGAGATAGTTTCCTGCTTCATCTCTAGTATTCCATTTTTCTGCGATTTCGGAGGCATAATCTTCGTCTAAAACAGGATAGAAAATCGGCTGCCATTCTAATCTTGGTGGAAATTTTTTGAAATTGCTTTCGATAATTAAAACCATTTCCTTTTCTCCGACAGGTCTGTAAAGTGTTGTTGTTTTCATTATTTAAGTTTTATTCAAAATCATAAACATATACTTCCACATTATTTTTCAACAATGTTCTTTCAATAATTGGCTCAATTTCTTCCCATTTTCCTCCCGCTAAACCGCAGCCAATTCTCGGCATATGTACACTTGCATTTAATTGTAAGGCTTCATCAATTAGTTTGTTTAAACATTTTTCGACAGCTTCATATCTAATTGGAGCAATTCCTTTGGAGTTTGAAATCGTTTTATGTTGACCAATCATATTACAAATCCAAATATCTTCTTCAACTTGAACAATTTGAATTTCACCAAGATTAAAATTTTCTCCGCTTTGAAACCATTTTCTATATTCAGTTTCAGGATTTTTCCACCGTTTAGAAATTGCCATTACAAAACCTTTTCCCCAACCTCCTATATCATTGCAAATATGAATGATGATTTTATTTCCTTTTGTTTGAGGGTTTGTTGCATCTCCTTTTAAATAATTTATAGTTTTCATGGTTAAATAATGTGTTTTTTATTTTCTTCTTTATGTTTTGGCTAAAGCCGTTGAAATTTATTCATTATAAAAATGGGTTAAAACCCATTCCTATTGATCTAATGATGATGTAAAAATGTTTCTTTTAAAATTAATCAATATTTTTATTAATTCTTTTAAAATCCTTTGAATATGGAGAATAAGATCCGTAAACCTCATCAAATTTCACATCAAGATTTTCTATTTTAAATTCCTCATCAATTTGATCCAGACAAGTCACTACCAGATTTTTCTTATTAGCAAAAACATAAGCTTCATCCAATTTCAAAGCATAATTTAATAAATCATAATCCAAATTTCCAAAGCGAAGATCCTTTTGATATTCATTAAAAATACAGGTTTCTTCTTCATTATTTTTTAGTTTTATTTCATTTTCATTACTCATCCAACCACTTCCGTGACGGGTTGAATAACTTCTTGTCACGTAAAACATTTCTATATTTTCAATCTTCAATAATTTACAAACTTCATAAGCATTTTTTGAAGTTGTATTGGCAAAAGTTACATTTGGGAAAACGCCATGATCCATATCTAATAAAATTCCCTGACTGCCTTCAAAAATAAGATTGTTAAATGAATTCAGATATGAATAACCTTCTATTTTCCACTTAATTTTATCGATAGCTTCTAAGAAATCCTGTAAAGCATTTTGAATTTCTTCCCCTTCTTCAAAACCATAATAATGGGCAATTCCTTTTAATTTTTCAATCAACATTGATCTTGGACTGATCAAATCAATCGCAAATAATTTAAATGGACTTTCATTTCTCTTCATCGTTGCGCCGACACCTTTTCCGCAAGTTCCGTGTTCTAGATTTTTGATATTTTTCCTGTTGCTTAAAACATCGAAAGGCGTTGTTACTTTTGCCAATGGATGAATATGCAATTCAACATTTCCGTTTTTTTGTTTTAATTCTTCACTTTCATTGAATAAAAAAGTTGGATGGATCGTACAATGTTCCGTAAAATATGAAGGCAAACCACGCAGCGCACCACTTGCAAAACTGGAATGAACATGTTTTTTATCATCAATCATCACGGTATGCGCCGCCTGCTGCCCGCCAGAAAAACGAATAACTACAGACTCAGGATTCTGCTGAGCCAGAAAATCTGTAGTGATTCCTTTTCCTTCATCACCAAAACCTAAGCCTATAATTATTTGTGCAGTTTTCATTTTTTAAAACATTTGAATATTATTAAATCCTCCTAAATCTACAGATCCTGAAGTCCCATTTTTAAATTTATTGCAAACAATTTCTTTGATCACATTTGGAACCTCTCTGTAATCTTCTATCGATAAACAGTTTTGTCCTAACAGATCTTTCCAACCTTTATCTGCTCTAACCGCTTGATCTGAATGCAAAACACTGATGTGAAAAACTTCATATTTTTTTTGAGCTTCTTTCAACAATTCAGTATGCGTAAAGGTCTGCTGACCGGTTCCCATAATCTCTCTGATCGCAGAAGCCGGAAGTGTTTTCAAGCAAGGTTCGTCGCCTACTGTGAACAGCAATCCTTTCTGATTTCTCTTTTCAAAAGCATCAGTTCTTGTGTGAAAAGCGGCAAAATACCAAGCCAATAAATAACTTTCTCCGGCATTTCCGCCACCGCCTGATTCAATATAAGTTCTGGTCAACCACATATCCAATTCTTCATCTCCTGATTCAAACTGACCCACCTGCAAAGGATACCCGTCACATTCATGATCGCCGATTCCTAAGAACAAAAGAGCAGGATCAGGAACTCCGCCCTGGATAATTCCTCCCATTAATTTTGGTAGCCCTTCTTTAATTAATTCATGAGGAATATGTCCCATACTTCCAGTAACATCCAATCCTAAAATAATAGGAACTGAATTCGGATGAACCGCAGAATCTCTTGATTCTCTGAAAGAAATGCCGTTAGGATTCATTGATTCGTGCGCCATTCTTTTTGCATTCTGAGTGAAAATCTCACCTACAGATTTTGATGCATACCCTTCTTTTCTTGCTCTGTCATAACGAGCATCCATGTCGTATCTTGTACTTCCCATAACTAAAATTTTTTGCCAAATAAATATTCAAATCTTTTTGTTGAAACTTCCAGTTGAATATTTAAATTTCTGATTGTTAATGATAATTCTATGTCTTTCTGAACGAATGCTTCCGGCTGAAAATCGGCAAATGTCAAACTATTTTTGTCTAACGGACTGATATCAATAAGACCTTCCTGTTCGCGTTCCAGTCTTTTTATTTTCAGTTCAATGTCTTCAACTCGGCGTCTGTATATCAACTCTGAATCTTCCCCGATTGTTCGGGCTCGATCTTCTCTTATCTGGTCATTATTTCTTTGTAATGATTCGATAAATTTGGGTTTTAAGTCTTCTTCCATGTTTTTAAATTTTTTATTTGCGTTAATATTACACTAATTAAAAACTGCATAGTTTTGCCTTAATTCTTTGCGAATTATTCCTATTCTTTTAATAAATCTCTAACTTCCATTAAAGCAAATCCTAACAAATTTTCACCATTCCATTGAAGTGGATTTTCTGCTTTTGGATCTGTTTCCAGCATTCCGATTCCCCAGATCGTATCGTATGGACTTGCTTCCACCAGAATTTTATCATTTGTTGATAGAAGAAATTCTTTGAACTTTTCATTTTGTGAAAATTTTAAAAAATTTGCTCGTTTTACGATATTATATTTTTGTTCGTCCCAAAGTTTAGTCTCAAAGTTTTTTACTTTTCTTCCTAAGTTTTTTGCCTGATTTGGAGAATCTGATTTTAAAATTTCTTCTAACCTTTCATTATCATTAAATAATTTCGCTTTTCCGGCCATCATATAATGTTCGGCAGTTTTATATTCAATTCCGTTTTCTTCAAATTGAAAAGGAAACCATTGACTGAAACAAGCTTTTGTAATCTCCTCTTTTACTGTATGTCCCCAGAAAAATAAGAATTCTATGTTTTCTTTTTTCTGAAATTTCTCTATTGTATTTTGTAATGTGTATTTCATGATTGCGTTATTGTTACACAAATATAAGAAAGCAAGACTTTATCAACCAAATTAATTTGTGTTTATTTTACACTAATTAAGTTAAATTATTGATTTTCAGTTATAAAAATTCATTCCGCTTAAATACAAATGAAACAAATATTTTTCACGAATGGCACAATTGACTAATGTTCATTTAAGTTTTGGCTAAAGCCAATGGAATGTTTGTTCATTAAAAAACGGGCTAAAGCCCGTTCCTATTGATGTATATAATTTGAATCTTTCTGAAAAATCTTTTTGCTGGTTTACATTAAAATATTTGTGAAAATTAGTGCAAAACATTTGTGATATTTGTGTTTAGAACTTATTTAATTTCGAAATAAAATCCTTGCTCTTCAAGCTCTTTATATTTTTCCTGATTGAAGGTAAATAATTTCCCGGGTCTTCCGCTTCCCTCTTTTTTAAAGTTATTCGTTTCATTCAAAAGCCCGTAGCTCATGATTTTTTTACGGAAATTTCGGCGGTCAATTTCTTGCCCGATAATAGTTTTATATAAATTTTCAAGGTCTGAAAAAGGAAATTCTTCATTAAGAAGATTGAAACCAATTGGATGATACTGAATTTTGGTACGAAGTCTTTTTAACGCAATATCAATGATTTTATCATGATCAAAAGCGAGCTTCGGAAGTTTATTAACACTGAACCATTGTGCGTCTTCAGCATCAGAGTCAGCAAACAACTCATGATAGGAAGGATTTACTAAACCCAAATAAGCCACAGAAACTACTCTATTCCTAGGGTCACGACCAACGTTGCCAAAACTATAAAGTTGTTCCAAAAAATCAGGCTTAATGCCCGCCTCTTCATGCAACTCTCTTTTTACTGCATCATCTAGATTTTCATCATCTAAAACCAAGCCTCCAGGAAGCGCCCAACCGCCTTTGAAAGGTTCTATTTTTCTTTTAATTAAAAGAATCTGAAGATCTTTCTTATCAAAATATCCGAAAATAACTGCGTCTACAGCAACTTTTATATCCTGTAATTTTTTTGGAGCACCCATATTTCAATTTGCGTTACGATTACACAAAACTATGAATAATAATTCTTACTTTCTAGAAAAATTTGACATGAAAGTGCTGTTAAGAATAATCTCACGCTTATTATCAGCCTGTTGTAAAATAAAAAATCCACAGAAAATTTCTGTGGATTCAATATTAAAAATGCATCTAAATGCTTAATCATTTAATTTTAAAACGGCCATGAACGCTGATTGCGGCACTTCTACTCTACCAATCTGTTTCATTTTCTTTTTACCTTCTTTCTGTTTTTCAAGAAGCTTTCTCTTTCTGGAAATATCTCCTCCGTAACATTTTGCGGTAACGTCTTTTCTTAATGCTTTAATGGTTTCTCTTGCGATAACTTTCGCTCCCAATGCTGCCTGAACTGCAATATCAAACTGCTGTCTAGGAATCAGTTCACGAAGCTTTTCACACATCTTTTTACCGATGTAATAGGCATTAGAATCATGAATTAATGATGATAAGGCATCAACCATATCTCCATTAATCAGAATATCCATTTTTACCAATTTAGAAGAACGCATTCCGATTGGTGAATAATCGAATGATGCATAACCTTTAGAAATAGATTTCAAACGGTCATAAAAGTCGAAAACAACCTCAGCCAAAGGCATATTGAAGGTTAATTCTACTCTATCTGCCGTCAAATAACTCTGGTTTACAATTTCCCCTCTTTTTTCGATACAAAGCGTCATTACAGAACCTACAAAATCAGATTTAGTAATGATAGAAGCTTTTATATAAGGCTCTTCAACTCTGTCTAAAAGATTGGGATCAATCATTTCAGACGGGTTGTTGATCAATATTGTCGTTTCAGGATCTTTTTTCGAATATCCGTGGTACGAAACGTTGGGAACAGTCGTAATAACATCCATGTTAAACTCTCTGTCTAAACGTTCCTGAACGATTTCCATGTGAAGCATTCCTAAGAATCCGCAACGGAAACCGAAACCAAGTGCTGCAGAACTTTCAGGTTCGAAAACCAAAGAAGCATCATTTAGTCTTAATTTTTCCAGTGAAAATCTTAATTCTTCAAAATCCTCAGATTCAATAGGATAAATTCCCGCAAAAACCATTGGTTTTACTTCCTCAAATCCGTCAATCGCTGCAGCTGCAGGATTTACAAAAGAGGTAATAGTATCACCTACTTTTACTTCTCTCGCATCTTTAATCCCCGAAATAATGTAACCAACATCGCCACAATGAATTGTTTTCTTTGGAACCTGCTTTAATTTTAAAGTACCTACTTCATCTGCACCATATTCTTTTCCTGTTGCGAAAAATTTGATTTTTTCGTTTTTAGAAATACTTCCATTTACTATTTTGAAATAGGCTTCAATTCCTCTGAATGGATTGTAAACTGAGTCAAAAATCAACGCCTGAAGCGGTGCATCCGGATCTCCAACCGGAGCTGGAATTCTGTTCACAATGTGCTCCAGCAAATCATGAACTCCTTCACCTGTTTTTCCTGAAACTCTAAGAACGTCTTCATATTTACATCCTAGAAGTCCCATAATCTCGTCGGTAACTTCTTCCGGATTTGCAGATGGAAGATCTATTTTATTAAGAATCGGAATAATTTCCAAGTCATTTTCTAACGCTAAATAAAGGTTACTAATTGTCTGTGCTTGAATGCTTTGTGCAGCATCAACAATAAGAAGCGCACCTTCACAGGCTGCAATAGAACGGGAAACTTCGTAAGAGAAATCTACGTGTCCCGGTGTATCAATTAGATTTAAAATATATTTTTCTCCTTTATATTCATAATCCATTTGGATGGCGTGAGACTTAATCGTGATCCCACGTTCTTTCTCCAAATCCATATCATCCAGTGTCTGAGACTGCAACTCTCTCTGAGTAACAGTATTGGTATATTCCAATAGCCTATCCGCCAAAGTACTTTTACCGTGGTCAATATGAGCGATTATGCAAAAATTTCGTATGTTTTTCATTTAAGAACCTTGTAATTTGCAAAGATAAAAAAAAGAGAGACAAATCCTCTCTCTTAAATTTTTAGTATGTAATTAATTTCAATTATTCGTTTGAAAAATCATATTCTCCAGTTAAGGGATCAATATAAATCTCAAACATCTCTCCTTTTCTCTCCTTATTTTGCCTTAACCCTCGCTCAAAAATACCAACAAGTCCAATTGCAACACCGCCATACATTCCTCCGCCAGCGCCACCACCAACACTCACAAAAACGGCTGAATTTCGGACAGGTAAAATATATCCTCTGTTACTGACGATATAAAATCCTTTTTCATTTTTATTTAATTCTAAAAATCCTGAGTATGTTTTCTTGTAAGCTTTTCCATTTTCTACATAAGCAAACATTTCATTCGCTGAAATCTTATCTTTTTTACCGTTTTCTTCTTTTATTGCTCTTAAAACATTGCCTTTTTCGTTTTTCTCAAGAACATAATTTCCAATTTCCGGAGTTTGATTTAAGAACGCTGTGTTGCTTAGGTAAACACCATCCTTTAATTGTTCGTTTTTATAAGCTTGAGAATTGTTTCTTACATACAATTCATAATCTGCAAGATCATTCATTGTAACAGCATTTTCCGTAGGTTTCATTGTATATGTTTTCTTCATAAACATTGCAATGATAACCGGAATATTCTTTACAACAACATCTGATATATTTTTATTCTTAAAGCTGTAAACTGTATCTTTTTTATATAAAAATTTGTAATTATCTCCTTCTTTAAGGAAAGTTTGTGCCGAAAAATCAATATCAGCTTCTGTTTCTTTGCCTACCGTTTCACCAAGTGTCGTTTTTAATCTTTTTAAAATTAAAACCATTTCATGCTTTCCACCTTTATGATTACTATCTGTATACCATTGACTTAAAAAATTATTAATCGTTGTCGGAAAAACAATTTCTTTCATTTCCTTAGTATCTCCAAAAGGCATCTCTCCTATCTTTTTATCTTCTCTCTGATCGATTACTTCAAGAGATTTGTAAATATTTCCTTTAGGATTTGATAAATTTCCTCTTTCCTTAATAATTTCCTGAGCCTGCGAAAAGCTGAGAATAGAAACGAAAATAAATGTGAATTGTAAGATTTTTTTCATGTGATAAAAGATTTACTCAAAAATATGAATTTGATTTAAATTAAAATGCCTATCATAAAGAATATGATAGGCATTTTAATTATTTTTTAGTTAATTTTTATTGTTCAAAATTAAAACTTCCTGTCAGAGAATCAATATAAACATTTGTCATTGTCGCAGATTTGAAGCCAAAACCATTCATTGCTCCTTTATTGGATCCGGAATCAATCGCAGCACCGATTGCAGCTCCTACTATTCCTCCTGCCATTGCTCCTATCATCACTCCTCCCGTTTTTGTTTCTGCAAAAAGTTCAGCTCTGGAAGCAATGATGTAAAATCCTTTTTCATTCTTCTTCATTTCCAGAAAACCAACGGGTGTAAATCTGTAAGCCTTTCCTGCCTCAACATAAATAAAAGCATTGCTTAACGATACAATTTCTTCCTTATTTTTCATCCTCACGAATCTTCCTTTTTTATTTTTCTCTATAAAATATCCAAAAGCCGGTTCCTGGTTTGAAAAAGTTTTGAAATCTAAATAAACTCCATCTTTCAGTTCTGGAGCCAAAGATTTATTATTTTTAATTAAATAAGAATAATAGTTATTAATTTCATTTTCAGGAATATACTGGCTTAAAACCAAATTTGTGTAAGAAGCTCTGATAAACTCCGTAATCACATCCGAAATATTCTGAGATAAATATTTTACGATACTCGATGTCTTTCTAGGATCACAAACAATCACATTATCAAAACGATTGATTAAATAATACTTGTCATTTCTTTTAAGAAAACTTGAAATTTTGATTTTAGCTTTTCCGAACATTATTTTTTCATTCGGAGTCTGCTCATCATAAATCTTTAGCTCTTCAAGCATTAAAACAATATCATTATTTCCTGTCCCCTTATTATCTTCCGAATACCAATTGGGTATAAAGGTCTTAAGATCTTCATTAGCAAATTTCACTTCGCCAAAACCTTCTTTTTCAGTCACTTTCCCAATTTCTTTATTTTCCCTATTATCAATTAAAGTAAGAGATTTTGAAAAAGCTTTTTTGTCTTTTATACTTTGTTTCAATTCAATGACTCCAATTTTTTGAGCCGATAGAAAAACTGAAAATAAAAGGAACAGTATTATTTTTTTCATCATTAAATTTTCGCAAAGCTATGAATTAGTTTAAAAATTAAACGACTCTCACAAAAAAAGATTTGTAAGAGTCGTCCAACATTAAAAAAATAAACTATTATGGTGATTGCCTTTGGCCTCCAGCATTTTTGTTTCCGTGAGGTTTTCTTTCATTCATTTTATCTCTCATCATCCCCTCAGATTGAAACAGCTTCAAGACTTTCTGGCAAGGAATAACTTCCTGCATTTTATCTGCGTATTTTTTTCTATTATCTAATAATTTTTGTCCCACTTCAAAACTCTGTTGCAATTTTGCCTTTGCTTCATCATCAGATAAAGTTTCTGGGTTAAAATTGGAATTAAATTGGCTTTTTATCTGTTTTTGGTTATCTATATACTCGTTATAAAGATTTGTAAACTCAGTTTTATCTTGAGGATCAATATCCAGATTATCCATCACCATATTGTTCCTAAACTTTGTAAGAAGTGCTTTTCTTTCCTCTGGAGAAAGATTATTTATTACCTCTTTTCTTTGTTTAGGGTCCATTTTTTTCCAGTCATAATCCGTTTTTTGGGCATTTAAGCCAAAACCATAAATAATAAAAAGTGTAAATAATATCTTTTTCATCTTTCTTTAATTATATAAATCCAAATAAACATCCTGAGTCGAATTGCTTGCTAATTCTGAAATTTCAGAGTTAGAAAACGAATCTAAATATTCATTCATTTGAGTTTCAGTTTTCTTAGAAACCGGCTTCACTGTTTTTGGTGTAGGCGTTTCTTTTGTTTCTATATCCTGTGAAACTAAGCTTCTACTATTTTGATTTACAACTGTTTGATTGTTTTTTTCAACAGAAGTTAAATCTGATTTTAAAGTTTCATAAGCGATCTCGCTTTCCGACTTTGGTGCCTGAGTATCCGCAACATACTTTGCTCCGGAATTTCCAGCATCTTTTGCTGAATCATTACTTTGATTAAAAACAAAAGTAGCTCCAAAGATCAATGCTAACGATGCTGCAGCTGCATAAGCCCAATTCATTTTAAAGATAGGTGCTTTTTTGGTAGCTTTTACATCATTCATTACTTTTTCCTGAATATTTTCAAACAAATTATCAGGAACCTTGTAAATGTTTTTACGTTCTAATTTTTCTATATCGAACTCTTTCATGTCTTTTGCGTCTCAAAAATTATTTCTCGTAATTTTCTTTTATATATTCTTCTATTTTCTGCTTGGCATAGTGATAATTTGTTTTCAAAGTTCCTACTGACATATCTACAATTTTAGATATCTCTTCGTAAGGCAAATCATCATAATACCGCATCATAAATACCAGTTTCTGCTTTTCGGGCAGGCTTTGTATAGCATTCTGTAACAATGTCTGTATCTCTTCTGCATCACTTGATACGTTGTCTGCAACAAGATTCTGCATATAATATTCCGGATCTTCATCGGTCTTCTGCATCTTTTTTAATTTGTTTACCTGCTGTAACGCTTCGTTGGTCGCGATTCTGTACAGCCAGGTGTACAACTGACTATCATTTTTGAACTGATGAAAATTCTGATAAGCTTTAATGAATGTTTCCTGCAAGGTATCCTGCGCAAGGTCACCATCCACAATGATCCTTCTTATATGCCAATACAATCTACTTTGATAAGCATCCATCAACGCGCGAACTCCTTTCTCTCGAGTTCGTGGGTTTTGCATCAGCGTAATAATTTCCGCGTCCTTAATCTTCATAAGATGCTTTCATTGTTTTGGATTACAAAAATAATGGAAAGTTAAATTACTTATTCAATTTTTGATCCAAATATTGAAATAATATCAGATAGTTACGTTTTAAGCTTGAAGCAACGGGCAATAAGCAGATTTATAAAAACTTCCATCTTTGAACTTCCAACTCCCTTTTTAAACTCATCTTAAAATATTATCTTTGTTTTATGCAAATTGTAATTATCGGTTCCGGAAATGTAGCCTATCATCTGGCAAAAGCTTTTGTTCTGAATAACATTCCATTAGCGCAGATTTTTGGAAGGAACGAAAAAGATTTAAATGAAATTTCTGAAGAATTAAATATTCCTTACTCTACAGAAAAACTAGAAGATGCAGATCTGTATATTATTTGTGTAAGTGACAGTTCTGTAGAAAATGTTTCTAAATTAATCACTAAAAAAGATTGTTTAGTTGTACATACTTCTGGTTCTTTACCCAAAGAAATATTAGTAGGAGAATACAGAAAATCAAGCTTTTATCCTTTACAGACTTTTTCTAAATCTAAAGAATTGAATTATGAAAAAATTCCTTTTTTCTTAGAAACTGAAAATGAAGAAGACAAGAAAATACTTTTTGAAATCGCTTCAAAAATTTCCAAAAATGTGATGGAAAGTACTCATGAAAAGAGAAAATATATTCATCTGACCGCTGTTTTTGCCTGTAATTTTGTGAATCATCTTTTTTCAAGAGCGAAGGAAATTTCAGATTCTCAGGAGATTCCGTTTGATTATTTTTTACCATTGATTGATGAAACCGTTCAGAAAATTCATGAAATTGAACCTAAATCAGCACAAACCGGACCAGCTGTAAGAAATGATGCACGTATTTTGCAATTGCATGAACAATTATTGAAAGACGAAAGTCTGGAGATCTATAAAACAATGAATTATTCTATTAAAAAAATGTATGAGTTATAAAGAGAAATTAAAAGATATAAAAGCATTTGTATTTGATGTAGACGGAGTTTTCACAGACGGAAGCGTTTATTTGATGCCGGGAGGAAATATGTCGAGAGTTATGAATGTCTTAGATGGTTATGCAGTCGTTAAAGCTTTAAAAAACAATTATTTAATAGGAGTAATTACGGGAGGAAATGATGAAATGGTAAAACATAGAATCAACTATCTTGGAATTCAGGATTATTACCCAAAATCTCACGACAAAATGGTTGATTTTGAAGATTTTAAAGCAAAATACAATCTTAAAAACGAAGAAATTCTGACAATGGGAGATGATCTTCCGGATATTCATATGATGGAAACGTCTGCTATTGCAACCTGCCCGGAAAATGCTGTTCCTGAAGTGAAAGGAATTTCCGATTACATTTCACCAAAACAGGGTGGAAGTGGAGCAGTACGTGATGTCATTGAGCAGGTAATGAAAGTTCAGGGAAATTGGCATGATGATAATACTCAATCTATTTAATTAATTGAAAATGAAGTTACTATTAGCATCACAATCTCCTAGGAGAAAAGAACTATTATCAAGTTTAGGATTTGATTTTGAGGTTGTAAAAATAGATTGTGAAGAGATTTTACCCAAAAATATTGAAATAGGAGAGGCTGCAGCTTATTTATCTGAATTAAAAGCAAATGCATTCAGAAATCTTGTAGACGATGAAGTTTTATTGACATCTGATACCGTTGTAGCCATTGATAATCAAATTCTTGGAAAACCGAAAGATGAAGCTGATGCAAAAAAAATGTTGCAACAATTATCAGGAACAACGCATCAGGTTTATACAGGAATTACCATTAAAACAATCAATAAAACAATTACAGAAACAGATGTTGCCGATGTAGAGCTTGATGAAATTTCGGATGAAGAAATAGATTTTTACGTTAAAAATTACAAACCTTTCGATAAAGCAGGAAGCTATGGCATCCAGGAATGGCTTGGAATGGCGAAAATTAAAAAATTATCAGGCAGCTATTATACCATTATGGGACTTCCTACTCATTTGGTTTACAAAATTTTGAAAGAAATATAAATATTTTCAATATAAAATTTTATTATTTTTACAAAATCATCAATCTTTTGATAATAAAAAGTAAATTGGCTAGTTATATTGAATAATGAAAAAGAACATTTTATTCCTTTTAGTGGCTTGCATCGTTCTCTCCTGCGGATCAAAACCCAAGAGACCCGATCAGCGATCGAAGTTCATGAAAGGGTTTTCCACATATTACAATACACTATTTAATGCTAAAGATGCGCTAAACAGTGAATTTACGAGTAGAGACAAGGCACATAAAGATAATTTTTATGCTCCGTACATTCCCATTCTTACCTACGAAGATCAACCTTTAGGAAGCGATCTTGGACAATCTTCCGCTTTCGCTGAAAATACAATGAAAATTGCGGAAGTGAACAATTCTCCCAGTAGAAATGGGGCAGGAAGAGCGCCGGGAGCGCCTCCAGGTGCACCTCCGGGCATGCCAGGTGGACTTAATGGAGGGAACCCGAACAGTCAATTGGAACAAAGCGGTCAACCTGAAAATAAAGGAGCAACTGTTCTGGAAATTGCCGAAGCAAAAGCTTTAAAGGCGATTAACAAATATTCTGTGATCAAAAACGGGGAAGAAAAAAACAAGAAAATCTTTGATGCTTATATCATTCTTGCGCAATCAAGAATTTATCAGAACAAATCTGTGGAAGCTCTGGATGCCTTGAACTACGTTTTCACTCACATGAAGAATGACAAAAGAATTCCTTTAGCTAAAACTTATCAGGCTGCAGCCTATGCTCAGTTAAAAGATTATCATAAATCTCAGGAGATTTTCGCTCAATTGAAAACTGAAGATATTAGTAAAGATTATAAAAAAATATCAAGTATTTACTATGCTGAAGCTCTTTTAGATGCAGGAAAAAAAGAAGAAGCTGCAAAAGAACTTGATAATGCCTTTGAAGTTAATACCAATCGAAAACTGAAAAGTAGAATTGCTTTCCTGAGAGGTCAGGTCTTGGAAGGTTTAAATCAAAACGAAAAAGCAAGAGAAAGCTTCATGGCTGCTTATAAATACGCCAATGATTTTGAATTTGAAGTTAAATCTCAGATAGAAATCGCCAAAACCTTTAACGGAAAAGGTGATTATGAAGGAGCCAGAAAATATTTAGAAAATATTAGTGAAAAAGGAACTTATGGTTCCAGAAAGAATGAATTTTATTATGCTTTAGGCTTAATGGCCAACAAAGCAGGTAAAAAGCAGGAAGCTCAGGATCTTTTCAAGAAATCTTTAAAAGAAAAGGTTTCAGATCAGCAGGTTCGTGGGCTGGCTTATTATGAAATAGGAAAGGATTATCTTGATAAAAATGATTACATAGGAGCCGGAAGTTATTATGATTCTGCGCTTGTTGCGATGACTTATGAGCCTTCAAAAGTACTTTTAAAGGAACAATCTATCAACATCAAGAAAATATCCAGAAACTATTATTTAATTAAGAAAAATGACAGTATTCTTACTTTAGCTAAGATGTCTGAAACCCAAAAAACAGATTTCTTCTCTAAACATATCGCGAAATTAAAATTAAAAGAAGAAAAAGAAGAGCTGGAAAGAAGACGTGCAGAAAGAGCTAAAGGTTTTGATACGGGAGATTACAGCGCTAATTCTATATTCGCCAACAGCTCCAATTCTTTTGAAGATTTCGGTACCAGTTCAAAGGGGTTTTATTTCAGTAATACAGGAACCGTTTCGAAAGGATCTTCAACATTTAAACAGGTTTGGGGAGACAGAGCGCTGGTCGATAACTGGCGTTATTCTAAAAAAATGGCAACGATCGATGATATGAAAAACGAAGCGTTGGGCGTTACATCAGCACCTAATCCTAGGCGTTTTGAACCATCTTTTTATATTGAACAGATTCCGACTGATGTTGCTAAATTAGACCAGCTTAAAAAAGACAGAGACACCGCTTCTCTAGGTTTGGGAATTATGTATCAGAATTATTTTACCAATACACCTTTGGCTACAAAAACATTGTACGATTTGGTAGATGTAAAACCTGAGGAAAAAGTAATGTTACAGGCTTTATATGAGATCTTTAATATGAATTTTGAGAAAAATCCTCAGATTGCAGAAAGAGCGAAATCAATTTTGTTAAAAGATTATCCTTACACTTCATATGCAGAATTTGCCAGAAATCCTAAAAACAGTTCATTCGTAAAATCTTCCGAAGATGTCCAGAATGAATATAAAAAGGCCTATGCTTTGTTTGAAGCCGAGAAATTTGCAGAAAGTAAAGCGATCATAGATGGAGCTATTCAGAAGTATCCGAAAGATGCTTTAATTCCTAAATTTTCTTTATTGAATGCATTTAATACTGGAAAATCCAGTGGAAAAGAGGTAATGATTCTACAATTGGAGCAAATTGCTTTAAATTATGGCAAAACTCCAGAAGGAATCAAGGCTAAGGAAATGCTTAATTATTTGAAAAGCGATCTTTCTTTCCAAGAAACTGATAACAAAGGAAATACCCTTCAAAAACCGGGATCTACGCCTATGCAGCCAAACTCTCAGACGATTAATCCGGGATCAGTAAATAATCAGAATAATGGGCAAGCTCAAAAAGCTACACCAACGCAACCTTCTCCGGTTGCCAATTCTGCCGCAGTGCTTTTAGATGAAAGTGCTCCGCCACCAACTCAACCTGGCAGTACACCGGGGCAGAAACCAAAAACTCAAGCTCCGGCAAAACCAAAATAAAATAGAAAAGCGAAGATTACTCTTCGCTTTTTTTATGCAGTTGCTTATTATTTAATTAAATAGAATCAGGTGATTCCTTTTTCTTCACTCCATGGAAATCCTTTAAATAAAACGGTTCGAAATAGGCAATATCCTCAAACTCCTTATTTTCAATTTTTTCTAAGGTTTTCTTTACTAAATACTGTGCAGAAGGATAGATGGTATCATTAAAATCAGCATTTGGAAGTTGTATAATTTCCTGTGCTTTCTTTGCTCCATCTCCTACAAAAAGTACTTTTTTATCCTTAAATTCTTCAAAAGAAGTTTCATCCAGAACCTTTGCTTCGGTTGGCGAGAGTTCTTTTCCGGTATTGCCATCATAAACGGCCGTATAAACCTCCATCCTCCTCGCGTCGATCAATGGAATGATATACTCATAGTTTTGGTTTAAAAAAGGCTCTATCATAGTCTCAAGAGAATTGATAGCAACCAATGGTATTTTCAAACCATAACAAAACCCTTTTGCAGACGAAGCACCAATTCTTAATCCCGTGTAAGAACCCGGGCCTTTTCCTAAAGAAACTGCCTGAATCTCTTTCATCGAAATTCCGGCTCCTTCCAAAGCCCATTCTACAAAAGTGTGCAGACTTTCCGACTGCTTATAATTATCTGAAACTTCTTCGCAAACGCACAATAACTTATCATTGTCTGAAATGGCTACAGAACAGTTTTTGGAAGAGGTTTCTAGGTATAGAATTTTCATTTTACAAATTTAAGAATGTATAGTGATAAAATAATGCTTCCTTTCTAAAATTATTTTTTGTTGATTTTTTTAATTTGTTTATCAAAATCGGAAATTATTTTTTGCGTCTTATTGAATTCATTATACTCAGAAACAGCTTTTTTATCGGCAACCAATTTTGAAATATTTCCTTTTCCTTCTAAAATTTTGTATTCATTAAAGTTCAAAAATTTGTTTACGCTCTCTGCCAAAGCATCCATTGTAAAAGTGTTTTCTCTCTCTATTAAACCTTCAATATAATCAAAATAGCTGGTAACTGTTCGTTCTAATTGCTTGATTTCTGTTTCTTCTAAATAGTTTTTAGCAACAATAATATCATTTTTCAAAACTCTGCCATCCGGAGCATTTTTCCATGTGGTCAAGCCCATATTTTCTTTTTTACTATTCGCCTTTTGATAAATAATTTCTGCTGCTGTTTTTCCTGTAATAGCAAAGTGGAATTTATTCTGAACCATTGCATAAAAAGTTTTCGTTTTCTCAGAATTTCTGTCATAATCAATACTACACTCAGCAAAAATATCTGTGATCTGCTGGTAAACTCTTCTTTCACTAGCTCGTATAGAACGAACTCTCTGTAAAAGTTCTTTGAAATAATCCTTTCCAAAAATAGCCTGACCTTGCTTTAAACGATCATCATCAATTACAAACCCTTTAATGATAAATTCTTTTAAAGTCTGTGTTGCCCAAATTCTGAATTGAGTTGCTTTATTAGAATTCACCCTATAACCTACTGAAATAATTACATCTAGATTATAATATTCTATATTTCTAGAGACACTTCTCTCACCCTCAATTTGAACTTGTGCAATTTTTGCACAAGTTGCTTCTTTATTTAATTCTTCTTCATTATAGATGTTTTGAATATGCTTTGTGATGACAGTTCTATCAACAACAAACAAAGCGGCCATTGCCTTTTGTGTAAGCCAAAATGTTTCATTCTGCAAAAAAACATCCACCCTTACTTCTTCGTTGGGTGTATTATAAATCAAAAAATTTTTTGCACCATTTTCCATCAAATAAATATATTTAAATCTTAAAAAGAATCTATAATGAATTACTTTCTGTAAATAGTTCTAGGTTCAGCTTGGGCAGTAGGATAGATCGTCATATCAGAAACACTCACATGCTTTGGAGCATTCACGCAATAGGCAATCGCATCGGCAATATCTTCAGCTTTTAAAGCCTCATATCCTGCATAAACTGTAGAAGCTTTTTCACTGTCTCCTTTGAATCTAACTAAAGAAAAATCAGTTTCAACAGCTCCTGGTTGAATATTGGTAACCTTAATTCCAAATTCTGTTAATTCTAAACGCATTCCTTCGGAAATTACATCAACTGCTTTTTTGGTGGCGCAATAAACAACTCCGTTGACATAAGTTTGTCTTGCAGCAACAGAACTTATATTCACGATATGTCCGGAATTTCTTTCTTTCATTGCCGGAATAATCATCTTAGAAATATATAAAAGACCTTTTACATTTCCATCGATCATCGAATCCCAGTCGTTTGTATTGCCTGCCGAAAGAGGTTCTAAACCGTGAGCGTTTCCTGCATTGTTAATGAGAACATCAATGCTTTTCCATTCTTCAGGAAGAGAGTTGATCGCGTTCTCAACTTCTTGAAGATTCCTTACATCAAACTTTAAACTAAACATTTCGGTATATTGAGAAAGCTCAGTTTTTAGAGATTCTAAGACCTCAGTTCTTCTTCCGCAAATAATAATTCTGTATCCTTGTTTTGCAAAAAGTTCTGCAGTGGATTTTCCTATTCCGGAAGTTGCTCCTGTGATGAGTATTGTTTTCATTTTAAATATAAAAATGTATTTTAAATAATATAAAATTTTATGACTGAAACTATTTAATTTGCGTCAAATGCTTCAAAAGCATCTATTATATGCTCTATAACCAGCTTTCCCTTTGCATCGGGAAGAACTGAAATGATATCAAATCTTACTTCCTGATCTTTATTAAATTCTTCCAAATAATGATTCGTAGCTGAAACTATTAATGATATTTTTCTTTTATTAACGGCTTCTTGAGGGAGATTAAAAGCGTCTGTTGAACGAGCTTTTACTTCGACAACAACTATTAAACTACCTTTTTCGGTGATAATATCAATCTCTGCTTTTTGATAACGAAAGTTTCTTATCAGAATCTTGTAGCTGTTCTTTTGTAGAAATTCTACAGCTAAGTCTTCTGCCTTTTTCCCGAGGTCATTGTGGTTTGCCATGCCTGGGTTTGAGGGTTTGAGAGTTAGTAATTCTTAAAACTCAATCTTAATAATATTATCAACTTTCATTTTCACATTTCCTCCAATAATCAAAGGCCGGTTGTCTTTAATATGACCATTTGGGAAACCAAAAGCAACAGGAAATTTATATTTTGAAAGTCTTTCTGAGATCAATTTATAAGCGAATTCGTCAAAGCTATTGTTATATTGTGTATTCTCTTTTTCATCTCCCATGTTGGTCATTCCTCCAACAATTAATCCTGAAATTTTAGTAAAAACTCCTGCTAGCTCTAAACTCATAATCATTCGATCAAGAGCATAAAAATTTTCACCAATATCTTCGATGAATAAAATTTTATCTTTAAAATCAAATGAGTATTTTGTCCCAAGAAGAGCAAAAATAAGGGCTAAATTCCCTCCAACCAATTCTCCCTTAGTATTCCCTTTTTTATTAAATTGATCCGGTTTTATGATATATTTTGGAACTTTTCCTTTTAAAACATCAAAAATCAAATCATAACTTTCATCTGTAACTCCGAAACTTGAAGTTTTAATGGTCTGTCCATGAATGGAAGCAAAACCTTTCTTCAACAAATAACTTTGGATCACGGTATTATCAGAATACCCAATGTACCATTTCGGATTTTCTATAAATTTGTTAAGCTTCAAATGCTGAATAAGATGCTGACATCCATATCCACCTCTTGAAGCCCATACTGCGGAAGTTTCTTTGTCATTTAAAGCCCAATTGATATCTTTTATTCTTTCCTTTTCTGTTCCGGCATAGTTATAACCGTTTGAGAATTTACTATAAAGATGTTCGCCTAAAACAGGCACAAAACCTTTATTTTTAATCATTTTTATGCCTGCTTCAAGTTGAGATACATCTACAGATCCAGCAGGAGAAATAACAGCTATTTTGTCCCCTTTTTTAAGGGATTTTGGAAAGATTATTTTTTTCATTTGTTTTTTTGATATTTTACTTCAGTTTTTTCGGCTTCTTCTAATCGCTTATCAAATTGATTGAATTTTTTAAAACTCTGTAAAAAGATAAAGAAACTGAACAGTATAAGAATTCCGCCAACTATTCGTCTGATCTGATTGGCTAATTTTTGTGTTAATTTATCGTGGAATTGTTTTGCCAAAAAGATTTTAGCAAGATCAATACATAAATACGTTCCGATCACCAAACCGATATAAAGAATAAAATTACCTGTATCCGGATATTCTTTTCTCACCGAAATTACGGTAACCAGCCAGAAAAGGATAACTCCGACATTCAAAAGATTAAAGAAAAACCCGTTCATAAAGGTTTTAAAATAATTCTGACTGATAATTTTTTCTTCACCCGGCATGTGCATCTTGGTTTTCGTGACCATCATCACAATTCCGTATACGAAGATTAAAATAGAGGTAACCCTGTAAAATCCGGGATGCTTATCTATTAAACTCACGAGGTCTGCACTCGCATAATACGCCGCAATAATGCACAACAAATCTGCTGTAATTACTCCTACATCTAAAGCCAAGGCATGCTTAGGACCTCTCGAGAAGCTGGTTTCTATTAATAAGAAAAATATTGGTCCGATAAAAACAAGACTCAACATGAATCCTAAAATAACAGCAGAAAGTACTAATTCAAACATTTAAAAATTGTTTCTCATCCAAATTTAAAAATTATATTTCTATTTGTCGATAAAATCCAATTCTTTTAGGTTTTGAAACTCAATTTAGACGCTTTTTTTAAACAAAAAAGACTACAAAATTTGTAGTCTTTTATAATATGTTGTGATATTTGTTTAATCAATTTTCTTCGTCCGAACAATTTTCGTTGTAAATAAACTGATAATCTTTTCTAATTTTTAATCCAAAAATTCCTCTTTCAAAAGTATAGATAATTTGGTTTTTAAATAACATTCTTTTATAATCAATAAAAAAACTTCTTGTCATATAAGAATATTCATAAGCATTATCACTTAGATAGATATAAGTAGTTTTACCTCTTTCATGGCTATTCCTTCCACCAACTTCTGCAATCATATTTGTATAACAGTATGTTTCATTTATAGGATTCATTCCTGTCAAATAATTAATAAGAAAAAATGCATTAATTATCATCGGAACAGTAACTCCAAAAAAATAATTTCTACCTAAAATTCCTACTTTTATGATATTTTTCTTAATTAAGATATGACTTATTATGTACAGTAAAATAATAGCTGCTACAAACCAATAAAAATTAAGAACAGTTTCAAATATAACTGTAACAAGTAAGATAAAATTAAGAATACTAAAAACTATACATTTATCTATTTTAGTCATTACTAATCAACAATCTTAAAATCCAATTGTTTTTGAATCAAATTAGCTTTAATCACTTTTATTTGAACCTGATCTCCCAACTGATATCTTTTTCCTGTTCTGGATCCGTAAACAGCATGGGTAGCTTTATCATACGTGTAAGAATCATCCATAAGATCTCTTAATTTGATCAATCCTTCTGCACCGTTTTCAGGAATTTCTACCCAGAAACCGAATTCAGCAACACCTGAAATAACACCACTGAAAGTCTCTCCCAAATGTTTCTCCATGAATTTCACCTGCATGAATTTGATAGAGTCTCTCTCAGCATCAGCTGCCAATCTTTCTCTTGAACTACAATATTTTGCTTTCTCTTCAACTTCTTCTCTACTAGGAGATTTTCCTCCATCCAGATAATGCTGAAGAAGACGGTGAGCGATCAAATCCGGATAACGACGGATAGGAGAGGTGAAGTGAGAATAATAATCAAAGCCCAAACCATAGTGACCGATAGGATCTGTAGAATAAACTGCTTTACTCATACTTCGCATCGCTAACGTTTCAACCATATTTTCTTCGCCTTTTCCTTTTACATCACTTAGTAATTGGTTTAAAGATTCTGCTACTTTTTTGGTATTCGCCAAATCCATTTTATATCCGAAAGTAGAAACAAAATCTCTTAAAGCTTCTAATTTTGCAGGATCCGGATCATCGTGAATCCTGTAAATAAATGTATTATTTGTTGGCGATCCTTTTTTAGATAATGAAACGAATTCTGAAACCTTTTTATTTGCTAAAAGCATGAATTCTTCAATCAAATGATTTGAGTCTTTACTTACTTTAAAGTACACTCCGATCGGCTGATTATTTTCATCAAGATTAAATCTTACTTCGCTTCTGTCAAACGTAATCGCACCTTGTCTGATACGTTCTGCACGCATGATTTTCGCTAAATTATCAAGAACTAAAATCTCTTCTGTATAATCTCCTTCTTTATTTTCAATTCTTTCCTGAGCTTCCTCGTAAGTAAATCTTCTGTCGGAATGAATTACCGTTCTACCAAACCACTGTTTCTGAATTTCTGCGCTGTCATTTAATTCAAAAACTGCAGAGAAAGTAAATTTATCTTCGTTTGGTCTAAGTGAACAAACATCGTTACTTAAAACTTCCGGTAACATCGGAACAACTCGGTCAACTAAATATACCGATGTAGCTCTTTGATAGGCTTCATCATCCAAAATAGTTCCCGGAATTACGTAATGAGAAACGTCTGCAATGTGCACTCCAATTTCCCAATTTCCATTATCCAATTTTCTTATAGATAAGGCATCATCAAAATCTTTTGCATCTTTTGGGTCAATCGTAAAGGTTGTAATACCTCTCATATCCCAACGTTTTGCAACTTCTTCTTCGGTAATTCTTCTGTCGATTTTATCGGCATCTGCTTCAACTTCCTCAGGGAATTGATAAGGCAGACCATATTCCGCAAGAATAGAGTGGATCTCAGTCTCATGTTCTCCAGGAGCACCTAAAACCTTGATAATTTCACCTTCAGGATTTTTATCACCAGGTCTCCATTCTGTCATTTTTACAACAACTTTATCACCATCCTGAGCACCTCCGAATTTTCCTTTTGGAATAAAAATATCTGTGTTGATCGACTTTTTATCACAAACAACAAATCCGAAATCTTTATGGGTAACAACCTGTAAAGTTCCTACAAATTCTGTTCTGGTTCTTTCCAAAACCTCTAAAACAGAACCTTCCATTTTCTTTCCTTTATAATTATAGGTGACGATTAAAACTTTATCACCCTGTAGCGCATCTTTTACATTTTTAGAATGAATGAAAACGTCATCTTCAAGACCTTCAACTCTTACATAGGCATTTCCTGACTGGTTAAAATCAATGGTTCCGGTTAAAGTTCCTTCAATATTCAGGTTTAATATATATTTTCCTTTTTCAGTTTCCTTAATTCTTTCAGAACCCTGAAGTTTATGTAAAGCCTGAATCACAAGCTCTCTCTGTCTTGGATTTTTATAATCAATTCCGTCTGAGATCTGCTTATAATTATAGATCTTCGTAGAATTTTCAGTCATGAAACGAAGGATCAATCTGCCGATTTCCATCAGCTTATGATCATTTTTCTGACTTATATATTTTTTCTTTTTTGGCATTTTTTAATTTTCTTTATTAATTACTTTTGGTTTTAAAATTCATTATTAAAACCACTTTTTTCTTTAAAATCATCTAAAAACTTATTATATAAGATGATTTTATTTTTTGTTTAGTTTAAACAACTACATCAATTTTCCTTCCTTTTTTATAGTTGGATTTTTGTTTTGTATAAATTTAATACAAATATGGAGAAGAGGGGAGAAAAACCTTCTATTAAATATCTGTTAAATATTATATAGGTTTTGAGAAGTAAGTATGGAATATGTTCTCTATTCAACACGCAAATATACAAAATAAAAAATAAATAAGGCTTGCAATTTGATTTACAAGCCTTTATATGTTTAGCAAAATGCTATTTTGTCAACTCTGCCTTGGTGTCTGCCACCTTCAAAATCTGTAGAAAGAAATTTATTTACTATTTCAATAGCTACCTCTTTTGAGATGAACCTTGCAGGAATCGAAATCATATTCGCGTCATTATGCTGTCTTGCCAAACTTGCAATCTCGGGCATCCAACAAAGAGCGCAACGAATTTTCTGATGTTTGTTCGCCGTGATCTGAACACCGTTTCCGCTTCCGCATAGAAGAATACCCAGCTCATTTTCTCCATTTTCAACAGAGGTCGCTGCTGGGTGTACAAAGTCAGGATAATCCACACTGTCTGTGGAAAACGTTCCAAAATCCTGAACATCAAAGTTTTCTGATAAATAGTTCTTAACAATCTCCTTATACTCGAAGCCAGCGTGGTCTGCAGCGATAGCAATTTTTCTTTTCATAATTCTTGAATTAAACTTTTTTAGACATATTTCCACACAAATGTAAGTATAATGTGGATAACTCTTGAATTTTTGGGGATTAATTGTGAAAAGCCTTGTGAGTAAGTGTTGAAAAAACATCTGAAGTAAATGTTTCGTAACATTAAAAAAAGTTGTAATGAAAATTGCCTCCAAAAATTTTAACACTTTTTTTCAAAAAGTTTACTCAGAGATTTCTTCAACTTTTCCATAAATCAGTTATTAATAATCGGAATTGGGGAAAAGTTATCCATATTTGTTAGTAACCAACCGAAAAATCAGATTAACAATGGATTATAATGTAAATAAGATGTTAGTAGCATAAAAATTAAGTGTTATAAAGTATTTCAAAAAAACTTATCCCCCAAACTAACAACACTCAACAACAACTATCATTCTTTTTTTTATAAAGAAGAAAATATTGTTGATAGGTGAGTGATGGTTCTGCGAATAACTTTTCTGAAAACTTTTATCCGGTTGGAGCTTTTCAAAAATTTTAAAATCTTACATTTGTGAAACGAAAATTCAACAGAAATTTATGAAAACAATCAACGATTTCAATTTTAAAGATAAAAAAGCTCTGGTAAGAGTGGATTTCAATGTTCCGCAGGATGATCAGCTTAAAGTTACAGACAACACAAGGATCGTAGCCGTAAAACCAACGGTTGAGAAAATTCTCAATGATGGAGGTTCCGTAATTTTGATGACACACCTTGGGAGACCCAAAGGAGAAGTGAAAGATGAGTTTTCTCTAAAACATATTCTTAACGAAGTCTCTTCTGTGCTTGGCAGAGAAGTAAAATTTGTAGAAGAGTCTATCGGAGAGAAAGCTGAGCAGGCAGCTGCAGATCTTAAACCGGGAGAAATCTTATTATTGGAGAATCTACGTTTTCATAATGAAGAAGAAAAAGGTGACGAAGGCTTTGCAGAACAACTTTCTAAGTTAGGGGATGCTTTTGTAAATGACGCTTTTGGTACTGCGCACAGAGCTCACGCTTCTACAGCAGTCATTGCAAACTACTTTACTTCAACTAAATTTTTCGGTTTGTTAATGGCTAATGAACTAAAAGCTATAGATAAAGTTTTGAAAAGTGGTGAAAAGCCTGTTACAGCTATACTTGGTGGATCTAAGGTTTCAACTAAAATTACCATTATAGAAAATATCCTTCCTGCAATTGATAATTTGATCATCGGTGGTGGAATGGCATTTACTTTTATTAAAGCTCTTGGAGGAAAAATCGGAACTTCATTGGTTGAAGAAGATAAATTACCTCTTGCTCTAGAAATTTTAGGAAAAGCTAAAGAACACAACGTAAAAATTTATCTTCCGTCTGATACGATGATTGCTGAAAGTTTCAGTAACGACGCAGAAAGAAAAGAAGTAGATATTTACGAAATTCCTGAAGGATGGATGGGATTGGATGCTGGTCCAAAATCTAGAGATCAGTTCAATGACGTTCTTTTGAATTCAAGAACAATTTTATGGAATGGCCCGATTGGAGTTTTTGAAATGTCAAACTTCTCAGCGGGAACTGTAGCTCTTGGGGAAAGTATTGCTGAAGCTACAAAACTTGGAGCTTTCTCTTTAGTTGGAGGAGGAGACAGTGTTGCTTTTGTAAAACAATTCGGTTACGCAGATAAAGTGAGTTATGTTTCTACCGGAGGTGGAGCAATGCTTGAAAGTCTGGAAGGTTTAGAACTTCCGGGTGTTGCTGCTATCAACAAATAAAATTTTTAAAAAAGATATTTTAAAGTCTGCTGAATCTATCGGCAGACTTTTTTTGTTTTCTGATTTTTCTAAATTCTTAAAAATTACTATTTTCTCAAAAATGTCAAAAAAATGGCTTTCAGAACTATATTTAAAATTAAAAAACTAGAATTCTTAAGGTATTTGGACATTATTTTGAATTAGAGCTTAAAAATGTATGTTTTTGAAAGTATTTACTTTTTTGAAACTTACTTTTTCTCTTTCCGAGTGGATTTCTGTCCAAGTTGTTCTTCCTTAGAAATTATAATTTAAATTTTATTTTCCTAGATGTATTTCTTACGGAGGAGTAGAGTGAGTGTGATGAAGAATTATTAAATAAAATATTTTGACTGTACTCAGAATTTGAATGCTCATAGCAGGGGTGTAGGCTAAATTTTTTTCAGAATCTGATTTTAAGGTGACTAGAAAATTATATTTTAAAAATTTTTAAATGCCTAATTCTTCAAAATTCAAATCCATTTATTGGCTTACTAATATGTTACCAACAATTTTAATCGAAATAATTGGAATTTTTAAGAATTTTCTCTTTTCAAAAAAAATTGACGGAAAAGTTCAGAGTAGGAGAGGAGCTGGAAAAATAAAAACTCAGGAAAATATCCTGAGTTTTGCTTTTTTTAATCGAAATTGATGAAAATTCACCTCTATAAATGCCTTAAAAATCGATTTTCTACTTTTTTTCGATAATGTATATCAAACTTGAAAATTCGTTAGAAAACAATGCTTTTACGTTAGAAATCGTTCCGTAGATAGTTGCTTTTACCCAAAAAAGAGGAGATTTCTTGTATTTTTCGCTCAACATGGAGATATAATAAGAATCTAAGACCAAAGGTTTGATTTTTCTCATTTTCCAATTGGGTTTCTTTGAAATTAAATTTTCCATTCCGTTTTTAGAAAAATGATAGATGTGTCTCGGTACATCGTAAGCTGCCCAATATTCTTTATAATGTTTTGCATCATAAGAAGTAGGGTTGGGAACAGCGATAATTAATAATCCTTTTTCTTTTAATTTTTTATTGAAGATTTCCAGCATTTCATCCTGATTTTCCACGTGCTCGAATACATGCCATAAAGTAATTGCATCTAAACTTTCATCTTCAATTAGATTGATATTATCTAAAATTTTAGCTTTCGTAATTTTACTTTGAGCTGCTTTTCTGGCATCTGAATCAGGTTCAAAACCTAAAGTTTCAAAATCATTTTCTATATATTTTACAAATTCTCCTGCGCCACAACCGTAGTCTAATACTTTAGAACCTTTATTAATTCTATCAATAAGGATCGTTTTTTTGTATTGCAAATTGAAAGATTGTAGAAATTTATATAGCTTTTCTTTTAAGCTTCCGGAATCTTGGTGGTGAGAAATATAGTCTTCACTTTCATAATATTTTGAAATATTCGATGGAATAGGGGAGGTCTTGAAGACTCCTTTTGTTTCTGTTTCTTTAATTTCAAATACTTCCTGAGAAAGAAAATGATCTTTAATTTTCATTTAAATAACTTCTTTTAAATTAAAAATTAAGATATTTAGAAGATAAAATAACCTTATAAATACCTTAATTTTTGTCTATATTTTATAGATGTTTCACGTGAAACATTTCTTAATTATCGTCCTAAATAGACCATTAAAACATTAATGTCAGCAGGTGAAACACCGCTAATTCTTCCTGCCTGAGCAAGAGTTTTTGGTCTTACTTTAGTCATTTTTTGTTTTGCTTCTGCAGAAAGGCTTGATATTTTTATATAATCAAAGTCTTCAGGAATCTTTACATTTTCCAAACGATTAAGCTTGGCAACGTTCTCTTTTTCCTTTTCTATATAACCTTTATACTTGATATTTACCTCTGCCTGTTCTCTTACTTCATCGTCAAATTGAGAAGTAAATTCTTTAATAACATCAATATTATCCAGTTTTTCCAGTGTAATATTAGGTCTTGTAAGGAACTGAGCGGCTCTGTAAGCTTGGTCTACAGGGTTGCTTTCTATGCTTTCAAGGATAGGATTTATAACGCCTGGCTTTAAAGAAGTTTCTCGCAAAAAGGCTTCAAGTTGCTCACTTTTAGCGATTTTCTCATTAACTCTTACTAATCTGTCTTCTTTTGCTAAACCTAGTTTATATGCCTTTTCAGTTAGCCTGATATCTGCATTATCCTGTCTTAAAAGAAGCCTGTATTCTGCTCTGGAAGTAAACATTCTATAAGGTTCTTCTGTCCCTTTTGTGATCAAATCATCGATTAAAACACCGATATAAGCTTCATCTCTATTAAGGATAAAGTCTTCTTTTTCGTGTACTTTATTGTGAGCATTTATACCTGCAATTAAGCCTTGTCCTGCTGCCTCTTCATATCCTGTTGTACCGTTGATCTGACCTGCAAAGTATAGATTTTCGATCAATTTTGTTTCTAAAGTATGCTTTAGTTGAGTAGGAGGGAAGTAGTCATATTCAATTGCATAGCCCGGACGGAAGACTTTTACGTTCTCAAATCCTGGAATATGTTTCATTGCTTTGATCTGAATATCCTCCGGAAGAGAAGAACTGAATCCATTTACATAGATCTCAACAGTCTTCCAACCTTCCGGTTCTACGAATAACTGATGTCTTGTTCTCTCTGCAAAACGGTTAATCTTATCTTCAATACTTGGGCAATATCTTGGCCCTAAACTCTGAATTGTACCATTAAACATTGGGCTTCTATCGAAACCTTCACGTAGAACTTCATGTACCTTTTCGTTGGTATAAACGATGTGGCAACTTAATTGTTTGGTTAACTTAGGCGTATCTAAATAGCTGAATTTTTGAGGATTTTCATCTCCTTTTTGTTCTTCCATTTTAGAGTAATCTAAGCTTCTTCCATCTACGCGGGGTGGGGTACCGGTCTTCATTCTTCCGGCTTCGAAACCTAAAGAAACCAGTTGTTCTGTGATTCCAAAAGCTCTTGGTTCACCCATTCTTCCGCCACCTAATTGTTTATCTCCGACATGGATTAATCCGTTAAGAAAAGTACCGTTTGTAAGGACAACGGATTTAGATTTTATCTCAATTCCTAATGAAGTTACAACTCCAACGGCTCTTCCATTTTCAATAATTAAGCTCTTAACCATATCCTGAAAGAAATCAAGATTGGGTGTATTTTCTAATGCAAAACGCCATTCTTCTGCGAAAAGCATTCTGTCATTTTGTGTTCTTGGAGACCACATTGCAGGACCTTTTGATAGGTTAAGCATCTTGAACTGGATAGCAGATTTGTCTGCTATAATTCCTGAATAACCTCCCATTGCATCGATCTCTCTTACGATCTGTCCTTTTGCAATACCTCCCATTGCAGGGTTGCAACTCATTTGTCCGATCGTCTGCATGTTCATTGTAACAAGCAGAGTCTTGGAACCCAAGTTCGCTGCTGCAGCTGCTGCTTCACATCCTGCGTGACCTGCACCAACTACGATTACATCGTATATTTCTGATATCATTTTATATTGCTTGTTTTAAGCCTTAAATTTTAATCTTTTTAATAAATGTTCCACGTGAAACATAGTTCCCAGATAAGGTCTGAATGAGCCTTTATCTTGTATTATCTAGCCCCGATTGTAGCATTTGTTTGAGCTCTTTTTTCTTTGAAAAAGAAAAAAAGCGAGTGCGGAAAGCGGGAATAAGCTTCTAAAAAAATTGAGAGATTGAGAGATTGTGAAATTAAATAATTCCTGGATCTCTGAATTTCTAAATCTGTTAAGAATACTTTGCTAAATAAAAGTCTTCTTTACTACGCATTAACTTTTCTTCTTCCTCCGTTTTATCTTTATATCCTGAAAGATGAAGAATGCCGTGAGCCAAAACTCTTCGAAGCTCTTCTTCGTATTCTTTGGATAGGGTAGAAGCGTTGTCTGAAATGCGCTGCAAAGATACGAAAATCTCTCCGCTTATTGTTTTGCCTTTCACGTAATCGAAAGTGATGATATCTGTGTAGTAATCATGCTGTAAATAATCCTGATTAACTTTTAATAAATACTCGTCATCACAGAAGATATAATTGATGTCACCAAGCTTTTTTCCTTCTGAAAGAATAATATCTTCCAGCCATTTTGTGTAGTCTGTACTTACAGATTCTTGTAAGTTTTCGTAAAAGAATTGTATCATTGTTTTAAAACCAGTGTCCTAAAATAACACTGAATATGCCTTTTTGATTATTTTTAAGTGAGTGGCTGAAATTAAGCCTTATCTGACCGAAAGGAGATTTGTATCCTGCGGAAACTCCGAGTGAACTGTAATTAAGTTTTACGGCATCTTGAAAATTAATATCGTCGGAAAGATTTGCGAAAGAAAAATTCCCGCTGAAAAAATAGTTCTTGTTAAATTTGAATTGAAGATCATTTGAAACCAACACAACATTATTAGAATTAAGCTGTGCAAAGTAGAAACCTCCAAAGCTTTTGAAGTTAACCATATTTTGTTCGAAAATTCCTCCCAATCTGTATTGATAGAATTGAGGAAGATTTTCTCCAAGTGTAACTCCACCATAAAGATTTAAACGATAGGAGAATTGTTTTGTAAGTGGAATATTAATTCTGATATCTGCTTTTATCTGAACAAGTCTTTTGTCGACTTCGGATTTCATTAAATCAATTACCTTTCCTTCTGCTACAATATAGATCCCTTTTGTAGGGAAATCTCTGTCGTTTTGGGTATCGCTTTTTAGAAATACGTAAGGGTTTAAAAATCGACCTATTCTTTTATTTGTACCGTTGGCTCCAGCATCGAAGTAATCGTGGCTAATACCTCCTCCGATGGCAAACTTATCTCTCCATACAGATTGAATGTAGGCTTCATTTCTGAACCATTCCCATTTATCTATACCATAATTATTTCCATCTTTCAGATCAAAACTCATTCCTGAAGAATAAAGTCCGAAACCTGGAATATATCCGTTATCTATAAAGTAGTTTAAATAGTATCTAGGTTTATCACCAACGACTACATCGAGAGAAAGATTCGAATTTTTAAAGAGAAGACGTTTAGCAGAATAATTTACAAGTAAGCCTGTTTTGAAAATTTCATCATAATGAAGACCGAATTTTACAAAGTGTCTGGCATCATCTTCCGTTACATAAAGTTTGAGATAACTTGCGTCATTCTCCGAAATGATATCGTAATTAATAAATTTATAATTATTGGTAGCTACAAGCTTATCTATTTTTTTATTAATGCTTCCATAAGTTTGAAGAGAGGGGAGACGCAATCCCATTTTTCCTAAAACATAATTTTTCCCGAAGATTCTTCCTCCGTCTATAGCGATGCTGTCAATTTTATAGACATTAGAATAAATTGGATTCACCCGTTGGCGGAGTCTGTCGAAAGATCGCTTGGGAAGCTGGTCTAATATTTCTGTGTATTTTAAACCTTCTACATAACCACTATCGAGAATTTTTTTCTTTTCGTCGTAGCTTGTGGCCGTCATGCCTTTTAGATTAGGCTTAATATTGATGTCTGTGTATTTGTATTGACGTTTGGTATCTTTATGGATGTTCATGTCAATAACCTGATTTAGGATCGCTATAATACTGTTTAAATCCTCTCTTGTCGATAGATCCTGGTTAAGATCCACACCAATGACGATATCGATTCCTTTGTCCTTTAATGGCTTCGAAGGATAGTTTACCGTCATGGCTCCGTCGATGTAAATACTGTCACCAATTTTTACAGGATCCATTAAAGATGGAAATGCAGAACTCGCCATGATTGACTGTACCAAATCTCCTTTTTCGAAGATCTGCATATTTCCGCTTTCAAGGTTTGTAGCAACGCACATGAAAGGAATTGGAAGTTTTGAAAAATCATCAATTGTGGAAACATTTTTGAAAAGCTCTTTCAGTAAATAAACATTTTTCTGCCCAGAGCTGATGGAAGAGGGTAGTGTAATTTTTCCGTTTTTTAAAGGAATTGATAAAAGATATTTGTCTACGGATTTATTGAAGAAGGTACTTTCCTGTCGGGATTTCGGATCCATGATTAGAGAGTAGAAATCTGTATCCATTACAATTTTCTCAATTTCCTTTCCGGAATATCCTGAAGCGTACAAACCTCCTACAATTGCACCCATACTTGTTCCGGCAATATAATCGACTTTTACTCCTAAAGAATCTAATACTTTAAGTACCCCGACATGAGAAAAACCTTTGGCACCGCCACCAGCAAGTGAAAGTCCTATTCTTGGGTTTTTAGGAATCACTAAATTCTTTTTTACCTGAGATTGTATCAAAAGTAATTGGAATACAAATAAGAGAATCAGGAGTTTTCTCATAATTAATCTTTTATATAAATCCGTTTCACCCGGGGCGAAATAGAGGTTAATACTTCGTATGTGATGGTTTTGCAATATGCTGCAAATTCTTTTAAACTTGGTTTTGAGTTGAAGACCGTTACAGTGTCGCCTTCCTTTACATTGGGAATATTGTCTACATTCAGCATCATCATATCCATGCAAATGCTTCCTACGATTGGAGCTAATGTTTTGTTGATCCCTACTTTTCCTATTTGGTTGCCGATTAATCTTGGAATTCCGTCTGCATATCCTACAGGAATTGTGGCAATTTTCGTTAAATGGTCTGTTTTATATCTTCTACTGTAACCTACTGATTCTCCGTTTTCTACCAGAGAAATTTGAGAGATAACCGTTTTAAAACTTACAACAGACTGTAACTGTTTCTGTATTTCACTATTTGGTGATTCTCCTAGCATTCCTATTCCAATTCTCACCATATTGTATTGATGATTGGTATAACTTGTTATTCCTGAAGAATTTAAAATATGTCTAAGAGGCGAATATCCTAATTTTTCAATAAAATAACTTGAATTTTTTTCAAAAACTTCCAATTGTTTTAAAGTAAATTCCTTCTCCTCCGGTACATCTGAAGACGATAAATGACTGAAAATACTTTGAACTTTCAAGTTTCTTTCATTTAAAGTTTCGCTTAATTGATCCAATTCAAAATCTTTAAAGCCAAGTCGATGCATTCCTGTTTCTAATTTAATATGAATTGGAAATTTTTTATCGTAACCAGATTTCTGAACTGCTTCATAAAACAAATCCAAAACCCTGAAACTATAAATTTCCGGCTCTAAATTATATTCAATAATCGCATCATAACTGTGTTGCTCAGGATTCATAACAACGATAGGAGTGGTAATTCCCTTTTTACGAAGCTCAACACCTTCATCGGCATAAGCTACACCAAGATAATCAATATGATGATGTTGCAAAAACTCTGAAATTTCATAACTTCCTAATCCATAAGAGTTTGCCTTTACCATTGCCATCATTTTGGTTTCTGGTTTTAGTAAAGATTTATGGTAATTAATGTTGTGAAGAATAGCATTTAAATTTACTTCTAAAACAGTATCGTGTTTTCTGAGTTCAAGAAGATCTTTCAATTTTTCGATCTCAAATTTTCTTGCTCCTTTTAATAAAATGATCTGATTTTCTAGTTCTGTAAGATGTTTGCTGTCAATTAATTCCTGAGTATTAATAAAAGTAGAAGTTTTAGATTTAAATAAATCACTAAACTTTGATATTTCATCTCCTATCAGGAAAACAGAGTCAAATTTTTGTTCATTCACAAGCTCTGAAACTTCTTCATACAATTCCTGAGAATTAGAATTTACACCTACAATATCCGTTAAAACCAAAGATTTTTTAGTTTTATTGTACTCATTTAAAAATTGTAAAGCAGTTTTCAGAGAATCAAGATCTAGGTTGAAAGAATCATTGATAACAATATTATTTTTAATTCCTTCAATCGCTTCAAGTCGCATTTCTACGGCCTTTAAAGCGTTGATTTTTTCGACGATCTTTTGATTTTCGATGCCTAGCTCTTTAAGAACTGTAATCAGCGCCAAAGCATTCGTTAAAGTTGCTTCGTCTCTTTGATTGGCCGGAAAACTTATTTCCTCACCAAAATATTCTACAACAATATTTTCGTCTTTAGAAATATTATTCTTAATGAAAACATGATTGTGACCTTTAAAGCCGTAGGATATTAATTTTTTACTTGAATATAATGCTTTTATTTTTTTGTCTACCAATTCATTATCGCCATTGTAAATAACGGTTTTGGAATCTTTAAAAAGCTTAATTTTTTCATCAATTAATTCTTCCTCAGATTCAAAATTGGCTGCGTGGGCAGTTCCGATATGGGTAAGCAAACCAATTTGCGGATGGAAAATATTTTCCAGTTTCTGCATTTCGTTGGGCTTGGAAATTCCTACTTCAAAAATTCCCAATTTGTGAGACTCGTTGATTTGAAGCAAAGAAAGCGGAAGCCCGATTTGAGAATTAAAACTTTTAGGACTTTTCACAGTCGGGAATTCATTCCACAGACATTGGTACAACCATTCTTTTAAAATAGTTTTCCCGTTGCTTCCCGTAATTCCAATAGATTGTAAGGTGGTATTTTCGAAATGATATTTTGCTAATTTTTGAAGAAAATCAATAGAATTCTCTACGATAATCCACGTTACATTTTCAAACTGCGGAAATTGATGTTCAGAAATTATGATCGTAATTCCTCTGTCAATAGCAGCTTCAATAAACTTTTCCCCTGAATTTTTTTGAGTATTAATTGCAATAAAGGCGGCATTTTTTGTTGAATAAATGATCCTGCTGTCAAAAGCTATCGTTTTGACAATTAAATTTTCATCTCCAATAATCTGTGAATTGGTGATTTCTGCAATTTGTTGTACTGTATAATTCATTGGTGCCCCTTCTGCTTTATATTTTGTGTTGGTTGTTTTTTATTGATTAATTGGATGATTGGATAAAATTTTTCGTCATTCCATTTAAACAAAATATTTTTTTCATTAAATCTAAAATAAATTTAGACTTAAATTTAATCTTATTTTTTCTTAGAAAGTACTTCTTCAATAAAAACACGACGGCTTACTGCTTCATAACTTTCTGTTTCACCGAGCTCCACAAGGTTATTACCCTGAGAAATTCTCATGGAATAATTGGCAAGATTACCCGTTCTCTTGCAAATAGCATGCACTTTCGTCACGTATTCTGCGGTGGCCATCAAATTAGGCATCGGCCCGAAAGGACGTCCTAAAAAGTCCATATCCAAGCCTGCGATTACAACTCGTATTCCGCTGTTTGCCAATTGATTAGCTATTTCTACGATGCTTTCATCAAAAAATTGTGCTTCATCAATTCCTACAACATCACAATTTGACCCTAATAAGAGAATCTCACTAGGACTTTCCACTGCGGTACTGCGAATTTTATTCTGATTATGAGAAACAACGTCCTCATCAGAATATCTGGTATCCGTTTTTGGTTTAAAAATCTCCACATTTTGCCCCGCCATTTCAGCTCTTCTGAGTCTCCGGATCAACTCTTCGGTTTTTCCGGAAAACATTGAGCCACAAATAACTTCCATCCAACCACTTTGTTTGGAATGATTAATTGTATTTTCTAAAAACATTTGTTAAATTAGCCGTATATTTTTAAGATCAAAAGTAAGCAATTTTAACAAGATTCTCATATGCAGAACATCCAAGATTTAAAGGAAAAGATTTTTTTTGAATCCAAGAATATCATTGATATTTTGGAGAAAATCAACAATGTGGACGAACTACTTTCCAAGCAAGATCTTGTAGATGAGCTTGCGAACAGGATATCGTTTTTACGGTTGTTGGAAAAGAATATCGAGTATTTTATTACCGATAATTCTGTTCAAAATTCAGAAAATCAACAAAATATTTCTTTCGTTAATCAAAATTTTGAGTCCCAGGAGTCAAATAATGACGTTACAGAAGAGGAAGCTATTTTTAATAATGAATTTAATGAAATTGACGAAAATGATCATGAATCTTCCTACAACGAAAACGCTGTAAGTCCTGTTGAGACAGGAAATATTCAAGCTCAAGAGGCTGAGGAAGAAGCAATTTTCAATAATCAGCTGAATGAAATTGCTGAAAATGAATATCACGAAAATATTGTAAATCTTGTTGAAGAAAATACTGAACCGAATAATGAAGAAAATTGTATTGACCCAGATTTAACGAAAGAGGAAATAATTTTTAATCATCAGTTAAATGAAATTGATGAAGAGCAACCTTCCGATTATCAGGGGAATATTTTAAGTTTCATTGATGAAGAAAGAATTCTTGCCGATGCAGAACCTGAAACGGATGAAGATATTAATGAAGAAATATTCAGTCAGACCATTACGGAAGAGGAAGTTATTTTTAATAATCAATTGAACGAAATTGATGAATTTGAAAATGAAATTTCCGACAATCGAGGAAATGAATTGAATAATTTTGATGAAGAAGAGAAGATTCAAGATAGTTTTGAATCTAAAAAAGAAGAAAAAGTTGAAATTATCCCAAATATTTTCGGAAGGGAAGACTTAGAAGACGATGAAATGCTGATTGAAGAAAGTGAAGAGCAATTCATTACTTCAAACGCAACTATCGGACAGGGAGAAATGGTAAATGAAACGTCCAATGTTGAAAATATTCTCAGCGAAATAAAAAATGATGCTCAAAATGAAGAAAAATATGAGCAAGATGTAATCGCAGAAGAAATTGACAGAAGAAAGATCACAAATATAGACAAGCCACTTCCTGAATTTGAAAAAGAAAAACTAGCTTCTGACGAAAGTTTTGAAAACTTAGAGGCTTACAATCAGGAAAAAAAGATAAGATTGGCGAATATTAAAGGATTAAAGGCTGTTCAGTCTTTATTTGATGATGACCATTTGCAGGTAGAAAATCCTTTGGAAAAACCAATTCCGGTTGTAAAAGAAGATACAGGAAGCATCCTGAAGACAAATATTCCGACCAATTTAATGGAAGCACAAAAGGCAAAACCTGAGTTTAAATTAGATCTAAACGACAGAATTGCTTTCACAAAAACATTATTCGGAGGAAGCCAGTCTGATTTGAATGATGTTGTTGGAGTACTCAACAGTTTCAGAACATTAGAAGAAGCAAAAGAATATCTGAGCGATCTTTACTACGACAGAAAATGGAGCAAGGTAGATGAATATGCACAAAGACTGTGGATATTGGTAGAAAATAAATTTTTATAAACTAAATTTTGAGCGGAATCCTTTATTTTGTTCCCACACCCGTCGGGAACTTAGAAGACATGACTTTCAGGGCAGTAAAAGTACTGAAAGAGGTAGATTATATTTTATGTGAAGACACGAGAACTTCCGGAATTCTTTTGAAGCATTACGAAATCTCTAAACCTTTAAAATCGTATCACTTACATAATGAGCATCAGGCAACGGAAAAGGTAATTAATGACCTTAAAAGCGGCCAGAATATCGCCATTATTACCGATGCAGGAACTCCCGGAATTTCAGATCCTGGTTATTTATTAAGCAAAGCAGGATCAGACAATAACATTGAGATGATTTGTCTGCCCGGAGCAACAGCTTTTGTTCCGGCTTTGGTGGTTTCCGGACTTCCGAATAACGAGTTTTTATTTGCTGGATTTCTTCCTCAGAAAAAGGGAAGACAAACCAAGCTTAAACAACTTGCAGAAGAGAAAAAGACAATCGTTTTATACGAAAGTCCACACAAAATAAATACAACACTTGAACAGATAAAAGAGTTCTTTGGAGAAAACACGAAAGCAAGTTTAAGCCGTGAAATCTCAAAGAAATTCGAAGAAACTAAACGTGGGACAATTAATGAGTTAATTGAATTCTCCAAAAGCAAAACTTTAAAAGGAGAGATCGTTCTTATTGTCAATAATTCTATTTAATTGAAAAAGCTAATTTTAATATTGTTTTCATCGGTTTGTATGGCACAGCAGACCGATCAGTACAAGCAGATCTTATTGTCTAAAGAGCTAGGAAAAGACGTCCGCTTTTACACCAAAGGCTACGGAATAATTTCCGATCCGCAAACCGGAAAATCCGGGATTGTAGATTCGTCGGGCTCTATTTCTTTTGATTATCCTTTTAAAAGTGAAATCTCGCGTTTATCTAAGAACAGATTCATTTTAAAGACTAAAGATGCCATTTCTAAAGGAAAGACAGCTTTAATTGATGCAAAAGGTGATCAATTGATTGCTCTTGATAATTTCAAGTTCAGAACTTGGGAAAATAAGGACAGAATGATCTATTCCAAAGACGGAAAAGACTGTGTGTATGATTACAACGGCAAACAGATCATCCCTTTTTATGATGAAATACAATTTGCCAGCGAAAACAGATTCTTTGTAAAAAAAGATGGTGGTTGGTTTATCTATGATTTTGACGGTCAGCAGGTTTCTGACAGAGAATTTAAAGAAAATCTTCGCTTTTATAAAGGAAAAGTATACCTCACGACAGGTGCAAGAAGTGGTGAGGTTCTGGATAATAATGGAAAAACAGTAACCACGTTTTCAGATCATTATATTGAAGATATCAACGGTTTTCCTTTCTTAATTACAAAAAACGTCATCAAAAATAAATACGGAATTGTAGATGAAAATGAAAATGTTTTGGCTGATGAAATCTACGAACAGGCTTTTGTAGGAAGGGAATATATTTATTTGATACACGATAATAACGTAAGCATTTTTTCTAAAGCAGAAAAGAAGGTTTATCCTACTGATTTTCATTATGTAAACCATTTATTTAATGGAATGTTCAAGTCTTTAAAAGATGACAAAAATCCTAAAATAGCTGTTCTTAAAACCAATGGAGAAATCATTTTTCCCAAAGAATATGATGTTGTTGAAGCTTTCAAAATTAAAGATGAAAATTATCTCTATGTAAGTAAAGATGGGGAAGAGAAACTTTTAGATAAAAACTTAAACAGCGTTTTAGACGATGGTTATCAAATAGAAAAAGTTTTTTTTGATAATTTAATTGTAAAAAAAGAAGATACTTTTTATAAATTTTTACCAAAAGATAAATCTTACACAGAGCTTAAAAATATCACTTCCATAAAACCATTTCAGTTTTATCCGGCGATTATCTGCAAAAATAAAGAAAACCTTTACGGAATGCTTGATGAAGCGGGAAATGAAATCATACCATTTGTATATGACGATATTTTCACGTTTTTTTCAGGAGATGAAGTTGTCGTACAAAAAGGAAATAAATTTGGCGTTACGAATCTTAAAAATGAGCCTTTAAAAGACGTTGTTTACGATAAGTATTCGGTAGACAGAAAGAAAATTAAGCTTACAAAAGGGAAGGAATCGGAATTTATAGATTTTACGTCTTCGGAAAACAAAGTCTTATTTTAACGATATTTTCATATGACAAAAAACATTCATAAAATTTTATTAAAATAATGGTTTAAAATGCATTAAATAACAAATTATAATATCTTTGCGCACCATTTAATTTCGATAAAATTAAATATATTAAATTAGCCAAAACACAATAAGCTAATTCATTAAAGGAAAAATAATTGTCAGAAATATGAAACTATTAGAAGGAAAAGTAGCACTTATTACCGGAGCTACAAGAGGAATCGGAAAAGGAATTGCAGAAATGTTTGCTCAACAGGGGGCAAAAGTAGCATTCACTTACGCTGGTTCTGTAGATAAAGCAAAGGAATTAGAAGCGACTTTAAGTTCTGTAACTCAAATTAAAGGTTACCAATCTGATGCATCAGACTACGATGCGGCTCAAAAATTAGTAGATGAAGTAATGACTGAGTTTGGTCAAATCGATATTTTGATCAACAATGCAGGGATTACAAGAGATAATCTTTTAATGAGAATGTCTAAAGACGATTGGGACACAATTATTAAGGTAAATTTAGATTCAGTATTCAACCTTACAAAGGCGGTTATCAAGCCTATGATGAAGGCAAAATCAGGATCTATCATCAATATGACTTCTGTAGTGGGAGTAAAAGGAAATGCCGGACAGGCAAATTACGCGGCATCTAAGGCGGGAGTTATCGGATTTACAAAATCTGTTGCCCTTGAATTGGGTTCAAGAAATATCCGTTGTAACGCTGTTGCTCCAGGTTTCATTGAAACTGAAATGACGGGTGCTTTAGACGAAAAAGTAGTTCAGGCTTGGAGAGAAGGAATTCCTTTGAAGAGAGGAGGACAGCCTGAAGATATTGCAAATGCTTGTGTATTCTTCGGAAGCGAGATGTCTGCTTACGTTACAGGTCAGGTTCTGAATGTTGATGGCGGAATGCTAACATAAAATATGAAATCTGTACAGAATATCGTTTTATTCTTGTCGATTTTTACCCTTATCGGTTTGATGTACATTGCTTATTTTAATGTATATCAAACCGATGATTATATCTACTCATACGGAACCCGGAAACTTGGATTTCTCAATAATAGTAAAAGCTTTTATTTAAACTGGGGTGGAAGGTATTTTGGATATTCTATCAATACATTAAATCCTGTTTCAGAAGATAATACGGGGATTTTGCCCAAAGTTTATCCTGTTTTTTTATTCTTAAGTTTTATAGGACTATCAGTCTTAAATTTTAAGCAATATTTCAAATATTCTTTAAAGGAAGCTACTGTCAAAGGCTTCATTCTTTTCTTTTTTTACACGGTACTTTTAGTCAGTATTCCGGAGCATTATTTTTGGATTACGGGTTCAAATATATATTTCCTGCCAATTATTTTATTTGGTTTTTTGCTGTATTTCTTGGGAAAATATGCAGAATCTAAGAGTAGAATATGGTTTTACCTGTTAGCTGTATTGATTGTTATTTTAATGGGCTCTAATGAACTGTCAGCTTTAATTCTTTTGGGTTCGTTGGCTGTATTTTACTATCAAAAAAGAACGAAAGAAACTCAATTTCTATTGATTCTAGGATTACTGTTTTGTTTGGTAAGTTTCTTAGCTCCCGGAAATTTTAAAAGGTTAGATGATTCCACCGGAGGATTTTTAATGAAATCTATCAAAAGGATCGGCATTTTTGGAGTCAATAACATCTTTTTTTTTATTAAAACATCTTTAATAATGCCATTATTTATCAAAATATTTGAAAGCGAATTAAGATTTATTATTAAAAAAATAAACTTCAAAAAAGCATTAATTATTTGGTCTGTTTCTTTTCTGCCATTGATTTTTACAGCCTACATCATGAATACGATGGGAAGACAATTTGAAAATATTATATTTTTCTATTTTGTTTCTTCTTCCGTTTTATGGTTTTTTATGGTTGAAAAAATAAAAAAATACTGGTGGGTAAGCCTTGTGATCATATTTTTACCCGAGACTAATTTTTTACCTGAAAAATATTCAAATTTTAACTTTGATTTTAATATAAATACGATTGGGAAAGAGATTCTTTTTACAGATTTGAAAAAGTACGATCAGGAAATAGAAAATAGAATAAACACCATCAAAAATTCGAAAAAAGACTCCTTAATTATTGACAGGATTAAAACAGTTCCTAAAATTTTATATTTTGATGAAATGTCTTCTGTAAAAGAAGATAAAAACTACGTAAGCGAACAATTGCAAAAGTATTTTGATAAAAAATATATTAGAGTAGAGGATTAAAAAAATGCCTCCAAATAATAATTATAGAGACATTTTTTAATATTTAAATTGTTTTAATCTTTAAAAACCTGATTTTCCTGTTCCTGAACCCTGATAAAAGTCGTCCTTTTTGACAATTCCTTCAACTTTGACGCTCCAACATAAGTACAGGTAGAACGTACACCGCCCAAAATATCCTTCACCGTCTCCGAAACCGGACCTTTGTAAGCTACTTTCACCGTTTTTCCTTCAGAAGCTCTGTATTCAGCAACGCCACCTGAATGTTTGTCCATCGCTGTTTTTGAACTCATTCCGTAGAATGTGCGGTATTTTTTGCCGTTTTCTTCGATAATTTCGCCGCCGCTTTCGTCATGACCGGCAAACATTCCGCCGAGCATCACAAAATCGGCACCGCCGCCAAAAGCTTTGGCCACATCTCCCGGAACTTTACAGCCACCGTCTGCAATGATATGACCTCCTAAACCATGAGCTGCATCTGAACATTCAATAATTGCGGAAAGTTGTGGGTAACCAACGCCGGTTTTTACACGGGTCGTACAAACAGAACCTGGTCCGATTCCTACTTTAATGATATCTGCGCCAACCAAAAGAAGCTCTTCAACCATTTCGCCCGTTACAACATTTCCGGCAATAATGATTTTATCAGGGAAATTGGCTCTTGCTTTCTTTACAAAGCCCACAAAATGCTCGGAATAACCATTGGCAACATCAATACAGAGAAACTCAATTTTTGGATGCTTTTCGAGGATTTGTTGAAGCTTTTCTTCATCAGCTTTGCCGGTTCCTGTGCTTAATGCAATATATTGATGAATACTTTCAGGCTGACTATTTAAAAAATCACTCCATTCTTCAACAGAATAATGTTTGTGAATAGCTGTAATGATCTTATCTTTTGCTAATTCTACAGCCATTTCAAAAGTTCCCACAGTATCCATATTGGCTGCGATGATGGGAGTTCCCTGCCATTTCTTTTTGGTATGTTTAAAGGTAAATTCTCTTTCTAGGCTAACTTCCGAACGGGATTTTAATGTAGAACGTTTCGGGCGGAACATAACATCCTTAAAACCCAGTTTTATATCGTATTCTATTCTCATAATTTGGAAAAAATTAATAAGAATAAATGTAGGAAAAAGATTTAATGAAATAGTGGATTTAAAGGATTTTATAAATTCTTTAAGAATAAACTTCATTATAAATTATCTCGCTGATTTAGCAAATTTGGCAGATTTTAATATTGAATTTGAAAACTAAAATTGAATTGACATAGGAAACTGGCGCGTTAAGAAAATTAAAGTTTAATCCGTTAAAAAATTCCCACTGTTTGAAGCGCGACACCAATTTTGAATCGAAAAACAAATAATAAATTCGCGCAAGTTTTGGGGATTTTAGGATTAAATTTTAATTTTTAGCAGAAGTTTCCAAGTCTTGAATTTTTGGTTCTTTTGTTTCAAGACAAAAGAACATTTATAAAAAAAAGATGTGAAAATTATCTTTTCACACCCCATAAATTTATTTTGCCTCTCAAATCAAATCCAAGCTTTTCATAAAGCTTTTTAGCTCCGAGATTATTTTCAGCAACATGCAGAAAAGGCGTTTTGCCATCTTCAAATATTGTATTTGAAACAAATGCGACCAATTGTTTTGCAAGACCTTTTCCAAGGTAATCTGTATCTGTGATCACGGCACTTACTTCTGTCATATCGTTCATCTGCATTCGCTGACCTGTTACTGTAACCAATTTATCATCTTTAAAAATTCCAAAATATCGACCTAATTCTGGTGTTCTGTTTTTGAAATAATGAGGATAAAACTTCTTGACAAATGCCAATAATTCATCGTGATTTTCATTTTTAAGCTCGATAATATCTTCAGTAAAATCCAATTCAATTGTATTTTCTAAAACATATTGATCACAAACAAGCTGGGACATTTCTGTTTTAAAATTTCCTAAACTAGGTTTTGCTCCAAAAACTAGAAAATCATCACAGATTTTTGCATATTCTGTGATGTCTTTTTCTTTTGCAATCGTTGATGAACCTCCGAAAGCGGCGACTTCAGGATTATAAAATTTAGAATCTCCGAAGTTTAAGCAAAACTTTTCATGATATTCATTAAGTGAATGATATACAGGATTGTCTAATTTCTCGTACATTAATCAAACTTCATTACTTCTTCCAACGTTTTGATGTATTCGTAAGCGGTCATATCAAATTTTACAGGTACAATTGAGATGTATCCTGCAGCTAAAGCAGTTTCGTCAGCATCTTCAGATTCGTCCATATTATTGAAATATCCTGTCAGCCAATAGTATTTTTTTCCGTGTGGATTTACTCTTTCGTCGAAGCTTTCTTCCCATTTTGCATTGGCCTGTTTGCAGACTTTAATGCCTTTAATTTCCTCTTTAGGAAGTTTCGGAATGTTTACATTTAATACAATTCCTTTTGGCATTGGGTTCTCCAATGTTCTTCTAACGATATTTTGAATAAATTCTTTTGCCTGAGAAAAATCTGCTTCCCAACTGAAATCCTGTAATGAAAATCCGATCGCAGGAATTCCTTCAACTCCAGCCTCAACAGCTGCAGACATCGTCCCGGAATAGATAACATTAATTGAAGAATTCGCTCCATGATTGATTCCTGAAACTACGATATCCGGTCTTCTTGTTAAGATTTTATCAAGAGCCATTTTTACGCAGTCAACGGGAGTTCCGCTGCAAGAAAAGTCTGTTTGTGGGCCTTCAAGCGTAACTTCTTCGAAGCTTAAAGTTGAGTTAATGGTAATTGCGTGGCCTTTTCCGCTTTGAGGAGAATTGGGTGCTACAACAACAACTTCTCCGATTTCGTTCATGAAACTGATAAGATTTCTGATACCAGGTGCTGTGATTCCATCATCATTAGTAACCAGAATAAGTGGTCTTTCCATATTAAATTTTAATTTTAACAAATATAGTGTAAAAGACTTTCTTTAAAAACCTTGAATTTAAATATTATTTTAACTTTGATATCTTTTGTAAAACTAATTTCAAAGGGCAATAAATTAAATGAGAACGGCTCTTTTAATAAAATTCCTTAAAACTGTCTGATATTTATAAATAAGGTATTAAATTTGATAGTTTGTAACAGTAAATTAAAAATTACTACTAATTAAAATACTTTTTAAAAAATTAATAAAAATACATTACAGATTTATGTGGAAAAATTTCAAGCTAAATAAATTTTTACTCCTAATTCCATTAACAAGTCTAATGTTTTGTTTCAACTCACCTAAAAATGACGATGAAAAGATGCAGACGATAATGGTGAGCGTAAAGAACACTCTTTCTTATCTACATTACAGCCCGAAAGCTATTAATGATGCTTATTCTAAGGATGTTTACAAACAATATTTTGAGATGATAGATCCGGGGAAAAGATATTTCCTGCAATCTGATATGGATGAATTCAGCAAGCACGAAACAAAGCTTGATGATTATCTGAATATCGGAGATCTTACGTTCTATAAATTGACTACAGACAGACTTTTCCAAAGGGTTGATGAGATTGATAAATTGACTCAGGATATTTTCAGTAAACCAATCAATTTGGAAGAAGATGAGACATTGGTTTTAGAAAACAAGCTTAAAAAAGCACCGGTTTCTAAGCAGGATCAATATAATGAGTGGAAAAAATTCATTAAATACAATATTCTTCAGGAAATTGAATCTTTAAACAGCAAAGAACAGGCTCAAAAAGAGAAAAAAGATTCTGTACAGAAATATAAATTACAGGATACGATTAAACTTCAAATCCTAACTCCTGAGCAGAAAAAAGTAAAAGCTACAGATGAGGTGAAAGATCTTGTAAAAGACACGTTCACAAGGTTTAAGAAGAGAAATAAAATGAATTGGTTCACAGTGTACATGAATGCTTACACTGAGGTTTTTGACCCGCACACCAATTATTATTCTCCAAAGGATAAGGAAGAATTTGATATGACTTTCACAGGAAAAGTGATCGGAATCGGAGCTATTATTCAGGAGAAAAAAGGGTATTTATATCTTGGAGCGCTAACAATCGGCGCACCAGCTTGGAAGTCTAAACAGCTTACAGAAGGAGATAAGATCTTAAAAGTAAAATCTAAACCGAAAGATGATGCCGTAAATGTTGTCGGAATGCTTTCTGAGGAAGCCGTAAGATACATCAGAGGTGAAAAAGGAACTCCGGTTACTTTGACGGTTCAGAAGAAAGACGGAACGATAAAAGAAGTTACAATGATCCGTGAAGAGGTTGCTATTGAAGATACTTTCGCAAGAAGTATTGTGGTAAATTCTCCAAACGGTAAAAAATATGGTTTCATTAATTTACCAAGTTTTAATGCTGATTTTGAAGATGCTAAAGGAAGAAACGCTTCTGATGACATTAAAAATGAGATCATTAAACTAAAGGCTCAAAACATTGACGGAATTGTTCTTGACCTTAGAAACAACGGTGGCGGATCTTTAACGGAAGTTGGAGATATCATGGGACTTTTCATGAATGCTGGACCATATGTTCAGGTAAAAGATGGAAACGGAAAGATTCAGACATTAAAAAACAAGCAGGAAACTCCAATTTGGACTGGTCCTCTTGTTATCATGCAAAACGAACTTTCGGCTTCGGCTTCTGAGATCTTGGCTGGTGCAATGCAGGATACTGGAAGAGCGATGATTATCGGTTCTCCACAGTCTTTTGGAAAAGGAACGGTTCAGACTTTTGTTGATTTAAACAGATTCTTGAATACAGAAGATGATTTTGGCTCTTTAAAATTAACAATTCAGAAATTCTACAGAATTACAGGAGAATCTACACAGAGAAAAGGAATTGTTTCTGATATTCAGATGAAAGATTTCTTCACGTATGCTGAAATAGGAGAGAGATACGATGATTATGCGTTGGCATGGGATAAAATTCCAAGCACAACTTTCCAGAAGTTGAACTATTTCGATGTAAAAGCATTAGAAAAAGCAAGCAACGATAGAATGGCTAAAAACACCAACTATCAGTTATTATTGGAGTCCGCTCAATGGAGAGAGAAATTAGACAAAGAAGAAACGATTACGCTTAATATCAATAAGTTTAACGAATTGATGAAGCAAAGAAAAGCGCAGATCGAAAAATTCAAAGCATTGACGAAATTTGAAAACGGTCTTCAATTCACACTTTATCCAAGCGAACTTGAAAGAGAGAAGAAAGATGAAGCATTCAAGAAAAAATCTGATATGTGGATCAAAAATCTTAAAAAAGATCCTTACCTTCAGGAAGCAATGAATATCATTGGTGATATGAATGTAAAACAATAAAATAAAAACCCCGCTAACTAAAATTAGCGGGGTTTTTTATGCAATCAATTTGATTATTTAATTTCTACACATCCAACTCTTCCGCCTGCATTTCCTGTAGGCTGAGTATGGAAATCATCTGCCGCAGCATGTACGATCATTCCTTTTCCGATGATGTTTTTAGATTCGTCTGCACAACCAAGACACCATTTATCAGTTTTGAAAGTCAGCGTTGCCACTCCTTCCTGATTAGCCACTAAATTCCCGATATCTCCCATGTGGAAATGCTCTGCACCCCATTTTCCGTGATCGTCTTTTCCTGGATTCCAGTGTCCTCCTGTTGAGGTTCCGTCTGCTGCTGAACAGTCGGCTTTTTCATGAATATGTACCGCGTGAATTCCCGGAGTAAGATTCGTGACATCAAGTTTCATTACAACTTCATTTCCTTTTTGAGTAAACTTTGCAGTTCCTCCCGTTTGTGTTCCGCTTTTGGCGTTAACTGAATACGTTTTTACCGTTCCGCAAGAAACAGCAAATAATGCACAGCCCGCCAATAATGCTAATGTTTGTACCTTCATTTTAAGTGATTTTTAAATGATTTATAATCTTATAAATTTAGGAACATTTTTTAGAAAGCTTTGTAATCTTGCCTCTTTTTATGTTAAATAGGTCTTTTTTACAATTCAGTACACAAATTTTACCGTTCGGAAAGAAAAAATTAGCAGATCTAAATTTTCAGATTAATTTTGGAATCAAATTAAGACCAATGAAAACGCAGTCCAAAAAACTATTATTTCTCATCACCTTTCTCTCGTTTATCTTGAGTTATTCTCAGATAAAGGTTTCAGGAAAAGTTACCTTTCGAAATAAAGGGGTAAGCGATGTAAATGTCACTCTTAAAAATACTTACGATGGAGCAACTACAGATGCAAACGGTAATTTTACATTTGAAACTTCTGAAAAAGGCAATCAGATATTAAGCTTTACTCATTCAAAATATAATGATGTTGAAAAACCGATTTCTATTGATAATCAGGATGTTTCAGTAAATGCAGAATTAAAGGAACAAATCAACGAAATTGATGCTGTGGTAGTTTCCGCAGGCTCAATTGAGGCGAGCGATAAGAAAAGAGCAACCGCTTTATTAACGCCAATTGATATTTATACGACAGCAGGAGCAGACGGGCAGATTTCTTCAGCCTTAAATTATCTTCCGGGCGTTCAGAAAGTAGGCGAAACAGAAGGATTGTTCATCCGAGGAGGCACAGGAACCGAATCTAAAATTTTTATGGATGGAAGCTTAATTAATAACTATTTCTCAAGCTCAGTTCCGGGAATTGCAGGGAGAGATCGTTTTAACACCTCTCTTTTTAAAGGAAATGTATTTTCGAGCGGAGGATATTCTGCGTTGTACGGACAGGCTCTTTCCGGTGCTTTAATGTTGGAAAGTGTTGATCTTCCGGATCAAAGTTCTTATGATTTTGGGATTTCTCCGATCTTTTTAAGTGCAGGATTCCAAAAATTGGGTGAAGATAAAAATCATTCATACGGAGCAACTTTAGGATATTCAAATTTAAATCTGATGCAGGAAGTTCTGAATTTTAACACAGATTTTATCGATGCTCCTCAGGGAATAAATGCTGATGCCAACTTCAGAATTAAAACAAAATCTGGTGGATTTTTTAAATATTACGGAATGTACGACACCAACAGTATGGGCGTAAAAACTGAAAGCTTAGAAGCTGATAATCAGTTTTCTTTAATTAAATTGAAAGGGAAGAACACGTATCATAATTTATCTTTGAAGCAAAAATTCGGAAGATATCTTTTAAATGCAGGAACTTCTTATTCATTCAACAGAACGGATCTTAATTTTTCAACAGAATCCAATGAAGTTGAAGCAGATAAGATGAGGTTGCTCACAGACGGAAATTATATCAATCTAAAAGCAGTTTTGGAAAGAAAGATAAACAAAATCAGCGCCTTACGAGGAGGTTTTGAATTAAACAGCACCGACGAAAAACTTTCTTTTGAGGAAGTAAATAAACATTATAAAGACCTTATTTCAGCCGTTTTTGTGGAAACAGATTTGGGTTTCAGTAACCAATTATCTGCGAAAATAGGAGTGAGGGCAGAAAACTCATCTTTCCTCGGTAAAACGAATTTTGCACCGCGTATCGCTCTGGCGTATCGTTTGGCTAAAGACTGGACAACCTCTTTCGCATACGGACTTTTCTATCAAAATCCTGAAAGTAAATACATTAACGGCCCCGCAAATCTTGATTTTCAAAAATCTCAACATTATATTTTGCAGGTTCAGAGAACGACGGATGGCAGAAGTTTAAGATTTGAGGCTTTTTACAAGAAATATGATCAACTGATTAAAGTTTCAAACCTTGGATTTAATAATAATCAAAATCAACCCGTTCAAACGGCAGATAACAACAACGGATTCGGTTATGCAAAAGGTTTGGAGCTGTTTTGGAGAGATAAAAAAACATTTGATAATATTGATTATTGGATCAGTTATTCGTTCCTCGATTCAAAAAGAGATTTTATGAATTATCCGATAAGCTTAAAACCGAATTTCGCATCAGAACATACACTTTCTGCTGTTGCGAAGAGATTTATTCCAAAGTGGAAATTAGGAGTTAATCTTTCTTATACCTACGCAAAAGGACGACCTTATTATGATTTTGCAACGAAAGATGTGAACGGAGAAACGATTAATTATACTAGAAACGAAGGAAGATTGAAGGATTATAACGCGCTTAATTTAAGTTTTAATTATCTTCCGAACCTTGGAAAAAAAGATGCCAAAGCATTCACTGTTTTTGTATTGAGTGTTTCAAATGTTTTAGGATCGAAAAATGTCTACGGATATAATTTTTCGTCAGACGGATCAAGAAGTTCTGCAGTAGTTCCTCCGGTGAATACTTTTATCTTTATTGGCGCATTTATAAGTTTTGGAGTTGATAAAACTCAGGATGCTATTAATAATAATTTGTAAAAATCTAAACAATCTGTATTTTTAATGATTTAATTATATTGATTAAATACATATCTTTGAATAAAATATAAACTAACCTCAAAAATTAGAAATAATGAAGAAATATCTATTAAGTTTTGCTTTAGCTTTTATGGGCTTAACGGCATTTGGTCAGACAGCTTACGAAAAATCAATGACTGAAAAAGTTGCCAAGCTGGAAACAGTGAAATCAGCGGAAGATTTTCAAACTTTGGCCAATGATTTCGAAAGAATATCAAGAATAGACCAAAACCAATGGTTGCCGGTTTACTACATTGCTTATTCTTATATCCAGAAAGGGAGAGCGCAGATGAATGCGGGCAAAAAGGATGAATTATTAACCTATTCAGGAGCTGCTGAAAAATATTTGATGCAAGCTGAAAGCATTGCAGGAAAAGACAACTCTGAGATCCATTTATTGAAAAAAATGGCATATTCTTTAAGAATGATGGAAAATCCTCAACAAAGATATATGACAGACGGTGTGAAGGCTGCAGAAGAGCTTAAAACAGCTGAACAGCTAGATCCAACCAATCCAAGAATTGCTTTGATTAAGGCTGAAGATATGTATTTCACTCCAGAACAGTACGGAGGAAGCAAAACAAAAGGAATTGAGCTTTTCAAACAGGCTTTGGAGAAATTTAATGCTTTCAAACCGAAATCTGCATTAGATCCAAACTGGGGGAAAGGAGAGGCTCAGTATTTCATCAGCCAAGGAGCTAAGAAATAAAAAAACTTACAATATCATAAACCTTCCAGATCATGGAAGGTTTTTTTGTGCAGTTCAGTTATAGAAAATGACGGTTCGGTGAGAAATAATTTTTAATACCTTTAATTAAAACTAATTTTGACCTAAGAAATTCAATCATGAAACGCAAAAATCTTATCACTTTACTTTGGATATCATTGGTTACCTCAATGTTCTTCTTTATCTTTTTTACAGATGAAAAAAACGTTGAAAATTTTTTACTGACCGTGTTGATATCTTTCATGTATTCATTCATTTTAGGTGCAGGAAATGGCTTGATTAATGATTTTCTTAATAAAAAATTCCCTTGGTCTGAGGCTACAACAAAAAGAGCAGCCATAAGCATTGTTTCGATTCTTATTGCGAATATTATTTTAGTCTATTTCTGCAATTATGTGAATTTTGTACTGATTCAAAAAGCAGTTAATACAGCAGAATATTTTTCAGGAAGATATAATTTCATCAATTGGTTTACGATCAATGTTGCCTTGCTAATTTCTGCTTTTCTCCATGCGAGAGGATTCATGGAAGAGCTCAAAAAAACGTCCAAAAAGGAAGTTGTAGAGCAAAAGTTGATTGCAAAATCTGCCAATGCACAATTTGAAAGCTTAAAAAACCAGCTAGATCCTCATTTTCTTTTTAATTCATTAAATGTTTTAAGTTCATTAATTGATGAAAATCCGAGACAGGCGCAGAAGTTTACTGCTTCAATGTCAAAGATTTACAGATACGTATTAGAACAGAAAGATAAAGAGTTGGTTACGGTGGAAGATGAAATAGAATTTGCAAAAACCTATTGTGATCTCTTAAAAACCAGATTTGAAGACAGCGTAGACTTTGTTTTTGATGTCAATAAAGAAGATTACAGAAGATATGTTGTTCCGCTTTCGCTGCAATTGTTGTTGGAAAACTGTATCAAACATAATTTTGCGACCTCTTCAAAACCATTAATTATTAAAGTTTTTTCTGAAAATGATACGCTTTGTATTGAAAACAATCTTCAGGTAAGAGAGCAAATGAAAGAGAGTGCAGGAATTGGGTTATCGAATATTGTTCAGCGTTATTCTCTGTTGACAAAAAAGAATGTTTTTATCGAAAAATCCGAAGATTATTTTAAAGTAAAACTTCCGATATTATTAGCTAAACCAAACGAAACGAGTATAAAAGTTGAAGATAATGACAAAGCTTACGAAAGAGCCAAGAAAAGGGTAAAAGAGATCAAAAGTTTTTACGGAAACCTTATTTCGTATTGCATTATTATTCCGTTTTTGATCATTGTAAACCTTATTACCAATCCAAAACACATTTGGTTTTATTTTCCAATGTTAGGCTGGGGAATTGGAATTGTTGCCCACGGAATGAGTGTTTTTGCGATCGGTAAAAATTGGGAAGAAAAAAAGATCAGAGAGATTTTAGAAAAACAGGATAAAAGATAAAAAATTACTACTATGGAAAATATAGATCAAAACGACCTTCGTTACAAAGAAGCGGAAAGAAGAGTGAAAAAAATAAAGAATTTTTATGTTTTCATTTTCATTTATTTTGCGGTGAATATTTTTATTTTATTTGTGAATTATAGGGAATTAGAACCCGGACAAACCATTTGGAGTCTAAAATATTTCTCTCTCCCAATATTCTGGGGAACCGGAGTTGTCGGCTACGGAATGAGTGTTTTTTTACCCGGATTTGTATTAGGAAACAATTGGGAGGAAAAGAAAATTAAAGAATTAATGAATAAAGAGAAGTAGATGGAAACACTAGACATCATTTTTTACATTTCAATGGTTGCTTGGTTTATCAGTGAATATCTTTATAAGAATATACTGAAGTCAGGAGAAAAAGACCAGAAAAATAAAGATAAATCTACGTTGAATTTATTATGGATTGCCATTCCTTTTTCCATTGTGGCGTCTGTAACGGTTTCATACAGTATGAAATTCCCAATTGCTCAATCGATGTGGATCTTTTATCTTGGTGAAATTTTTATCCTTATCGGAATCATTTTAAGATTTATAATCATTAAATCTTTAGGGAAGTACTTTACTGTTGATGTTACGATTAGAGAAGATCATAAAATCAAAAAAGAGGGATTTTATAAATATCTAAGACATCCATCGTATGCTTTTTCTTTATTAACTTCTTTTGGCCTTGGCTTATATTTAAATAATTGGTTTTCATTGATTTTAGCATTTGTTCCTCCCTTATTAGCATTCAGCTACAGGATTAAAATTGAGGAACAGGCTTTGATAGAGCAATTTGGAGATGAGTATATCGAATACAGAAAATCTACAAAAAAACTAATTCCGTTTATTTACTAAATATAATAAACCCTGTTTAAGCATATTTTTAGCGCATAAAAATTATCTGAGTTATCTGCAAAAATCCGCGAGAAAAGAAAAAATAACTCCCTCAATTTCCATTAAATTCAAATTTTTGCAATTCAGTATCCATTTTCTACAGCTCAGTAAGATAAAGTTGATTGGAAGCTTTTTATTGACCTAAATTTGATTCAAGAAAAACAAACAAATTTAAAATAACAGACTATGGAAACTTACCCAAACAAAGAAAGTTTAGCTTATAAAAAAGCAACAAAGAGAGTAAAAGAACTAAAAGGATTCTATGGGAATCTTACTTCTTATTGTTTGATAATTCCTTTTTTATTGGTTCTTAATCTTTTAACTTCCCCTAATCATTTATGGTTTTATTGGCCAATGTTAGGATGGGGAATGGGTCTTTTGGCACACGGAATCAACGTCTTTGGGATCGGAAAAGACTGGGAAGAAAAAAAGATCAAGGAATTGATGGATGAAGAAAGAAAAAACGTAAAAACATTATAATAAATTAATAATAGCCTTTAAAAAATTAATATCATGAATTATAATCAAGCAGAACAAAGAGTAAAAGAACTAAAGAAATTCTATAAAGGTATATTTTGGTTTGTAATCATCACAGGATTCGTTTTCTTAGACGATATTTTTGAAAAAGGAACATTTAATTTCTCACTTTTCGACGGGTCAATTATTTTAGGAATTTGGGGAATTATTTTAACGGTAAAAGCGGTAAAACTATTTATATTTGATTCTGAATGGGAAAAAGAAGTCATAGAAAAGGAGGTGAGAAAATCAAAAAGTCCGATAAACTTTTAATAGCTGAAAAGTTTTATTTAATTTTAATTCCAAATTAAAACTAAAAATCAATGATCAAAACTGTCATTATCGAAGACGAAAAACCTGCAGCAAGAAAGATCGAAAGAATGTTGAGCCTGTTTCCGGAATTACAGGTTGTTGCAAGTATTGAATCTGTAGAAGACGGAGTGAAATGGTTCTCAGAAAATGAGCATCCGCAACTTATCTTTTCAGACATCGTTTTGGGTGACGGTTTGTCTTTTGATATTTTTGAAAAAGTTCCGACAAAAGGATTTATCATTTACACGACAGCATTTGATCAATATACATTGAAAGCTTTTAAACTGAATAGCATCGATTATCTTTTAAAACCGATTTTAGAGGAAGATCTTGCTGGAGCTATTGAAAAATTTAAATCATTTCTTCCTTCAGGAAATTCTGTTACTTCGCAGGAAATTAAGCAGTTAATTAAGAAAGATAAGACTACACTTTCAAGAGTTTTGGTGAAGATTGGATATAATTTGAAGATCGTTCAGACAAGTGAGATCAGTTGCTTTTTCAGTGAAAATAAGATCGTTTATCTGCAGACAGAAGACAGAACTTATCCATCAGATTTCACGTTGGATGAGCTGGAAGATGTCTTAGATGAAAAGAAATTTTTCCGCGCAAACAGGCAATTCATTATTAGCTCAGATTATATTAAAAATATTCACACCTCACCCAACTACAAAGTAGAATTGGAATTTCAACCTCACGAAGAAATTACGGTAAGCCGTGATCGCGTGAAAGATTTTAAAGATTGGTTAGTAGGTTAATTAAAAAGGGTAGCCTAAATCAAATCTAAACACTAAACACCCAAAACGAATCACCTGTAATCAATTCTGTTAGACTCTGTGTCTTCAAGCTGTTGTACAATAGATTTTGGGATTTCATCGCTGTCAATCGGGAAGCTGATTGAGTCGGGAAAAAACGTTTTCCGATCTGCTTTCTGAAAAATTTCGAACAGAGCGATCGGCTCTTGATTAAAACTAATACACGTACTTATAAAATGCAACTCATGGAGCTTATATTCTGGATTTTTCAATTTTTCCTTGATATCTTTTATTCTTGAAATAAAATGTCTTTGACGAATAAACGTATTGCTGTTCATGATGATAAAAACATAATCTGAATAGGCGGTTACTTTTCCAAAATACTTGTGGTGATCGCCGCCGCTTCTTTCAATAAAATATTCGCCGGAGGTCTCGGATTTGTAAATTTCCATTGCAGAACGCCAGATTCGGTCGTCTTTTGCCTGTAAAATGTTTTCCGGAAGATTTCTGTTGTAAGAATACCAACAGCCAACCAAACGATCCAAAAGAACGGTGTTTTGCTTGGCATTATTCATATCAATTCTCAGATCATTAAAATTAAATGCTTCTGTATTTGAATTAATAAAATCGATATAATTTGAATATCCCAAAACCTTAACAATAAGACTTAATTTTGCCAAATTAGGTTTGCTTAAAACAGCATTTTCGTTTTGATGATATTTCTTTAGTTTATTGATTATCAAATGTTCATAAAGGTAATTTGAACCTAGCAATTCCGGCTCTTTCTTTATACTTTTTTCTGTGTTGTCATTGATAATTAAATCATTAAGTTCGGCAACAATGTATGACCATTCGGTTTTTGTGACATCCTCCCAATTATTTTTCTTTAAAAAATGGAGACTTAAGAAATTCATTAATTTCTCAAGGTGTAAAACATCTTCTTTTTTCATCAGTTTATTTTAGTTTTATAAGACTAATTTAAGATTTTTTTACTACTAAAAAAGATTATTGTAAGACTTTTATATTTTTTAATCAATCCAAATTTGAGTAGAAAATAAAAGTTAAAACAATGGAAACAAAAATGTTATTACAGAACGATTCTCTCTGGAACAGACTTCAGCAGTTTTCGTTAGATGCTCCCAATGTTGATTTTCCTTTCTCAAAAAAATTAGCCAAAGAAGAAAAGTGGAGTGTAGATTTTACTAAAAAAGCGATAGAAGAGTATAAAAAGTTCGTTTATCTCTGTTGTGTTCTCCCAAACGGCGCTTCACCAAGCGAAATTGTAGATAAGGTGTGGCATATGCATCTTATTTATACTCAAAATTACTGGGAAGAATTTTGTCCGGATATTCTGAAAAGGAAACTTCACCACCACCCGTCAAAAGGAGGTTTTGCAGAAAAAGATAAACATCAGAATTGGTTCTCAGATACTTTAAAAAACTACAAAGAAATTTTTAATCAGGACGCACCAGAAGATATCTGGAATAGTACAGTTAAAAAATCTCAGTATAAAAGATCATGGCTCACAAGACTGAAGATTACCACTTTAATTTGTCTTTTATTGATGGTGTATTCCTGCTCCGATAATACTCTTAATACGCTGACAATCTTTGTTGCTGTGATTATAGTTTTTTTTCTCTTTATAAGTTTGATTTCAACGATTTTAGAGACAAATATTCCAAAAGATCAGGATAAAAATGGTAACAGCAGTGCTGACGGTGGCGGCTGTAGCGGAGGAGGAGGAAGTTGCAGCGGCGGTGGTTGTGGAGGAGGGTGCGGAGGATGTGGTGGTTGCGGGGGATAATCAAAAAGGATTAACGATGAAAAAGATAATCATTCACACAATTCCGATTATAATAAGTTTGATTTGGCTTATTGTAAACAACGATACTTTTAATCCGATTTCTTTGAAAGGTCCAGAATTTCTGAAATTCTATTTGATTCTTTTACTCGGATTTTATGTTTCAATTTTTATTCTGAAATCTTTCAAAGATGTAGTTTCTAAAACGACATTTTACTTTATGATTTCGATTTTCGTTTTGGGCATTGTAAAGCTGATGAGAGGAATAATATTAGAAAAACCTGTTGGATTTCTTCTAATAATTCTTGCTATAGAGACTATCATTGGAAGTTTTTTAATGTTAAAACTATTAACAGGTGATGAAAAATAACGGATTTTATAGTTAAATAAATATTAAAGTTTTTAATAAAGAAATTACAGTGTATAAGTTGGAATTAAGAAAATGATTAATAACGTTAATTAATATTTCTTAATTGTATAGGTTTTATAGACGAAATTATGAAATTTTAGTTGTTTTTTTTCTCTTTAATGTGTTGTAAGTCATTTGTTAGTAAGTGTTTACTGAGATGTGAAAGTTTTTATATTTGCAAAAAAATACAACAAACGTAATATAAATGATGAGAATAACTACAATGGCAATTTTTTTGTCAGTATGTTCCTATGCCCAAAAAAACCACTCTATTAACGGAGTCATCAAAGATCAAGATACGGGAGAGATTATTTCTGGAGCCTCTATTAAAGTAAAAGAGAAACCTGAAATTACTATTGAAACCAATGAGTATGGTTTTTACTCTATCTCCTTACCCGAAAGTGATTATACATTAATTATCAACCACAATAAACATGGCACAATAACTAAGAATATACATTTATACGAAACCGTAAAAATGGATTTGACCATGGAAAAAGAAGATGCTGTAATAGAAGAAGTTTTAATCAATAAAAAAAATAAAACGACAGCTTTCACAAAATCTAAAATGGGAGCAGAAGTATTAGATATTCAAAGTATTTCAAAGCTTCCTGTTTTATTTGGTGAGAAAGATGTCATAAAAACGTTACAGTTTTTGCCGGGAATAAGCTCACAAGAAGGGAGTTCAGGTTTTAGTGTGCGAGGAGGAAGTCCTGATCAAAATCTTATTTTATTAGATGAGGCTCCTATATTTAATAATTCGCATTTGTTGGGATTTTTCAGCACATTCAACAGTGATGCATTGAGAAGTGTTTCGGTCTACAAAGGAAATATGCCTTCGCAATACGGAGGAAGATTGTCTTCAATAATTGATGTAAAAATGAAAGAAGGTAACAATCAGGATTACAATGTTACCGGAGGGATTGGTTTAATCAGCAGCAGGCTAAGTGTAGAAGGTCCAATTCAGAAAGGAAAGTCTTCTTTTATAATCTCAGGGAGACGAACTTATGCAGATCTTTTTGTAGGCAAAGAAGACGGAAAAAAGACAAAACTGTATTTTTATGATCTTAATGCAAAGGCAAATTTTCAGATAAATAACAACAACAGTATACATTTATCAACTTACTTTGGGAAAGACGTTATTTCCTATAAAAAGTTTAAAAATAACTGGGGAAATATAGCCGTAACATTACGCTGGAACAGTATTATAAGCAGTAAATTGTTTTCCAATACTTCTTTTATCTTCAGTAATTATAATTATAAAACAAATATTCAAAATTTTGACGGATCTCTTCTGGAAGTTAATCCGAATATAAGAAACCTTTCTTTTAAACAGGATTTTAACCATTATATTGGTCTTAATCATTCATTACGATATGGATTACAATCATCTTACTATTATTTTAATACACCGGGACTTTCAGAATCTGTAAAATCCGGCTTTTTGGTAAAACCCAGATCAATGTGGGAAAACGCTTTATATATTAATGATGATTTTAAAATTACAGATAAATTCTTTATTAATTACGGAGTGAGATTGTCTATGCTTTCTTCCGGAGAGAAAACATCAGAAACTGAAGAATCCGGAAATAACAATTTTGCCAAAAGCTACACCAATTTAGAGCCTCGTTTGATGCTTAATTATGAATTTAATAAAAGTAACAGCCTTAGAATAGGATACACCCGAAATACCCAAAATATTCAGACGTTGAGCAGTACAAGTAATGAAAATTTGGCTAATGATTTATGGATTAATTTAAGAAAACCGGAAACTGCAGATCAGATCAATATTGGATATACCAAAAAATTCAAAAGTGATTATGAAATCAGCATTGAAACTTTTTACAAAAAAATGTCTAATCTGGTAGATTATAAAGATGGTGTTGAAGTAAACGTATTGGATAATATAGAAAATAATCTTTTGTATAATGGTCACGGAAGAGCTTACGGACTAGAGTTTTTAGCAAAGAAAACCTCGGGAAGACTTACAGGTTGGCTGTCGTACACATTATCAAAAACAGAGAGAAAAATAGACGGAATTAATGACGGAGAATGGTATAATGCCCAACAAGATAAGACGCATAATTTATCAATCGTAACGAGCTATCAATTAACTCCTAAGTGGACGTTATCCGGAGCATTTGTTTACAGTACGGGAAATGCAGTAACATTCCCCGTTGGAAGGTATGAATCAGGTGATCAAACGATATTGCAATACGGAAAAAGAAACAGCAATCGTATGCCTGCTTATCATAGGCTGGATATTAATGCGACCTATGAACCCATAACAAATAAACGCTTTAAAAGCTCATGGTCATTTGGGATATATAATGTTTATGGAAGAAGCAATCCTTTCTCTGTAACATTCCAACCTCAATTAGTTGATCCAAACGGGATACAGACCGTGAAAACTTCTCTTTTCTCTATCGTTCCGAACGTAACCTATAACTTTAAATTCTAAATTAATAATGATGATCAATAAAAAATACTTAATTATATATTCTCTTCTTTTGTGTTTAGTAAGCTGTGAAGAAGTAATAGATCTTCCTTTAGATGATATGAGCGGAAAAATTGTTATTGAAGGAGCCGTTACAGATGAAGATGGGCCTTATTTCGTGCAAGTTACCAGATCCAGAAAAATATCTTTTGAAGATAGCGGTTCTGTGCGAGTAGCCAATGCAACCGTAGTTATTACAGATGACCAAGGGCAAACGGATACGCTGAAATATGAAAACGGTGTTTACAAAACGGTAAATCTTGTGACGAATTATGGACGTGTTTATACACTTTCGGTTACTGTAGATGGAGTTACCTATAAATCTACCAGTAAAATGCCGGAATATGTAGAATTTGAAGGGCTCAAACAAACAACACTTTTTAATGGAAGTGAGGATGGTGTAGGTATTATTCCAATTTTTACAGACCCATCAGAAAAAGGGAATTATTATCTTTTTAAGTCTAATAAAACTAACCTTGATCTATCTCCCGCTTATACTGTTATGTCTGATGATATAGGAAATGGAGAAGTAAATGTTAAGCCGATTTCTAATAAAATTACTTTGAAGAAGAATGATACGATACAGGTTGAAATGCGGTCTGTTGATGCTTCTGTTTATAAATATTTTAAAGCACTCCCATTATCAACTTTGGAAAATTCTGGAGTAAGCGTTACACCGACTAATCCTCCAAGCAATATCAGTAACGGAGCTCTAGGATATTTTTCTGCGCACACTACTTCTACAAAAGATATTATCATTAAATAGAAACAAGGTTAATATTTTTATACAAAAAAAGGGGATTGAAAATTTTCAACCCCCTTTTCTATTTTATTCTTTTTCTTTGGCTGTTTTATAACCGTATTCTTTACACATGTAGTAAGTAATTCCTAACAAAATAATGCTTAATATCAAGTGAGATTTTTCGGGATGTACGATTGCCTGATAAAGGTTATATCCAAAAACGGCAGATACAATTCCGATTAATATTTGATTTGCTTGAGCGTACTGGTTTTTTAATGAAGTTTTCATGATTAATATTTTTAATTGTTATTTATCAAGTAAGTACAACAATTCGAAATATGTTACAGAAAAAATTTAATTACAAAATTATCTTCATTCAAATTACTTCATCAGACTGATATTGGTAAGTCCTCCGTCTGCAAGAATTTCGGTTCCAACAACAAAAGTTGATTCATCTGATGCTAAAAATACAGCAGCATTTCCAATGTCCGATGGTAATCCCTGTCTGCCAACCGGAGTAATGTCTATCCATAACTGTTTTACCTGTTCCAATTGTTCTTCCGGGACAATTTTTCCGAAAACTGGTGTGTCAATAGAACCTGGTGAAAGGGCATTCACTCTAATTTTCTTCGGCAGTAAATCTAATGACAAACCTTTGGCTAATGATATAATGGCGGCTTTTGCAGCTCCATAAATCGCCATTCCCGGTGCGGCACGATGAGCAGCACTTGATCCGATAAGAATAATGGAAGCTCCTTCATTAAGATAAGGAAGTGCTTTTTGAACGGAAAAGTAGGCGCTTTTCAGGTTTAAATCCATGTATTGATCATAACTTTTTTCTGTTATATCTTCAATGCTTCCTAATGGAACGCCGTCAACAATGCCTCCCGCATTAACTACCAAGACGTCAATTTTTCCAAATTTTTCGGATGTTTTCTTAAAGACATTTTCCAGATCATCAAGATTGGTAACATCTCCTTTAATTCCGATAAATTCTGAACCTAAAGCGTCCACAGAACTGTTTAAGGTTGTCTCATTTCTACCCGTAATTGTACCAACTGCACCTTCATTTTTGAATGATTCTGCAATACCAAATCCGATACCGCTGTTACCGCCGGTAATGACGGCTACTTTATTTTTTAATCTGTTCATTTTTTTAATAATTAAAAACCAAAAATTCCACCTGAAACAGCAATCTGTTCACCCGTAATCCATCCTGCATCGTCTGAAGCAATAAATACGGCAGCTTTTGCAATGTCTTCTGGCTGTCCTGTGCGTCCGAGTGGTGTGTTGGATACAAATTTAGTTTCAGCTTCGCTACCGATGAATCCGGCTGTATGAGAACCTTCTGTTTCTACGATACCCGGCAAAATAGAATTGATTCGGATGTTTCTGCCTGCAAATTCTTTTGACAGAGCAACGGTAAAAGCATCTAATGCGGTCTTTGTTGCAGAATATACTGAGCCTGTAGGCAATGGAGATCTGCTTGCACCTGAACTGATATTGATGATATTTCCACCTTTTTCACCAAATAGTTTTAATGCTGACTGAATCGCAAAAATAGAACCTAAAACATTGATATTGAATTGCTGATGAAATGTTTCTGCCGATACCTGTTCGATAGGCTCATAGTTATAAATTCCGGCATTATTTACCAAAACATCCAATGTACCGAAAGCATTTTTCGTTTCATCAAAAAGTCTGATGACATCTGCTTCTTTCGAGACATCGCCCTGTACGGCAATGGCGATTCCGCCAGAGTTGGTGATTTCGTTTACCACTTTATCTGCGTCAGCTTTGCTTGATGCATAATTAACGACAACTTTTGCGCCTTCTGCTGCAAAATATTTTGCGATTGAAGCACCTATTCCTTTTGAAGCACCTGTAACTACAGCTACTTTATTTTTTAATTTACTCATTGTTCTTGTTGTTTAAAAACTTAAGAGCAAAATTACCACATTGAAATTTATTTTAGTAACTTTGTAACTAAAAGTAACAGTAACCTCTAAGTAACAATGTAACCTTATGGAATGTAAACCTCTTGAAAAAGAACTTCATAAAAAGGAGATGATGGCCGTTCAGGATTCGATGGATGTGTTGAGTGGGAAATGGAAAATATCTATTATTTCATCAATCTGCTATTACAATAAAAGACGATTTTCTGATATTCTGAATGATGTGGTTGGAATTTCCAACAAAATGCTGAGTAAGGAATTAAAAGAATTGGAAATCAATAAACTGATAAACCGTACGGTTTTGAATACTCAACCTGTAACGGTACAATATGAATTGACTAAACACGGTAAAACGTTGCAGACAATCATTAATAATCTGACAGATTGGGGAATTGCTCACAGAAAGGAAATTATTGGGAAATAGTTTTAAGAAAATATCAAGCATAAAAAAAGACCTGAAAAGGTCTTTTAATATTTAGTTTAAGCAATTACTCCGCTTCCGATAAGTTCGTCATCTAGATACCACGAGGCAAATTGTCCCTCTGCGATGGCAGATTGTAGTTCTTCAAATTCCATGTAGAACGAATTTTCAAACTGGAAGATCGTTGCTTTCTGCAAAGCCTGTCTGTAACGGAATCTCGCCAATACTTCCATTGATTCTCCATTTTTCAGTCTTAGATCTTCGCGAACCCAGTGAAGTTCAGAATTATCAACTTTCAAGGCTTTTTTATGCAAACCTGGGAAGCTGTGACCTTCTCCAACGAAAATAATGTTGTTTTCCATATCTCTTGATACGATAAAACAGCTTTCTTTATGTCCGCCGATTCCTAATCCTTTGCTTTGACCGATCGTGAAAAATTGGGCACCTTGATGCTTTCCGATCACTTTTCCGTCCGCTTTTTTATAATTGATTTTTTGACTTAAAAATTCTAATTCTTCTTCTTTTGAAGAAAATTTCGGCGTTTCCTGAGAAAATAAAGGCGAATCTTTGAAAATTTCTACAATTTCACCTTCTTTCGGAACCAATTGTTGTTGTAAAAACTGAGGAAGACTTACTTTTCCGATAAAACATAATCCCTGCGAATCTTTTTTATCAGCCGTAACCAATCCGATTTCTTTTGCAATTTCTCTTACTTCAGGTTTTGTTAATTCTCCAATTGGAAATAATGCTTTAGACAATTGATCCTGATTCAATTGACATAAAAAGTATGATTGATCTTTATTATTGTCTTTTCCGGCTAAAAGATGAAAAATCTCTTTTCCGTTTTCGTCAAAAGTAGAATCTACTCTTGCATAATGTCCCGTTGCTACTTTATCAGCACCTAAAGACATCGCTGTTTTCATAAAAACATCAAATTTCACCTCTCTGTTACACAAAACATCAGGGTTTGGAGTTCTTCCTTTCTGATATTCGTCAAACATATAATCAACGATTCTTTCCTTGTAAAGATCGCTCATATCAATCACCTGAAACGGGATTCCCAACTTCTGGGCAACCATCAACGCGTCGTTACTGTCCTCTATCCAAGGGCATTCATCTTCTAACGTTACCGAAGCATCGTTCCAGTTTCTCATAAACAAAGCCACGACTTCATGACCTTGTTGCTGCAGCAAATATGCCGTAACACTGGAGTCTACACCTCCAGATAATCCTACTACTATTTTCATTTTATTTCAATTTTACGAAACTCTTAACGGGAGTTCTTAGTTTGATGCGGCAAAAATACAACTAAAAAAATTCGTAAAAAAAACATAATTTTAAACATCGATAAAAACAATTTATATGAAAAAGTTTATTATTCCTTTACTATTGATGCTTTCAGGATCGGCATTTTCTCAGGTTTCGGTAGGCACAACAGAACAAAATAATAACAAATGGACTTTCGGAGGCGGAATTGGAGTTGGTTTCGGAAGTCAGAGTTCGTTTTATTTACAGGCTTCACCAAGAGTAGGTTACAGGCTTACCGATGGTTTGGAAGGAGGAGTCATTGGAAGTATTTCCTGGCAAACTTCAGATTATTATCGCTCTACAATGTTCGGAGTTGGCCCGTTTTTGAATTATTATATTGCCAGAACGTTTTATTTAAGTGCCAATTATCAGCATTACTTCATCAATTATAAAGATAAATATTACGATTATAAAATGAATGAACAGGAAGATGCTTTGTATCTCGGAGGAGGTTATATGCAAAGAATCGGGAACAATTCTTTTATGCAGATTGGGGTAATGTATAATGTTCTTTGGAAAGAAAATTCAAGTATATTTTCAAGTGGTTTAGTACCTAATATTGGATTTGTAGTTGGATTGTAAGATTAAGTTTCATTACAATTTTGATATAAAAATAATTCCCGAAGCATATCGCCTCGGGAATTTTAGTTGGAATTTATTTAGATTAAATCTCTAAAATAATACAATAAAAGTTGAACCTCCAGCAGTAAATATAGTCCCATTAACCGCTGGACTACCATAACCGGAAAGATCTAAAACAGGAGGATTAGCCGTGCCACAACCCATGTGCATTGTGTAATAACCGCCTATTGCTACTCCCGAAGTATTTTTGACACCGAATTTCATACCTGCCCATTTTGATCCCATCCACAATGCTGTAGGGACAGGATTTCCGGGAAGATTATAAGGATTTAAATAATCAGCGTTCACCACCCAGCTATTAATTAAAGGGGTATCGGGATAGTTAGGATTAAAAGTATTTGAAGTATTTACATCTGGGTTATAATATGCTTCTACATAGCCTAGAGGAGATAAAGACGCAGGTCCCAATACCGACAGGCTGGTGTTAGCCTGAATATTAGGGCTGCAGTTGGTTGTGCTGGTATAATTGGATTTCCAGATTGTATACTCAATAATTGTATCCGTGTAGTTTTGGATAAAAAGATCATCTTGCGCGGAGGCCCAAAATGATGCAATAAATGCTGTCAGTAAAAATAACTTTTTCATAATTTTAATTTTCAGATTTATAGTTTTTATTAGTTTGCTTGTTGTACTCGCCATAAACTTGCACGGCCCAAGTAAGAATTTTTTCCTTATCTCCGCGTGTTTGTCTTTCTATTTCAGCGTAAGAAACTCCAGATGAAGCGATGAGGTCCTTTGCAGCAGGTAAAAGCATTTCTTTTTTATAATCACTCAATTCTGCAGATGTTCTTGGCGTAGCAGGAGCAGGTTCTTTCTCCATCGCTACTTTTTTAATCGCTAGATTGAATTTTTGTACCGCCTCAGGCTTTGAAATATCCGGAGTTGTATTTGTTGCCATATTTTCAGTTGCACAAGATAAAAATGTAAGCATGGGAATACTTAAAAGTAAAATTGTTTTTCTTAATTTCATGATAATTGTTTTGAATTAAATGATTAAAATATGACAACCCAAGTTGCTCCTCCTACTGTAAAAAGGACGGCATCTGTCATAGATGGAGGAATTACGTTACCTGTTAAATCTGAATATACAGTTGTACTTCCACAAAATTGGCCAAGGAAATAATATCCGCCAACATTTACTCCTGATTGATCCTGTACTCCAAATTTAATCCCCGTCCAGGTTGTCACATTACTGAAAACATTAAGAACCCCTGCAGGAGCATAATATGGAGCAGCAAAATTGGAGTTAGCGATCCATCTGCCTACCTGAGGGGTGGATGGATAGGCTGCATTAAATGCGAAAGTATTATTTACATTCCCATCATAATTTGCATCTATTGAAACTGAAGGATCATTAGTATATCCTAACTTTAATAAATTGTTTGTGACGGTTCTTGCCTCCAAATTAGGAGTACATCCTGTTGTAGGGCTCCCTAAATTAGATTTAATCAAGTTGTACTCTACATAATTAGGAGTATAGTTCTGGATATAAATTGGTGGAGGTGTTGTTTGAGCATAAACGCAATATGAAGCAATAAATGTTGCCAGTAAAAGTAGTTTTTTCATGATTTTAGTTTTCAGATTTGTAGTTTTTATTAGTTTGCTTGTTGTAATCTCCATAGACTTCTACAGCCCATTTTAGAATTTTTTCTCTATCACCTCCTGTTTGTCTCTCTATTTCAGAGTACGAAACTCCGGATGAAGCGATGAGGTCTTTCGCAGCTGGTAAAAGCATTTCTTTTTTATAATCACTCAATTCAGCAGACGTTCTTGGTGTTGCAGGAGCAGGTTCCTTTTCCATTGCTACTTTTTTGATCGCTAAATTGAATTTTTGTACTGCTTCCGGCTTCGAAACATCAGGCATCGTGGTTGTTGCAGATGATTCATTCGCACAAGAAAGAAATGTAAGCATCGAAATGCTTAAAAGTAAAATTGTTTTTTTCATGGTTAAATTGTTGTTAAAAATTTTATTGATAGTGTTTTAACTAGTTAAAGTGATCTAAATTATTAATAGAGTACTATCCAGGTTGCTCCTCCGACCTCAAAAAAAGTACCGTTGATAACCCCACTAAATGTGGCAAGAGCTGTTGGTGATCCGCAAGAATATCCCAGAGAATAATATCCTCCGATATTGTTTCCTGCCTGATCCTGAACGCCCAGTTTTATACCTCCCCATTTTGATCCTGAAATAGCTGCTGCAGGAACCGGATTGGAAGGAAGAGTGTACGGATTGGCATAGTTGCTGTCTAAAGTCCAGGTGTCAATTAAAGGAGTTTGAGGAAATAGAGGATTAAATGTATTTGATGTATTGATATTTCCGCTATAAAGAGCTTCAACAGGTACTAATCCAGGTGAAGTAGAGTAGGTTAATGTTGACATTCCTGTGACAGAACTTGAGGATTGTAGGTAAGGGCTAATACAGTTTACCGATGTATTCAAAGGGTTTAATCTCCATACGACATATTGTATTACCGTATCCGTATAATTTTGGATATAAAGATCTTGTGCCGAAACGCAAAATGAAACAGCAAATGATGCTAATAAAAGTAGTTTTTTCATAATTCTAGTTTTCAGATTTGTAGTTTTTATTGGTTTGCTTGTTGTAATCTCCATAGACTTCTACAGCCCATTTTAGAATTTTTTCTTTGTCACCTCCTGTTTGTCTTTCTATTTCAGAATAAGAAACTCCGGATGAAGCGATGAGGTCTTTCGCAGCTGGTAAAAGCATTTCTTTTTTGTAATCACTCAGTTCAGCGGATGTTCGTGGAGTTGTGGGAGCCGGTTCCTTTTCCATTGCTACTTTTTTGATGGCTAAATTGAATTTTTGTACTGCTTCCGGCTTTGAAACGTCAGGCATTGTGGAGGTTGCAGATGATTCATTGGCACAGGATAGAATTGTAAGCAAGGAAAAGCTTACGAGTAGAATTGTTTTCTTCATATTAATGATATTGATTTAATGTTCAATAAAATTAAATATTTTTTTTAATTAATCATTAAATAGTGAAAAAAATATGTTAAAAATTAATTAAAACGAAAAAAGCACCGAGAAATTCCCGATGCTTTTATATTTAAAAAATTAAATTATTGATTAAGAAGATTTTTCAACCGTCTTTTTTGTTTTCTGAGCTTTTCCGGCTAAGCCGTCTTTCGCTTCATTCACGTCTAAAATAATAGTTTCTCCTTCATTTAATTGTTTGTTTACCAACATTTCAGCTAATAAATCTTCAATATATTTCTGGATCGCTCTTTTTAGAGGTCTTGCACCAAAGTCTTTGTCCCAACCTTTTTCAGAAATAAAGTCTTTCGCTTCTTCAGTTAAATCAACTTTATATCCTAATTTATCTAGTCTGGTGTAAAGCTTGTTCAATTCAAGATCAATGATTTTTTTGATGTCTTCTTTCTCAAGAGAGTTGAAGATCACAATATCATCAATTCTATTCAGGAATTCAGGAGCAAATGCTTTTTTAAGGGCATTTTCGATTGTTCCTCTAGCTCTTGTATCAGAACCTGTTTTCTTAGCTGAAGTTCCGAATCCTACACCGTCACCGAAGTCTTTAATATCTCTGGTTCCGATGTTTGAAGTAAGGATAATGATTGTATTTCTAAAATCAATTTTTCTTCCTAAACTGTCCGTAACGTGACCTTCATCTAAGATCTGCAACAAAATATTGAATACATCCGGGTGAGCTTTTTCAATCTCATCTAAAAGAACCACAGCATAAGGTTTTCTTCTTACAGCTTCTGTTAATTGTCCACCTTCCTCGTATCCAACGTATCCCGGAGGCGCACCAACCAATCTTGAAACCGCGAATTTTTCCATGTATTCACTCATATCGATTCTGATCAAAGATTCGTCAGATTCGAAAAGTTCTCTTGCCATTACTTTAGCCAGCTCAGTTTTACCAACACCCGTTGTTCCAAGGAAAATAAATGTTCCAATTGGACGGTTTGGATCTTTAAGACCCGCTCTGTTTCTTTGAATAGCTTTAACAACTTTCTTCACTGCTTCTTCCTGACCGATAACTTTTCCGTTCAGTTTTTCGTCCATTTGAGCTAGTTTATCAAGCTCATTTTTACCGACTTTCGTTACAGGAACACCGCTCATCATAGAAACTACTTCCGCAACATTTTCATCGGTTACGGTTTCTTTCTTCTCTTTTACATCTTTGTCCCACTTATCTTGAGCAGAATTTAATTCCATCTGAAGACGCTCTTCTTCATCTTTAAGCTTTCTTGCCTCAAGATAATCCTGAGCTTTTACAGCTTTCTGTTTCAGTTCTTTAATGTCTTCAATTTTCTGTTCAAAATCAATGATCTCAGTAGGAACTTTCATGTTTTTAATATAAACACGAGATCCAGCTTCGTCCATTGCATCAATTGCTTTATCCGGTAAGAAACGGTCTGTAATATATCTGGCTGTTAAATTAACACAAGCCAGAATTGCTTCCGGAGTATACACTACATTATGATGTTCTTCGTATTTGTCTTTGATTTGATTCAAGATCTGAATGGTTTCTTCAATATTAGTCGGTTCCACCATTACTTTCTGGAATCTTCTCTCCAAAGCACCATCTTTTTCAATATACTGACGGTACTCATCAAGAGTTGTAGCACCAATACATTGGATCTCACCTCTTGCTAAAGCCGGTTTGAACATATTGGAAGCATCTAAACTTCCAGTAGAGCTACCCGCGCCAACAATCGTGTGAAGCTCGTCGATGAATAAGATCACATCACGGTTTTTTTCTAATTCCGTCATGATAGCCTTCATTCTCTCTTCAAACTGTCCACGGTATTTTGTACCTGCTACCAAACTCGCCAAATCCAAAGTGATTACTCTTTTACCATAAAGAACTCTTGAAACTTTCTTCTGTTGAATTCTTAAAGCTAAACCTTCAGCGATGGCAGATTTACCAACTCCAGGTTCACCGATAAGCAACGGATTGTTCTTCTTTCTTCTTGATAAAATTTGAGAAACTCTTTCGATTTCTTTCTCACGACCGATCACTGGGTCTAATTTCCCATCTCTTGCCAAAGAAGTAAGGTCTCTACCAAAGTTATCCAAAGTTGGAGTTTTACTTTTTGCAGACCCTAAATTTCCTGTAGGCTTTCTCATTTGCTCAAAATCCTCTCTCTCTTCGTCGTCATCGTAAGCACTCATTTGTGGTGTTTGGCCAGAATTTTTTAGCATAGTTTGATATTCTTTTGATACTCCTTCATAGTCGATGTCGTAAGCACCTAATATACTTGAGGTGGGGTCTTCATATTTATATAGAATGCCTAAAAGCAAATGAACGGTATTAATTTCATTACTTTTATACTGTCTGCATTCTAACTCAGCACGTTTGATGGAATGATCTGCCATCTTGGTGAAAGAAATATTGGTAACCTCCTCAGAAATAGGATTAAGACTTGCTGTATTTAGAGTTTCAATTTTTCTTCTGATTTGTGTTAAATCCGCATTAAGGTTTTGAAGGATTTCTTTTGCAGAGTTTTCCGTTTTTATAATACCTAAAAGTAGATGTTCTGTATTGAGAAATTCACTTTTCAGCCGTTTAGCTTCGCTTTTGCTTTGTTTGAACACTTGGCTCAAACCTTGTGAAAACTTATAATCCATAATATATCTCATTAGAATAATAGCAACATTGCCATTTATTCATTATCTAAATTACAAATATTTTACCAAAAATCAAATAATGACTTTATGGCAGAAAAAAACTTTATTATCTTATTGAAAATGACTAAGTTTGTTATCCTTTAAATTTTTCTCATGAATCCCGAAATTTCTACTTACGTCGGATATTCTGCCTCACTTTTCGTTGTGTTGAGCTTTATATTGAAAGATGTAAGAAAAATCAGAATTGTTAATATGATTGGCTGTATTTGTTTTGTCATTTACGGTATTTTTAGCGGAATGCTTTGGCCGGTGATCATACCTAACGGGCTGGTTTGCTTTATACAAATTTACCATTTGTTGGCAGGAAAAAAAAGTAAATGAGGAAAAAAATAATCACATCTGCTTTTAGTAATTTATATACAGATCAACGTATCGAAAAGGTTTGCAGGACTTTGCATGAAAACGGCTATGAGATTGAATTAATAGGAAATGATTGGGGTGGTGCAGAAAAAATGCAGCGACCTTATTCTTTTTCCAGAATACAATTAATTTCTAAAAGTTTAAAAACAGCCTACTTTGAGTTTAACTGGAAGCTGTATCACGAATTAAAGAAAAAGGCAGATCAAAATACCATTCTTCATGCTAATGATTTGGATGCCTTGCTACCTAATTATCTTATTGCTAAAAAATTAAATATTCCTTTGGTTTTTGACAGTCATGAAATTTTTTCCGAAATGCCGGCAATTCAAGGCAAAATGTCACAAAAATTATGGAGATATCTTGAAAGGAGCATCGTTCCGAAAGTGAAATTCATGATGACAGCGAGTGGAAGTTATGGAAAATGGTTCCAAAAAAAGTATGGAGTTGATCCAATTATTGTTCAAAATGCTCCCCGAAAAATAGATTTTACTTTTGAAATTCCTGAAAATAGTCCAAAAGTAATTTTATATCAAGGCGCAATAAATCCTTTTCGTGGAATTGATAAAGTTATTTTATCAATGCACCATCTTGATAATGTAATTTTAAAAATTGCGGGAGATGGTCCTCGTAAAAAGAAATACGAAGAATTGGTTATTAAAGAAAATCTTCAACATAAAGTTCAATTTTTAGGAAAATTAAAACCAGAAGATTTAAGAGAAATCACAATAACAGTTGATTGCGGAATGAGCATTGAAGAGAATGGGGGAGAGAGTTATTTTTATTCTTTACCTAATAAAGTTTTAGATTGCATTCAGGCACGAGTTCCTTTAATTTTGTCAAATCTCCCAGAAATGCAGAATATTAAAAGTCAATTTGATATTGGAGAAATCATAAAAGATCATCAGCCTGAAAATATTGCTGAATCGATCAATTTAATTTTAAATAAAGGAAGAAAAAATTATCAACCCGAACTCGAAAAAGCAGCAAATATTCTTTGCTGGGAAAATGAGGAGGTAAAATTATTAAAGGTTTTTGAAGAGGCTTCAATTGCGCTATAAGCTTTAAGTAATAGGAAATAAGCCAAATCTCATATCACAATCATTTTGCCTATAGCTTACTGCTTCAAGCCTAAAGCATAATTTAGTATCTTTGCAAAAAGAAAGTAAAGAAATGACCATTAAAGAAAAACAGAAGGAACTTATCGACGAATTTGCGTTTCTTGAGGACTGGGAGCAAAAATATGAGTACATCATTGATCTTGGGAAAGAATTAAAAGGTCTTCCGGATGACAAAAAAGGTGATGAAAATCTTATTAAAGGCTGTCAGAGTAAAGTTTGGATTGATGCAGAGTTCAGAGATGGAAAACTGTTTTTTGATGCAGATTCTGATGGTATTTTACCAAAAGGAATCGTTTCTTTATTAGTGAGCATTTACAGTGGCCATTCTACACAGGAAATTTTAGATTCTGATTTCGAATTTATCTCAGAGATCGGATTACAGGAGTTTCTTTCTCCTTCCAGAGCCAACGGACTCATGGCGATGACAAAACAAATTAAATTTTATGCAGTTGCCTATCAACTAAAGTCGTAGCTGTGACCAGAATTTTAGCATATCGTTTTTCCGCTTTTGGTGATGTCGCTATGACAGCGCCGGTTTTTCGAGAGTTTTTGGAACAGAATCCTGACGTTGAAATCATCATGGTTTCGAGAAAGAATTTTGAGAGCTTATTCTCTGATATTCCGAATGTTATATTCAAAGGAATCAACTTAGATGATTATAAGGGTATTTTCGGGTTGCAAAGATTAGCGAATGAATTAATTAAAGAATTTCATCCCGATATGATCGCTAATCTGCATGATGTGATCAGAACGAAAATCTTAGATAAAATTTATCGAAGAAAAGGACTTAAAGTATTCAAAATCAATAAAGGAAAAGAGGAAAAAGAGCATCTAACCGATATTTGGAATTTAAATAAAGTTCAGTTAAGAAAAACGGTTGAACGTTACGCTGATGTTTTTCGTGAAATGAGTTTTAAGGTGGAACTTTCTCATCAGTTAAGACCAACTTCAACTAATAAATCCGGAATTGGTTTTGCGCCTTTTGCTCAGCATAAAGGAAAAATGCTTCCTTTGGAGAAATCTTACGAATTGGTGAAAATTTTAGCCCAAAAACATAAAATCTATTTCTTCGGAGGCGGTAAAGAAGAGACTGAAACATTAGAAAAATGGGAAAGTCAGATTCCGAATACAAAAAGTTTATCAGGCAAATTAAGTCTTACGGAAGAGCTTAATAAAATTTCAGAATTAGAACTAATGATCTCCATGGATTCTGCCAATATGCATTTGGCGAGTTTAATGGGAACGAGATGTGTTTCTATTTGGGGGTCTACGCATCCATATGCCGGCTTTTTAGGCTTCGGGCAGAGTGAAGATGATGTTGTACAGGTGAGTGATCTTACGTGCAGGCCTTGCTCTGTTTTTGGGGATAAGGAATGTTATCGAGGAGATTGGGCTTGTCTGGAAGAACTAAATATCCAGAAAATAGTTGATAAAATTTGTTAATAGGTTTTATTTGAATTTTTTCTGTTTTTCTTTTCCAACGTAAACTTCTTTTCTGTTTTCATCAACCAATTTTATATATTCTCCTGATCTGTCTATTTTTAAGATTGATTCGTTATTGTTTTTAATATCGGTAAGTATAAGAAATTGCTTTTTTATTTTAAAAGTAAAAGTAGTTTTTGTTAAAATGCTTTCAAAATGGATATCTCTTATTGAGCGATTCGTCAATTGAATCTTTTTGGAAGAGGAATTTATTTGCGAAAAGACTTTTTTATCGCCGATAAATATTAAAACTTTTGAATAGGGTTGATCAGGGCTTAAGATATCAATGTTTCGAGTGTCTAGACTATACTCAAATCGCGTAAAATTATCAAAGTTAGGGTCAACATTCTTTGAAACTTTTATGATTACAGAGCTCTCTTTGATTTCCTGAGAATAGATTATTGAAATCGAGAGAAGAAAGACAAAAGATATGAATGTTTGTTTCATCATCATAGTTTTAATATAACAAAAAAATCTCCCTTTAAAAAGAGAGATTTTGTGGGCCCTGAGGGATTCGAACCCCCGACCCTCTGGGTGTAAACCAGATGCTCTGAACCAACTGAGCTAAGAGCCCTAAGTTTTTTAAAGGTTTTAGGAACCTTTGTGGGCGATGAGGGATTCGAACCCCCGACCCTCTGGGTGTAAACCAGATGCTCTGAACCAACTGAGCTAATCGCCCTCTGTAACGTTATTTCCGTTTAGAGTGGTGCAAATATACGACTTATTCGGAAAACTCCAAATTTTTTTCTAAAAATTCTCCAACAACAAAGTTACTTCCGCCAATAAAAATCATTTCTTCATTTGTAGATTGTTGTTTTGCAGATAAATACGCTTCTTGCACAGAATCGAAAATTTTATAAAAAATTTTTGCATTTATGAGCATATCTTCATAATCTTTCGGATGTCTGCCCCTGTGGATAGACGGTTTTGCAAAATAAAACTCAGAATTTTCAGGTAATAAACTCATCACTTCATCGATCTTTTTATCAACTACAAAACCTAAAATAACGTGTTTATGCTTGTCAATTGAATTTAATTGAGCAAAAACCTGTTCCAATCCGGCCTGATTATGTCCTGTATCGCAAATTGTCAGTGGATTTTGTGAAAATTCAAACCAACGGCCGATGAATCCTGTGTTTTTATGAACGTTTAATAGTCCATTTTCAATATTTTGATTTGAAACATTTACATTGAGTTTTCTTAATTCATCAATTAAGGCTAAAACAACCTTTATATTTTTTGCCTGATAATTTCCCTTTAAATCAGATTTTAAATCCGTTTTTAGTAGGGTAGCATCAATAAAAAGAGCGTTTTCTTGGATAGATTTTTCTATAATAATGTTTTTTACGACTTCATTTTCGTCACCAAAGATTATTGGAGTATTATTTTTAATGATTCCGGCCTTTTCAAATGCAATTTGTTCAATCGTATCTCCTAAAATATTTTGATGATCTAACTGAACATTTGTGATCGCAGAAACTAAAGGCTTAATAATATTGGTAGAATCTAATCTTCCACCCAAACCAACTTCAATAATGGCAAAATCCACCTGTTGCTGATAAAAATATTCAAAAGCTATAATGGTCGTGAACTCAAAAAATGAAGGAAGAATATCTTCAGGAAGACCTTTCAGCTTTTGGATGAAATTAAAGACAAACTCTTTGTCACAGTTTCTTCCATTCACTTTTATACGCTCCGTAAAATCAATAAGATGAGGTGAGTTGTATAAGCCAACTTTATAACCTGAATCTTGAAGAACAGATGCCAACATATTACTGGAAGAACCTTTTCCATTAGTTCCACCGATGTGGATGCATTTTATTTTTTCCTGAGGGTTGTCAAAAAAATCACAAAGTTTAGTGATATTATCTAAACCTGGTTTATAAGCTTTTTCTCCATCGGACTGATAGTTAGGTGCTTGTACGAAAAGCCAGTCAACAGCTTCTTGATATTGTTCAGTTGTCATGATGCAAAATTCTCAAAAGTTTGATAAAAATAAAACATTAATTTTTTTTATCTGTAACTTTTTTAAATTTGGTTCGTCTAATATCATAAAATCAGAATATGAAAAAAGTTTGGATTATTGTTTTGGGATTAACAAGCATGGGCTTAAGCGCTCAGAAAAGATGGTCCTTAAGAGAATGCGTAGACTATGCCGTAGAGCATAATCTTCAGGTGATCCAAAATGAATATTCAAAACAAATTCAGGATTCTAATTTAAAAATAGCTAAAAAGAACTATTTACCGTCTGTTTCTGCAAGTGTGGGAAATACGGTGAGTTTTGGTCAGGCTTCGTTAGGAACGGGAAGTATCAGGAATGACAGATTTAGTAATAATGCTAATCTTGGCGCTGATATCTTGGTTTATAACAACGGAAGATTAGAAAAAACTATACGTAAGACGGAATTTGATGTTGAAGCAAGTCAATACGACATCGAAACCATTAAAAATGATATTTCTCTGCAAATAGCTCAACAATATTTAACGACTTTGTTGAATAAAGAAATTGTAAAAATTTCTCAGGCAGCGGTAGAAAACGCTCAAAAACAAGCCGACAGAGCAAAAATAACCACTCAGGTTGGAACTACAGCTCAAACGATTTTGGCGGAAGCTGATGCAGGTTTGGCAAGAGAAAAACAAAACCTTAAAACGGCTGAAATTAATGTTGGAAGAAGCTTATTTGCATTAGCTCAGCTTTTACAATTAAATGAATATAAGGATTTTGATGTTGAAGATGTAAGCGTTTCAGATCAACTGTCTCCACAATTAAAATCTGTAGATGAGGTTTTGACAACAGCTTATGAAAATCAGCCTCAGGTGAAAGCTGCCGAAAGTAGAATTAAATCTGCCGAAGCTCAGACAGAGGTAAGTAAAACCGCATTTTGGCCAACAATAACAGCAAGTGCAGGAATAGGAAGTTTTTATAATAACTTGTTGAATGCTCAGGATGAAAGGGTTTTCTTTCCTCAGTATAAAGATAATTTTGGGCAAAATGCAGGAGTTTCTATCAATATTCCGATTTTTAATAAAGGAATTACTAAACTTCAGGTTGAGCAGTCCAAGATTAATGAAAATATTGCCAAAGCAACTTTAGAACAACAAAAACAAACCGTAAGACAGAATGTTCAGAAGGCGCAATTTGACGTTGATGCTAATTATGAAATATTTTTATCTGCTGTAGAAGCCGAGAAGAGTACAAAATTGGCTTTAGATTTCGCAGATAAAAGTTATGTTGCAGGTAGAACAACGATTTACGATGTGAATGTTGCCAGAAATAATTATGCAAACGCACAAGGTTCTGTGGCTCAGGCTAAATTTAACTATCTTTTCAGTCTTAAATTATTGAATTTCTATGCGGGAATTCCACTAAGTTTGTAAAATGTCTATTCAATCATTAGAAAAATATTTACCACCAAATACGCTTCAATATTTAAAACATTGGTTTTTAGATTATTACATTCATATTAAAATTACACGAAACAGGAATTCTAAACTGGGAGATTACAGAAAACTCCTGGACAATTCCCATGAAATTACGATAAATTCTACACTTCCTCCACAACTTTTTTTCTTTGTTTTAACTCACGAGTTGGCTCATTTAATAGCGTTTGAAAAGTATGGAAGAAGAATTTCACCACACGGAAATGAGTGGAAAGAGACCTTTCGATTAATGCTTCTTGAAAGTATTGAGGTGTATGAGGAAGAATTAAGACCAATTATTACCAAATTTTCTAAGTCTCCAAAGGCAAATTTCATGGCCAGCCCCGATTTGGTTAAATATTTTCACATTGAAAAACAAGATGATACCCTACAATTTATTGAAGAACTTCAAAAAGGAGACTATTTCATCTATCGAAATGAAAAGTATTTTTTAGAAGGTCTGATAAAAAAAAACTATCTTTGTAAGAATCTGGCTACTGGCAGAAAGTATTCTTTCAAGCCTTTGGCTAGGGTAGAAAAATGTAGTTAAACATGTCAAATTCAGATAAATACTGTGTGATAATGGCAGGAGGAATCGGTAGTAGATTCTGGCCACTGAGCACTCAGAAATTTCCAAAACAATTTCAGGATATTTTAGGAACTGGGCGTACGATGATTCAACAGACGTATGACAGGATCAAAAAAATTATCCCTAATGAGAATATATTTGTAATTACGAATAAGGAGTATATCACTCTTTCTCATCAGCAATTACCTGAAGTTCCGGAAGAAAATATCGTAGGTGAACCATTAATAAAAAATACAGCAGCATGTAATCTTTACATGGCTAATAAAATTGCTGAGCTCAATCCTAATGCAACAATGATCGTCTTACCGGCAGATCATTTGATTTTGAGAGAAGATATTTTCTTGGAAAAAGTAGAGGTGGCTTTTGATCTGGCTTCTAAGAATGATTATCTTGTAACGTTGGGGATTACACCAACAAGACCAGATACAGGTTACGGTTATATACAATTTGTAGATAAAAAAGGATCAGAACATTTTAAGGTTAAGACTTTTACGGAAAAACCGATTCTGGAACTTGCAAAAAGCTTTATGGAAAGTGGAGATTTCCTTTGGAATGCTGGGATTTTTATCTGGAATGTAAAAACGATTCATCATGCTTTTGAAATGTATCTTCCCGAGATGACACAGCATTTTATGGCTTGTGAATACAATGCAGACAGTGAAAAAAGCTGTATTGAAATTATTTATCCGAAAGTTCAGAAAATTTCTATTGATAACGGAATTTTGGAAAAAGCTAAAAACGTTTACGTAATTCCTTCTGATCTGGGATGGAGCGACTTAGGAACTTGGACATCTGTTTATGAAAACGCTGAAAAAGACGAAAACGAGAACGCAGTAAAGCAAAAACATATTCTAACCTACAACACAGAAGGAAACATCATTCATGTAAAAAACAGTAATAAAGCAATTGTTATTGATGGATTGAAAGATTTCATCGTTGTAGATACAGAGAAAGTCTTACTGATTTGCCCAAGAGATCACGACCAGTTAATAAAAGATTACGTTCTTGATCTTAAAAATTTAAAAAAAGGAGAAAAATTCATTTAGAAAAAATGGCATAATTTCTGCCACGTTTTGAATTATGATAAAAAATACATCCAAACTTATTTTATTGATTTTCTTTCTTTTAGGGACGCTTACGTATGCTCAAGAGAAGAAAAAATTTAGCAGTATTCCTAATATTTTAAAAGGAATTATACCAAACGGTAAAATAGTTTTTTGGGTGTTGGTTTATAATACCTATGCAAAAGATCAGGAGATTAGTATTTCCGGATCTAAGCAGGATTATACACCTCAATTTTCAGGATTTGACCTTTTTCCGGAGGAAGACAGTTTCTATTATATCGCCTATTCTTCCGGTGGAAAAATGAATTACGTCACAGATGTTAATGGGCTAAAAACATTTATCGGAAAGGTTGACAATATTCAGGAAGCTGCCATTGCGGCAACGATAGAAGGATATATTGTAGATGAAGAGTTTAAAGATGTTGCAGCAAATTATTATGAAGATACTTCTAACTACTATTTAGACCTCGGAAAGCTTACTTCACAAGAATGTCCTTACCAGAAAAAGCATTATACATTAACGATAAATAAGTCAACAGGAGCCATTACCAATGTAAAAGACAATGGAGCTTATATTGAACTTTACAATAAAAAATGTGCGAATAATCCAAGGCTTATGAAAATAGAAAAAAAGGAAGAACCAAAAGATGAGCCTAAAAAACCAGCCAAATCTACCAAGCGAAAATAACGTCTACGAAACAGAAAGACTCATTCTTCGTCCAATGTCATTGGAGGATGGAGAGTTTATTTTCGAACTGTACAACAGACCGAAATTCATCCAATATATCGGAGATCGTCATCTTAAAACCATTTCTGATGCCGAAAATTACATCAAAAACAGATTTCTTCCGCAAATTGAAAGGTTAGGTTTCGGAAATTATTTGGTTGTTACTAAAGATAAAAATGAGAAGATCGGTGGAGTAGGAATCTTCGAAAGAGAAGGTTTAGACATCGTAGATATCGGATTTTCTCTCTTAGAAGAATTTGAAGGCAAAGGTTACGCTTATGAAGCTGCTCAAAAAGTAAAATCCATCGGAATGGATGATTTTGGTTTAAAAAAGATCTCTGCAATTACATTAAAAGATAATTTTTCTTCCCAAAAATTAATCGAAAAATTAGGCTTAAAGTTCAAAAATCATGTAACGCTTCCCAACGAAGATGAAGAACTAATGTATTTCGAAACAGAATAAAAAACACAAATATTTTCATGAATATCACTAGTTTTTGTGGCATTTGTGAAAATATTTGCGTTATTCGTGTTTAAATCTATCCTTCTAAAATCTGCTCAGCAGCCGTTTTCGAAGTCACTTTTTCAATTACTCTTTCACAAATACCTTTTTCGTCAAAAATAAAAGTCGTTCTTATAATTCCCATGTAGGTTTTTCCGAACGTTTTCTTTTCCTGCCAAACACCGAATTTTTCAATAATATTACGATTTTCATCGGCAATCAGATCATAAGGAAAAGCAAATTTGCTGTGGAAATTTTTCTGTTTTTTTACAGAATCACCACTTATTCCTAATAACTGAAATCCTGCTTTTTCTAATTGAGAATAATTATCACTCAAATTACAAGCTTCTACCGTACAGGTTGGAGTATTGGCTTGGGGATAAAAGAAAATAACCAACTTTTTCCCAATTAATTTTGATGAACTTACCGTTTCTCCCTCTTGATTTATTCCTTCAAATTCAGGTAATTTGTCTCCAACTTTCAACATAATGATTTAATTTTGTTCAAATTTAATGGTTAAATGACAAAAAAGCAAAGGGCTGAGCTTGCTCAAATTGAATTAGAAAAATTATATCCGGTAGTTCCGATTCCATTAGAACATTCTGATGCTTATACGTTGATGGTTGCTGTGGCACTTTCTGCGCAGACGACCGATAAAAAAGTGAATCAGGTGACGCCTCAATTATTTGCCGTTGCAGATACGCCTGAAAAAATGGCAAAATTAGAAGTTTCTGAAATTAAAGAACTGATCAAAGAAATCGGACTATCCAATACCAAAGCTAAGAATCTAAAAAAAATGGCAGAAGTATTAGTAGAAAAACATAACAGTATTGTTCCGCAAACCTATGAAGAATTGGAAGAATTGGCTGGAGTAGGACACAAAACAGCTTCTGTGGTGATGAGTCAGGGCTTCGGATTTCCTGCTTTTCCTGTCGATACACACATTCACAGGCTGATGACGCAATGGAAGCTCACTTCTGGAAAAAACGTTGTAGAAACAGAACGAGACGCAAAGAATATTTGGAAAGAAGAGGTTTGGAATAAACTCCATCTGCAAATCATTTTCTACGGAAGAGAATATTCTCCGGCAAGAGGAAAAGGCGAGAAGGATTTTATTACGAAAATGATGTTTGATAAATAAAAAAACAACCTTTTCGAGGTTGTTTTTACTATCCAGAAATATATTTTTAATTATCCAGCAATCTTCTATGATAATTGATTTGCCCCAAATGATAACTCAAATGCCCAAAAAGATGAATCAGAAAATATTCAGTTGTCATTTTATATCCTAAAGGTTCAAGAGGATATTCTTTTTTCAGATCATTTTCATCAAGCTGATCGAGTGTTTTGATGACAATATCTAATGTTCCTTCAATTTTTTCAATTAACTCTGTACGCGGAATATCTTTTAATGAAAACTCAAGTTCTCTGTTTCTCACATAACCGGAATTTCCCAGTATTGCTCCAAAAAAATGATTAAGATTTCCAACCAAATGAAGACAAAGATTTCCTGCAGAATTGGCTATGCTTTTGTCAATTTCCCACATTGAATCTTCGCTTTGATAAGCTTCAATTTCTGTTTTTAATTTATTTAGGTCTCTCACGTAAAGAGATTTCAGGCTTTCTGTTATCATCATTTTTTTGTTTTTTTTATTTTAATTAATTGAAGTTTTGAAATATCCTCTAAAATTCTTTTTAACTAATGAGTCTACATCTGTTTTGTAATCAATAAAGCCATAAATGCTATCATTTTTTTGAAATATATCTTTATTAAGAACTAGTTTTTGATAGAAAGGCTTTGAATTAATAAATTTGATTTCACCCTTTAATGTTTTCGGGTCTATATCTTTAATTAAAAATTGACCGTTAAAAACTTTTACCAAGACACCGTTTCCAAAATATCCATTGTTGTTATTCAACCAAATATTAAGAGTGTCTTGCTTATATTCTGCCTTACATTTATAGTCTTCAAAATGAATTGTCCTTAATAAACCTGAATCATAATAATTTGCTGTCTCAAGAACATAAGCTGTTCTGGTTTTACTGTTTTCTTTTTCGCTATTAAATAATTTAAGTTCAGGATATTTTGATAGAAGTTTGATCGTATCATTGTCAACCAAACTTCCATCAATAATTATTTTTTGAAATTTGCTTATTTCTTTTTTCTCGGTTTTACAACTTAAAAAAAGAAAAACAAAAAAGATTAGAATAATTCTCATCAAATTACTTCTGCTTCTTCGCCCAAAGCTCCATTTTTCTGTTCAAAACATCTAAAGGAAGGCAACCTTGACTCAATACTTCATCATGGAATTTTGCCAAGCTAAACTTATTTCCAAGCTGTTTTTGATATTGATCTCTCAATTCACGGATTCTCAACGAACCGATTTTATATCCTAAAGCCTGTCCGGGCATTGCCATGTATCTCTCAACTTCTGCAGTTGCACCGGCTTCATCATAAGAAATATTGCTTAGGAAATATTTGATAGCTTCTTCTCTCGACATTTTTCCGGTATGCATTCCTGTGTCGACAACCAATCTTACGGCTCTCAACATCTGGTCGCTTAAATAGCCCATTTTCTGATAAGGATCTGTATACAAACCGAATTCCGGACCTAAAGTTTCGCAGTAATGCGCCCAACCTTCACCATAAGCTCCAAACCAACCGAATCTCATGAACTTTGGTAATTTTATATTTTCCTGTTGCAGAGAAACCTGATAGTGGTGTCCCGGAATTGCTTCATGCAGGAAAAGCGACTCCATTCCTGAAGTTACATTGAATTTTGAAGGATCAGGAAGCGGAACATAGAAAATTCCCGGTCTTTTTCCGTCTGGTGTTCCTTGGATATATTCTGCGCTTGCACTTGCTTCTCTGAATTTTTCAGTCTGTCTGATCTCAAATTTTGTTTTCGGAGTTACACTGAACATCGTTTTCAGTTTCGGAGTTATTTTAGCTAAAATACCATTAAATCCGGTTAAAACTTCCTTGGAAGTTTTGTAAGGCATCGCTTTTGGATCAGTTTTTACAAAATTGATGAATTCTTCCAATGTTCCTGAAAAACCGACTTGTTGTTTTACTTTTTCCATTTCAGCACGAAGCATGGCAACTTGTTGAAGTCCGATTTTATTAATTTCTTCCGGAGATTTATTCGTTGTCGTCCAGCTTTTTACATAATAAGCATAGATATCGCTTCCTTTCGGTAGGCTGTTGTAACCGTCTGTATCTCTTCCTTTTGGTAGGTATTCTGTTTCTAAAAATTTGCCCATTTTTGTATAAGCAGGAATTATTTTTTTAGAAATAGCATCCTGATACAGTTTCGTGAATTTATCCTTTTGAGCCTGAGTGAAATCTTTCGGAAATTTTTCAATTGGGCCGTAGAAAATATTTTTTTCGAAATCAGGAGTGGTGATTTCTTCGGCTTTCATCTGAGGAATCATTTTTACGATCAGCTTTTTAGGCAAAACGACTTTATTATTGATTCCTTCTTTAAAATTTTCAATGGCTGCATCCATCCATAAAGGGAATTTATCCATTCTTTTCAACCAGTCTTCGTAATCTTTTTCAGTTTTAAATGGCTGGCTTCCTTCTCCGCTTCCGTACAAAGGGAAATTTAATGGCAATCCGCCAAATTGAGTAAACGGAATATATTCAGGATGATAAGCATAGGCTTCAGTTTTATCTTTTAAGGTGTAATCCAAAACATCATACACCACTTTATCATCATCAGAAAGACTTTTGTAATCTACCTGATCCAATTGTTTTTGAACAGAATTATAAAAAGCTACTTCTCCGGAAATGAAGTCTTTATCGATGTTGATCGGAAGCTGATCATTATATCTGAGATCTCCCTGTGACGTAGCTTCCAACGGATATAATTTTAGATATTGCTCATAATAATTCGAAGCAATAGAATCTATGTTTGTCGGAGTAACTTTCGTTAAAGGAGAATCGGATTTTTTACATGAAATTAAGCTTACTGCCAAGCCTAAACCTAAAATACTTTTCGATAAAATGTTTTTCATTTTCAGAATCTTTATGAAAACAAAAGTAAGTATTATTGAAATAAACCGATTATTAATAAATCGGATTTTTAGAAAAATAATTTTCAAAATATTTTCCACTTTCAATCTATTTTTTATCTTTGCTGAAAACGTTTAACAATCATATTATTACAGCTCTTTTTTAAGAAATAATGAAAGGGATTTTAAAAATTTACCATCCGGACGAAACGCTAACATACAATATTAGAAATACTTATTGCAAGGCGGTTTACAGTAACCAAGAACATTTTCTTGAGGTTGAAATAATCACGGATGACAGCTTAGATCATGTAGATGATGATTCTTTACACTACAATTTTCCGCAACTTTCGCTTAATATTTTCGATTTTCCTATCGAAACAGCGGAAATACAGGGAAAAAGTATTAAAATCAATGATTCTGATGAGGAAACCTACACAGAAGTAGATCTTTTCGACGATGAAGAGGCTTTTATTTATGATAATGAGCTTCAATTCGACAAAAACGAAGAAGACGTACTTCAGGTCATCTGGAAGGGAACCATTGATGATTTCTACACAGGGTCGGACACGCCGATTCCTTTTAGACTCAAATGCGAATTCAAACAAGATGATATTGAGGTAGACGAGGATTAAAATTAATCTCTCCTCAATGTTTTAATATCAGATTTCTTTTCAAATGTTTTTGGAGAGAAATTTGTTGTTGATAAAAAATAACAAAATTTAAGGTGTTTTTAAGCATTTTTTAAGACATCAATTAATAATATTCAACTACTTTTGTCGTTAAAACCTTTATAAATACTAATATTAATGCTGCTAACGGAACTTACTCAGATTTTATTTGCGCAAATAACTGCACCAGCAGTTGCAACAGACGATTTAGAATTTTCATTTTGGAAGATCATGTTCCATGGTGGAGCTTTCGCTAAAATAGTAATGTTTACCGTATTGGCGCTTGGTGTGTTTTCGGTATATCTGTTTTTTGAAAGATTTTTCTTTATTAAAAGACTGACCTCAAAAACGGATTCCAATTTCATGGATAATATTGAAGATTTCATTAAAGAAGGCAAAATAGAATCCGCAGCAGATTACTGTAAAAGACAAAATTCACCTGAAGGAAGGATTTTAGAAAAGGGAATTTCAAGATTGGGACGTCCTGTTTCAGATATTGTAAGCGCGATGGAATCTCAGGCTCAGGTAGAAGTGGCAAATATGGAGAAAAACCTTAACCTTTTGGCGGTTGTACCGAGTATTGCTCCGATGTTAGGACTTTTGGGAACGGTTATCGGGATGATCATTGCATTCTTTAATCTATCTCACGCATCAGGATCTTTCTCTCCGAAAACTTTGTCTGAAGGTATTTATACCGCGTTGGGACAAACTGCGGTTGGTCTTGCGGTGGCAATTCCGGCTAACTTTTTCTACAATATTCTCTTAACAAGAATTGATAAGTTTGTATTGAAAGCTCAGAATATGTCTGGCGAATTTTTAGATCTTATCAATAAACCTTTATAAATCTTTCCAGATGAAAATTCAGAGAAGAAATAAAGCGAATCCCGAATTCAGTTTGGCAGCGATGACCGATGTTATCTTGCTGATGCTGATATTCTTTATGATTACTTCATCGGCCGCCAATCAAAGCGCTATTGAGGTAAATTTGCCGAAAGCGGGAGCGGTAGAAGATAATATTCCCAATCCTTTGGTGGTAAGTATTAAGCCGGACGGATCTTATTTTGTGGATGATAGTCCTGTGACGAAAGATCAATTGGAGCCGTTGATTGTCAGTAAATTAAATAACCAAGCCAACAAGTCTTTTACAATTCGTGCAGACGAAAATACAATGCATAAAGATGTTGTTTTTGTAATGGAAATTGCTGAAAAGAATAAATTCAATATTGCCATTGCGACGGTTAAAGATAAATAATAACTCCGAAAATATCGGGAAGGATCATTTTAAGATGAGAAGTTATACAGTGAACAAAGACGAGCAAAACCGAGACAGGATAAAGAGTGCGATACTTTCTATCCTTATTTGGTCTGCAATCCTGCTTTTTGTTTTTCTATATAAATTAAAGCCGGAGCTGGATAAAAAGCCTGATGAAGTTGTTACCACAATGCTCGTCAATTTTGGAGATAACCGAAACGGAAAAGGCATTGAAGAACCTGCTGACCAGGAAGGAAGTCTAGCTGCCGCGACAGAAGTTGTGACTCCAGAACCTGTAGAAACTCCTGTTCCTGAAACTAAAACCGTTGTAAAACCTGAACCCCAGCCTGAAACGAAGAAGGCTGAAGCTAAGGAGAAAGTAATTACAGGAAATAATTCAAAACTTACGGTTCCTAAAAAAGAAGAAGCTAAAAAATCTGATAAAAAAGCAGCAACAAGTACATCTGCTTCTAAAAATACGAAGAAAGCAGGCGCCACAACAGCCAACTCCAAAACTGGAAATGGTGATGGAAAAGGAAATGCAGCCATCGGAAATTTAATTAAAGGAAGAGGAACCAAAGCCGGAAGCCAAGGAACGGGAGAAGGAATGGGAAATGCAGGTGATCCTCTTGGTGGAGATGGAAATGGCGATAGCAAAGTCGGAATCGATAGAAAATTAATAGGATACATTCCCGGAACAATGGGAAGAGGAGGTTCACAGCCAGCCAATAGCTGTACGGCGAGTGGAACAATCACAATTGCCTACACCGTAGATAAAGCAGGAAATGTAGTCTCTGCAAGACGATCAGGAGGAACATCAGATTCCTGTATTTCTTCTACAGCGGTGTCTTGGGTTAAGAAGTATGTGAAAGCCGAAAAAGCAAGCACATCCTCCACCGGAACTTATAAAATAACATTCTAAAAATACAAAAGCACTTTATTCAAGTGCTTTTTTTTATTTCGTTGATTCTGTTGATAACCGGAAGCGCAAAAATTCCGCTGGTTTGAAGATACAGTTCGTAAAACGTTTTTGCTTTGTCTAAAAAGTCATTATTTTTTTGTCCTCTACCTGTAAAATAGAAAAGATTCCCAAGCATTTCGTAATAATCTTTGTGGTCTCTTTCCTGTCTCTCATTAACAATTTCTATGATTTCTTCTTTAGATTTTGCTGAAAGTGTAACAAAATCAAACTTGAAAATATCTTTCATTAAAGAATCAAAATCTAATTCTTTCTGCATTAAGCTTTCCTCAGGTTTGTCTAAAATCAGTTTTTGTAATGCTTGAGTTAACTGACGTATTAATCTTAATGTGAATTCTTTATCTGTGATCATAATCTAGTTGTTCTTATATTAAAAGTTTAAATAATCCTCTGTTTGGGTTAATTCGCTCCATCTTGCTGAGAGAAATTTAGCATAATTAGCAGATGAAAGACCATAAGTTCCTAATGAATGACCATCATTAACTTCTACTAAAAACATTTCACCCCTTTCATTTACACCAAAATCTAACGCATATGAATTGGGTTGTGAAATAAACGAATCTACTGCTGATAAAACAGTTTTTATATCGATTTTTGTATCCCAATCTCCTTTATATCTTCTTATGTCAAGAATTTCTTTATATCGAATAAAGCACCTCCATTCTGTTTTGAAATTTACAAGTTCAGAGCACCAAATTTCAGTGTCTTTCTCTTCATAAATTAATCCTAAAAAATCCATTTCGTTTTTAATGACTTTTCCAACGAATAATTTTGTTTCTGTTTGAGGTTTGATAAAAATATTCCATTCTTTTTTATTGAATACTTCGTTGATGGAAGAGCTCCAAATTTTTCTTTTTATAAATGGTTTTAATTCTTCGGGATAATCTATTTCTTTGTTTTTACGAATGATATTTAAATTTTGCAATCGCTTTCTTACATTTCCAATTCCACCAACAATAATGTATTCAGGAGTTTTATCTAAAATCTCATCAACGTCAATAAACTTCTGAGTTTCAAAGCCGAAATTTTTGAACCCTTCATAGGCTACAAAAGCATTTACATTATAAAATTCTCCATTTTTATCAGTTTGAATATAAGCTTTCATGAAATTGAATTATGCAAAAAACAAATAAGCCAACGCAATCGCAGTAATAACACCCACTAAATCTGCCAAAAGCATAGCAATTACCGTATATCTTGTATTCTTCACTGCTACTGCTCCAAAATAAACAGCAATCACGTAAAACGTCGTATCTGAACTTCCCTGCAGAACAGCAGCCAACTTCCCTTGGAAACTATCTGCTCCGAAAGTTGACATGGTGTCAACCATCATTCCACGGGCTCCGGAACCGGATAGAGGTTTGATTAATGCGGTTGGAAGTCCGTCAACAAAACGAGGATCAAAATTAGCAGTGTACGCTACCCATTTCATTCCATCGATGATGACATCAAAAACTCCTGAAGTTCTTAAAAGAGAAATTGCAATCAGCATTCCAACTAGATAAGGAATAATCTTGACGCAGGTTGTAAAACCTTCTTTTGCCCCTTCAATAAAAGCATCAAAAACATTAATTTTTTTATAAAGTGCACCAAGAACAATTCCCAAGAAAATAAAGAGAATCAGTCCGTTGCTTAAAACTTTACTAAAGGTGTCTAATTCATCTTTGCTTAATTGAACCAGGTATACAACCAAAAGTCCAATGATCGCTGAAATTCCGCCTACATAAGCGATAACTACAGGACGAAGAAGATTTATTTTCTGATATAAAGAAACAATAATCATTGCCGCTAATGTAGCTGCAAACGTCGCGATCATACAAGGAAGGAAAATATCCGTTGGGGTTTTAGAACCCATAGAAGCTCTAATTGCGATGATAGAAACCGGAATTAAAGTCATTCCTCCTGCGTGAAGACACAGAAACATAATCTGTGAATTACTCGCAGTATCTTTATTTGGATTTAAAGTTTGAAGACTTTCCATGGCTTTTAAACCAAATGGTGTTGCGGCATTATCCAATCCTAAAAGATTAGCACTGAAATTCATTAACATATGCCCGAAAGCAGGGTGGTTTTTTGGTATTTCCGGGAATAATTTTGAAAAGAAAGGTTGAATTAATCGACTTAAAAGATTGATTCCGCCGGCTTTTTCTGCGATACTCATGAATCCCATGAATAAGGTCATGATTCCAATTAAACCGATACAGATCTTCACAGCGGTTTCAGAGGTTCCGATAACGCCATCTGATTCCTGAACACGGTAAACTTTTACATCTTGTTTCAGAGAATCTGTCTTGTAATGAATTCTGCTATCGGCAAAATTCTGTTTTTTCATCAAACTGTCTCGGACAATAGGAGAGAGGGTATTCATTTTCTGAGTTGCTATCTGCACCGTATCACCGCCTTTTCCAACAACCATATCATTGAAAATGGTTTTGTAATGACTTGATGACATATACTTTATGCTTGCTATAGCAATGGCAACGATAATAAAAGCCGACCAAATTCTGCTGAGAACCATTTGATTAAATTAAAATTTGAGAAAAGATAATAAATTTAATGTAAAACTATTTAAACTTTTATTTTTTTTGAACCATTAAGATTGAATAAGGAGTTAAGAATATTAAGATTTAGCTTTAAAAATCAGAATGATTGACTTTAACTTAAAATCTTAATAAGACTTAATGATTTTAAAACATTTTTGAAAAACTACTTTTCGTCAAGATAAACCAAGTGTCCCGCAAAATCATCATCCAGGTTTTTCAGAACTTTTGCGTCTTTCATTTTATCAATTAAAGCATCAATAAAAAATCCTTTTTCAAAAAACTGACGGTGAATTCCGGGTAACAATTCCATGAAATAATCCATTCCGATTTTATTGTTATGAAGATCCATTTTGGTTTCTAATGGTTTATTTGGGAATAGCTCTTCGTGCATATCGGTTATTCTTTTACAGAAATCCAATGCTTTTTCGGGTGAAGAAATCTTGCTACAATACATCAGGATGAAAGCGCACCAAAGAGCGTGTCTGAAAGCATTACCAATGCCATTATTGGAAGCCGTTTTGGGAAAGCGTTTCTGAGCGATAGTAAAAGCCTGCATAGTAGCATAAAAGCTTAATAAAGAAAAAAGAGGATGAGGAAGAACAAGCGACAAAAGACGACAAATCTTTTTAAAGCTCATACTTCGGATTGTATTGAAAAATATTTTAAAAGTCCTCATAAATAAAAATCTCTCCCCAATTAGAGAGAGATTGTATTGTATTTGTTACAAATTTTAAGCATGTACTGCTAATAAATTTACTGTCTTAGCTACTACTTCTTTAATTTCAGTTCTTTTTACGATGAAATCAACGAATCCTTTTTCCTGCAAGAATTCAGAAGTTTGGAAACCTTCCGGTAAGTCTCTACCGATGGTCTCACGGATAACTCTTGGTCCTGCAAAGCCGATCAAAGCTTTAGGTTCAGCCATAATGATATCTGCAGTCATTGCGAAAGAAGCTGTAATTCCTCCAAAAGTAGGGTCGCAAAGATATGCGATGTATAAAAGTCCTGCTTCTGAAAGTTGAGCCAATTTAGCCTGTACTTTAGCCAATTGCATCAAAGAATAGGTTGCTTCCTGCATTCTCGCTCCTCCTGACTGACAAATGATCATATAAGGAAGTTTGTTGGCGATACAGTAATCAATTGCTCTTCTGATCTTTTCACCCATTACAGAACCTAACGATCCTCCAATAAAAGCAAAATCCATACAAGAAACTACCATTTTAGTTCCGTTTACAGTTCCTACACCATTTCTGATGGAATCTGTAAGCTTTGTTTTTGCTCTTACTTCTTTCAAACGATCAGCGTAAGGCTTTGTATCTTTGAAGTTTAGGATGTCTATACTTTCAACATTAGCATCTAGTTCAGTGAATTTACCTTCGTCAAAAAGGATATCAAAAAATTCTGCACTTCCTATTCTTACATGAAATCCGTCTTCAGGAGAAACATAATTGTTTTTCTTCAGTTCGTCATGTTCTACTACTTTTCCTGACGGAGTTTGGTGCCAAAGACCTTTGGGAACATCCTTTTTTTCATCAGTAGAGGTCGTAATGTTTTTTGCTTTTCTTTTAAACCAGTCGAATGCCATATCTATATAATTGATGTATGATAAATGCTAAAAGATGAAATGAAAGCGGTTTAAAAATCACTTATCACTCATCTTTTAGCATTTATTTATAATTTATTTAAGCGTATTTACGTTATTTAAGTCTTCAAACGCTTTAACCAATCTTGTAGAGAAAGTTTCTTCACCTTTTCTTACCCAAGCTCTTGGGTCATAGAATTTTTTGTTAGGTTTTTCTTCTCCTTCAGGATTTCCGATTTGAGCTCTTAAATAATCAATATTGTTAACCATATAATCTCTAATTCCTTCTGTGTAAGCGAATTGAAGATCTGTGTCAATGTTCATTTTGATCACACCGTAATCGATAGCTTCTCTGATCTCTTCTAAAGTAGATCCAGAACCTCCGTGGAATACGAAATTCACAGGCTTTTCACCAGTTCCGAATTTTTCTTCAACAAATTTCTGAGAGTTGTCAAGGATTTTTGGTGTAAGAACCACGTTTCCAGGCTTGTAAACTCCGTGTACGTTACCGAATGCTGCTGCAATAGTAAAGTTGTCTGAAACAGCTTTTAATTTCTCATAAGTATAAGCAATATCTTCAGGCTGAGTATATAATTTAGAGTTGTCTACATCAGAGTTATCAACACCATCTTCTTCACCTCCTGTAACACCGATCTCAACTTCTAAAGTCATCTGCATTTTAGCCATTCTTTCGAAATACTTAACAGAAATCTCCAAGTTTTCTTCTAAAGATTCTTCAGAAAGATCCAACATGTGAGAAGAGTAAAGAGATTTACCTGTCTGCTTATAAAATTCTTCACTAGCATCCAATAATCCGTCGATCCAAGGCAATAATTTTTTTGCACAGTGGTCAGTATGTAAAATTACAGTCGCTCCGTAAGCTTCTGCAAGAGTGTGAATATGTCTAGCTCCGGCAATAGATCCTAAAATAGCAGCCTTCTGACCGTCATTGCTTAATCCTTTTCCTGCGTTAAAAGCAGCTCCACCGTTAGAAAACTGAATGATAACAGGAGAGTTTAATTTTGCTGCAGTTTCCATAACAGCATTTACATTGCTAGAACCAATTACGTTTACAGCTGGTAATGCATATTTGTTTTCTTTAGCATGCTGAAAAATATCAGTAACTAATTGACCTGTGGCAACTCCTGCCGGGAAAATTCTGCTCATGTTTTACTTTTTATATAAATTATTAGGTGTTTCTAAAATTCCTGTAAAGGTAAGAATTTTTGATAAATTGTTAATTTCTTTTGTCGCGCCCCCAAAGTAGTTTCTGGCGGATGGTTTCGTAGAAGCTCAGATCATTCGGCTGTACCAAAAGTATCTGGAAACTTGCCTTTTTAATGATGATCTCCTGATCTGTTTCTATATGTATTAATCTTGAATCTAAAGAAAGCGAATATTGAGGCACTCGGCTTTCAACTTTGAATTTTATTTCTACTCTGTCATTAACCACTAAAGGTCTCACATTCAGATTGTGAGGAGCGATAGGAGTGATGACGAAGTTTTCGTTATTGGGAGAAATGATCGGTCCACCACAACTCAAAGAGTAAGCAGTAGAGCCTGTTGGGGTAGAAACGATAACGCCATCTCCCCAGAATACATTTAAAAATTCATCATTAATATATGAATCAACCGTAACCATAGATGTCGTTTCTTTTCTGGAAACGGTAACATCATTTAAAGCATACGGAAAAAATTCGTCTGATCTTGGTGAAACGACTTCAATAACAGCACGACGGCTCGTTTTTACATCACCTTTTAAGATCGCATCCAATTCTTTGAAGGCTTCTTCTTTAGTAAAACTTGCCAAAAATCCTAATCTTCCGGTGTTTACACCAACAATTGGGATTTCAAGATCTTCAATGAAAGTTAAAGAGTTTACAATCGTTCCGTCTCCACCGAAAGTGAAGAAAAGATCAACTTCTTTATCAATAAGATCCTGCTTATTATTAAAGGTCTCAAATATTTTTGAAAACTGAAGCGCTTCCGCCATTCCCTCGTACAAAACAGATTTTACGCCTCTGCTTTCAAGTTCTGAAACAAATTTGCTTAAATATAAAAAAGTATCAAGATCTTTTTTCTGAGAATATATGGCTGCCTTCATGTTTAAATTTCTATGAATTTTTGTAAAAAGCCGAATCTGTCTTTAAACAAATCAGATTTTTCGTCAGAATAGAATTTTTCTACAATTCTATAATCATAACGGTCAAAAGTTGCGTCTATCGAGCCCAGATTTTCATTGCTTATTTTTATGGTCACATGAATTACTTCATCGGACATAAAACTGATGAATCCACCATAAAATTTAGAGTTGTTACTCTCAATAATATTGGCAATTTCTGTCATTGAATATCTTCTGGCGGGGGTTTCAATCGTAAGGATAGCTCCTAGTTCCGAAAACAGCGGATATTTAGACAAATCCTGGAAAATGTCGTCGGAGCCGATGTATCCCAAATACTTTTCGTTTTTATTGATAACCGGAATTATACTGGCATTGAAGGTATAAAACAAACGAATGCTGTCCATAATATTGTTATCCTCAAGAATTGCAAAACGCTCGATCTGATGTTCAAGATCTTTCAGGGTTCCTTCTTCTTCATAAAGGAAATCCTGCGCAATTGCTCCGTAAAAGTGATTGGATTTTTTAACGAAAATATGAGAATATCCAAAGTCCTCTAACATGTTTCTTGCTGATTCTATTGAGTCAGTCAAGCTAAAACACGGGAAATCTTTTGAGATATAGTCCTTGATAAACATTGTGCTAATTTATAAAAAATTAAACGAAACTTTTTCTGAAAACCTATATTTTTTTTGGAGAAAATAAAAAAACCAATTTTAAAATTTGTTCGCGCCGAAAAAAAAAGTATCTTTGTCGCCTTTCATTTTTACTTTTTATTAGATTTATTTCAAACTGCACTGTCTTTTAGACACATGCAGTTTTTTTATTTTAAGGCCTTTGTGAACTCCCACATCACGATTCCTCCACATACGCTTACATTTAAAGAATGCTTGGTTCCTAACTGCGGAATCTCTAAAAATGTATCAATATTTTCTAATGCTTCATCGCTGATTCCTTCAACTTCATTTCCAAGAATTAAAGCATATTTCTTTGTCTTATCGATCGTGAAATCTGTAATCATCTGGCTGTTTGAGGTTTGTTCAATACCGATAATTTCAAATCCTTTACTTTTCAGATCGCTAATTGTAGTGTTAATATCACTTTCATGGCTCCAGTCAACACTTTCTGTTGCGCCTAATGCCGCCTTGTGAATCTCACGGTGAGGCGGTTGTGGAGTGATCCCGCACAGAATAATTTTTTCAATTAAAAAAGCATCTGCCGTTCTGAAAGTAGCACCCACATTGTGCATACTTCTAATATTATCTAAAACTATGATTAAAGGAATTTTCTCAACTTTCTTGAATGTTTCTACATCTATTCTGTTAAGTTCTTCCAGTTTTAATTTGTGTACCAATGTATTATTTTGTTGAAATTAATCTTCCTTCTTTGTAAACTTCCGTTTTTTCGATGCTTCCGTCTTCGCGATAATGAACTCTGTTGCCGTCTCTTTTATCATTTACGAACTCCGTTTCTCTCTGGATTTTTTCTGATGGATAAAGCGCCTTCCATTTCCCGATTGCAAGACCGTTTTGATAAAAACCAACCTGCTTTACCGACTTCCCATCATCATGAAAAAGTTTACTTTCGCCGTCTAATTTACCAAATTTATAATTAGAAACTTCAATCACAGCGCCTGAAGTTGAATAAAAAGTTGCAGTAGAACTATTATCATAAACGTTTTTATCTCCATTTCTAAAGACTTCTTTCGAGGTTAAAACGCCATTTTTATCGTAATAATCCCATTCTTTTACTTTATATCCTTTTTTATATTCTCCTTTGGCCTGTGTTTTTCCATTTTCAAAATAGAAAATGGCGTCACCTTCTAATTTTCCTTTTTTCCAGTCGGCAACTTCTTTTACCTGTCCGCTTTCATAGAACTGTTTGCAGTTTCCTTCCTGTAGACCGTCTTTAAATCCGCATGGTTTTTGTGCTAATGCAAAAGACGTTGTTGAAAATAGTAACAGAAAAATGTATTTCATAGAATTTTTTATTTCAAAAATAGCAAAATACTTATATTTGACTAAAAAATATACTATGAAAAATGTTTCAGTTGTTATGATGTTGCTCTTTGGTTTTATTTTTTCAAAGGCTCAAAATACCTATTATCCTCAAGCTTTTTTTGATAAGAAATTAGCTCAGCAAATGATTGGCTTTGGAAATTCTACGCTTGAAGGTGTGGCTTCAACCAAACAAAAAAATAATTGGGGAATCAAACCTTTGCTTGGAGAAAAACATTATGCCCCGAAAGGAACTGTGGTAATGCTTTTTCCTGTAACGCCTTATTTTGAAGAGTTTTACAGCATGAGAAAAAAGTATGAGAACAAAAAAACTACAGTTTATATGTCTGAAGAAGCTTTTAAATATAGAATTGAAGCTTTGACCGACGATCACGGCAGATTTAAATTCGAAAAACTGAAACCCGGAAAATATTATCTTGAAACAATTGTCAATTTTACAGCGACAGCAAGTTATCAGCAAAAAACGGGGCAGTCGGACGCATACAATGCTTATGGAGGATATTTGTACTCTACACCAATATATCAGACGTTTTTCTACGGATATTCTTCCGGAAATCGAGAAAGCAAGTTTGTAGAAATAAAACAAGACGGCGAACTAAAAGAAATCAACCTTTAATGGTTGATTTTTATTTTTTTAATCCCATAATTTGATGAACATTCTTCTCTATATTCTGTGCTAAAGTTTCCATCGGAATATCATTTTCATCATTATTAAAAGGATCTTCAATTTCTTCTGCAATCATTTCCAGACTCATCAATACATAATATACAAAAACCGTCAACGGAACCATGAAAAGCCCGATATTAATGACATAAGCAATCGGCAAGGCAAAAACGTAAAGAATAATAAATTTCTTGATAAACGAAGAGTAAGAATAAGGAATCGGAGTGTTTTTAATTCTTTCACAGCCTCCGCAAACATCCAGAAAACCTGAAAGTTGGGTGTCTAAATACAGCATTTCAATGTCTGATATTTTTCCTTCTTTTTTTAACTGACCTAATTTATGAGTTAAAAGAATGACGATTTCACTTGGGCCGTGGTGTTTCAAAGATTTTTCAATTTCAGAATAATCTTCATCCAAAGCCAATCTCGTAGATTCCTTTGAAAGATGTTTTGCTAAAAAGTGAGGATAAAACTTTAAATATCTTGCGATTTGCTCAGCATCTTTTCTGTCATCAACTAAAATATTATTGATTTTTACGGCAAAATTTCGGGTATCATTTACCAACTTTCCCCAAAGTTTTCTGCCTTCCCACCATCTGTCGTACGCTGTATTTGTTCTGAAAACCAACAATAAAGAAAGCACAAAACCTAATAACGAATGAATCATTCCCACATTGCTGACTCCAGATTTTGAAGTAAGATGAAAATATTCCACTTCTAAATATTGAATTCCCCAAGAGTACAATCCCACCAAAATCATACTTGGAAAAAGAATTTTCAATGTATCACTTTTATGTAAACTGAAAAGGATTTTAAGGAAATGTTTGGTGTTGTAGGCTCTCATAAATTAGGTTAGTCTTACAAAGATAAAATTTTCGTTTCATTTTCCTTTTACGTGAAACTTAAAATTAGTTTAAAAAAAATAGAGAATTTAATTTCTCACAGATTGCACAGGTTTACACAGATCTTTGAAAATAATTTTATGATCCGTGTAAATCTCGAGGAAATAATTTAATTCCAAAATTTTTCTAAATTTCAAAAAAACACTATTTTTATTTCGCATTAAATCAAGAAACAAAATGATTCTCGAAAACGTAGATGTTGTAAACGATATCAGTAAAGAAGATTTTCAGAAAAATTATTTCAAAAAGCATAAACCTCTCTTAATTAAAAATTTTGCGAGCCGTTGGGATGCTTTCGACAAATGGAATTTCGATTTTATCCGCGAAAAAGCAGGTGAACAAGACGTTCCCCTGTATGATAACAAACCCGCAGATGCTTCTAAAAGTACAGATGCTCCCGTCACACACATGAAGATGAAGGATTATATTGATACCATAAAAAGTAAACCGTCAGATCTTCGTATTTTCTTTTATATTATCACTGACAGGCTTCCTGAACTATTGAAAAATTTCACCTATCCTGATCTTGGAATGAAGTTTTTCAAAAGACTTCCGACTTTGTTTTTCGGGGGAAGCGATGCTCATGTTTTAATGCATTATGATGTCGATCTTGGTGATTTTCTTCACATCCATTTTGAAGGAAAGAAGAGGATTTTATTATTTGACCAAAAGCAATCTCCCTTTTTATATAAAGTTCCGCTGTCGGTTCACACGATCTATGATGTAGATTATGAAAACCCGGATTACGAAAAATTTCCGGCTTTAAAATATGCAAAAGGCTTTGAGATCTTCATGGAACATGGCGATGCACTTTTTATTCCGGGAGCATTTTGGCATTTCAACAGATATTTGGAACCCGGATTTTCAATGTCACTTCGGGCACTTCCTAATAAACCGAAAGTTTTTGCCAATATGCTGTATCATGTTTTCATTATGAGATATACAGATAAACTGATGCGAAAAATCTTTAAATCTAAATGGGTGAATTACAAACAGAAATGGGCGTATGAAAAAAGTACTGAAGCTTTGGAAAAGCGGCTAAACAATACATGATTTTTTATTTTTCACGAGTTTTCTAATTAGATCTTTTATTAATTACCCTTGTCAAGGTTCTAAACCTTGACAAGGGTTGTGGACAGATTCATGCTTTAATTCTATAAAAAAGAAAATATGCGCAATCATCTGTGTAAATCCGTGAAATCCGTGGGAGAAAAAATTATTTTAAATTATTAAGCATTTTAATCCTTCTATTTTATTTCATACTTTTACCATCCTAATTTTTTAAGAAAGATTTTAATGGCAAAGGCGACGAAAGAAAAGAAAGAAACCCCGTTAATGGCTCAATATAACGCCATCAAGGCCAAATATCCTGATGCGCTTTTGTTATTTCGAGTGGGAGATTTCTATGAAACTTTCGGACAGGATGCCGTTAGAACTTCTCAGATTTTAGGAATTGTTTTAACCAAGAGAGCGAATGGAGACGGGCATATAGAATTGGCTGGATTTCCGCATCATTCTGTAGATTCTTATCTTCCAAAGTTGGTGAGAGCCGGACTTCGTGTTGCGATCTGCGACCAATTGGAAGATCCTAAAACCGTAAAAGGAATTGTAAAAAGAGGAGTGACCGAATTGGTGACGCCCGGAGTTACCTTCAATGATCAGGTTTTAAACTCGAAAAAGAATAATTTCCTGCTTTCTCTTCATAAAGAAAAAGAAAAATACGGAATCGCTTTGGTTGATGTTTCAACAGGTGAGTTTTTGGTAAGTGAAGGAAATTTAGATAAAATACTTCATATCGTCAATACTTTTGATCCGAGTGAGATTATTTATCAGAGAAGTGTTCAGCTTCCCGAGCAGCTTAAAAATAAAAGCGCTTTCAAGCTTGAAGATTGGGCTTATCAATATAATTTTGGCTACGAAAAGTTGACGAATCATTTTAAAACAAATTCTCTAAAAGGTTTTGGTGTTGAAAATTCTAAACTGGCAATTGCAGCAGCAGGAGCCATTTTCGCTTATCTTGTTGAAGATACACACCATAATTTATTGGCTCACATTACAAAGATTCAGGTGATTCCTCAGGAAGATTTCTTGATGATGGATAATTTTACCTTGAGAAATCTTGAAATTGTTTATCCAAGCAATCCACAAGGAAAATCGTTATTAGATATTATAGATAAAACTTCAACTCCAATGGGCGGAAGGCTGTTGAGAAGAAGAATTATCCTTCCTTTAAAATCTGTCTACGAAATTGGAAGAAGGCTTTCTTTAATTGATTTTTTAAATGAAAATGATCATCTGAAATATGAGATTTCCCAATTATTAAAGGCGATTTCCGATTTAGATCGATTAATGGGAAAACTGGCTGCCGAAAAGATCTCGCCCAGAGAATTAGGACATTTACGCCAGAGCTTAATTAATATTCATAAAATTAAAGCGTTGCTTCATCCCCATGCTGATGTTTTGGCTTGGCTTGAACCGTTGTCTGATTTAGATGAATTAATTAAATCCTTACAAAATTCTCTTAATGAAGAACTTCCGGTAAGTCTGGCGAAAGGGAATGTGATTAAAAATGGTATTTCTGAAGAGCTGGATATGTTGAGAGGTCTTCAAAGTAAAGGGCGTGGTTTCCTTGATGATATGTGTCAGCGAGAAATCGAAAGAACGGGAATTACTAGCCTTAAAATTGATTTTAATAATGTTTTCGGATATTATATTGAAGTTCGAAATACCCATAAAGATAAAGTTCCGAGTGATTGGTTGAGAAAGCAAACGTTGGTTAATGCTGAACGTTATATCACGGAAGAATTAAAAGAATATGAAAGTCAGATTCTTGGCGCGGAGGATAAAATTGGCGTTTTAGAAAACCAATTATACAGAAATGTTTGTTCTGAAACGATGGTTTATATGGATCAGATTCAGGAGAACTCGAACATTATTGCACAATTGGATGTTGCCGTTGGTTTATCTGAATTGGCTGTTTCTGAGAGTTATACAAAACCTGTTTTAACGGATAGTTTCTCAATCGATTTAAAAGAAGCAAGACATCCGATTATTGAAAACGCGCTTCCTTTAGGTGAAAAATATATTCCGAATGATATTTATTTAGATAAAGATTCTCAGCAAATCATCATGGTTACAGGTCCCAACATGGCGGGTAAATCTGCAATTCTTCGTCAGACTGCAATTGTTTGTCTTTTAGCACAAATTGGAAGTTTTGTTCCTGCAAAGCATGCGGAAATTGGAGTTTTAGATAAAATTTTTACGAGAGTAGGAGCCACAGATAATATTTCTGCAGGTGAATCAACTTTCATGGTTGAAATGAACGAAGCCGCTAATATTTTGAATAATATTTCAGATCGAAGTTTGATTTTATTAGACGAAATCGGTCGTGGAACTTCAACTTATGATGGGGTTTCCATTGCTTGGGCAATCGCGGAATATCTTCATCAACATCCGACTCAGGCTAAAACTTTATTCGCAACGCATTATCATGAACTAAATGAAATGACTGTGAATTTCGAGCGTGTAAAGAATTTCCACGTTTCTATTCAGGAGAACAAAGGAAGTATTATTTTCCTGAGAAAGCTGGTTCCTGGTGGAAGTGAGCACAGTTTCGGTATTCATGTGGCAAAATTGGCGGGAATGCCTTCAAAAGTGGTCAACAGAGCCAATGAAATCCTCAAAACGTTAGAAGCAAGTCGCGGGCAGGGAACTGGCGCATCTGAAACCATTAAAAGAGTAACAGAAGAAAATATGCAGCTTTCTTTCTTCCAATTGGATGATCCTGTGTTGGAAAATATCCGTGAAGAACTTACGAAAATTGATATCAATACTTTGACGCCGATTGAAGCTCTAATGAAGCTGAATTCTATTAAAAAGATGATCGGGAAATAATCATTTAACGTTGAAATATTAATAATGAAGCTTTAATATTTCTTCAATGATAAAGGGAAAGTATAAAGATAACGAACGGGTTCATTATTTACAGTAGCTGGTTTCCATTTTACAAACATTCTTCTGATGGCTGTTTCTGCGGCAGCTGAGTGTTTTTTATCATCTCCGGTTGCAGTAACGTATCGTACATAGCCGTTTTTTTCAACGATAAAATAGACTCTTGTGTTGATCTTATTAGTTTTTACATCAATAATATCCATGTTCTCGGCAAATTTTCTGTGGAAAGCTTCCATTCCTCCCGGAAATTCGGGTGCCTTATCTGCTTTTGTTACCACATCATCCATTTTCATTTTTGATTTTAAAAATGTATAATCTGTAATCGTTGGAGTACCTGTTTTTGTTTCTGCTTTTTGCCCAAATACTGTAATGCCTAAAAATGCTATTAAAAAGAAGAATGATTTTTTCATAGCGAAAGAATTTAATTAAGATTTTAATGCTTTTAACCAAAGCAAAAAGAGAGCCTAAGTGCTCTCTTTTTATTATAAATGATTGTATTCGTAAGTAGTGATCTCGGTATCGGTTATGCTTGTCCCTGTTTTTTCATAAAAATCGCGGGTGTCTTTCTTAGGATATCCGTTCGTATGATATTCGTAGGTTGAATGGTAGATTGTCCATTCGTCTCCTGGTGTAGTAGTATATTGGATACGGTTGTTATAATCTATAACATTACGGGTTGATCCGTTCATATCCTCACTGTCCATAAGTCTGGTGTATCCGATAATATTTTTAAATGGAAAACTTCCTCCGTCATAAGCAACATTTTTAAGAATTCCAGTTCCGTTTTGAGTTGTTCCTGGCTGTACATCTGCAACGGTTTCCGTCCAGTTTTTTAAAGATCCGTCAGTGTTTAAATAAACATCTTTTACATAAGTTTTAGTTGAGTTGGTATGAGCAATAACATCCGTTATTCTTACTCGATCGGCTCCAATATAGGCATAATCTGTAGTGTATGTTGCGCCTTGATAAGTAGACGATTTTTTTAAGATCTTGTTTGAGCTGTTGTACGTTACATTTGTGGTTTGTGTTGATCCATCAGCGTAAGTATCAAGATATTTGGTAATCAAGTCACCGGAATACGTATAAGTTCTTTTGAAATTATCCGTTGTATTGGTCAGGGTAACAATCTTGGCTCCGTTATAGCTAAAAGTATAATTATCACCATCCTGCACCATTTTTGTCACTAAAATTGGATTGTCTTCTGCAGAGGTATCTTCCTCAACTGTTGCACACGATGTGAAAAGTAAAATAGGTAGTAAGAAGTAAAATTTTTTCATATAAATTGATTAAATGAGTTATAAGAGTCAAAAATAAGAGAAATAATTAATTATTTGAATAAATTATAAGTTAAAATATAATATGGTTAATATATTTTTAAATTTAAAATAGGGTGTTTCAATAAAAAATGACATCAAAATTTGACGTCATTAGAAGTTTAATATAGATGTGCTTAAAAAATTAACAGCAAACTCCTTTCGCGTTGCAAGCACCGATGTAAGCCTCACCGTCTGTGTCTGTAAAACAAAAGCAAGTTGTAACACACTTGATTTCTCCAGCACCATTAACTTTTTCTAATTGATCTCTTGTAAGTTTTTTTAAATTTTTCATAAGTAATAATTTTAATTTGTAAAACGAATATAAATAAAATAAATCAAATAATAGTGATAAAAATGATTTTAAAGAATAATTATCAAAATAAAAACTAATAATAATTTCACTAATTTTGAGTATGAAGAATGTAATCAATATATTATTTCTGTGTTTGTGTTTTTCGGTTTTTAAAGCACAACAGACAACGGTTTCTTCAATTAAATATGAAGAGCTGGAAAAACGTATTCAACAGGAGAAAGATAAACTTCTTGTCGTTAATTTTTGGTCAACGACTTGTGCGCCATGCGTAAAAGAGCTTCCTCATTTCATGGAAGTCAATAATAAATATGCTAATAATCGGAAATTTAAAATGATCTTGGTTTCACTTGATCGATTGGTAGATAAAGAAAGAGTGATCAAATTCATCAAAAATAAAAACCTCACGGCAGAAGTAATTTTATTGGATGACATCAAAAGAATGAACACCTGGATTCCTAAGTTTGAAAAAGACTGGGACGGAAATATTCCAGTGACGATTTTCTATAAAAATGGCGAAAAAGTACATTTCAACGACGGAGAAATGAGCAAACAAGAACTTGAAAATACAATTACTAAAAATTTACAATAATCAATATAATATGAAAAATCTAAAAATTTTAATGACGGCTTTTGTCGTTGGTTTAGGGCTTTTAAGCTTCACAACGATAAACGATGATAAGGCGCCTCAAAAACAAAGCAACGCTTCTTCAAAAGGATATGGAGTAGGAGACGAGGCAACAGATTTTAAGCTAAAAAATGTTGATGGAAAAATGGTTTCGTTGAGAGAGTTTAAGTCCGCAAAAGGTTTTATCGTGATCTTCACATGCAACCATTGCCCGTATGCGAAAAAATACGAGGACAGAATTGTTGAACTTGACAAAAAATACAAAGATCAGGGTTATCCCGTGATCGCGATCAATCCGAATGACCCAAGTGTACAGCCGGAAGACGGTTACAAACAAATGATCGACAGAGCTAAAGAAAAAGGGTTTACTTTCCCTTATTTGGTGGATGAAGGTCAGAAGGTTTTCCCTCAATACGGAGCGACAAAAACACCTCATGTATTTGTTTTACAGAAAGAAAACGGTAAAAATATAGTAAAATACATCGGAGCGATCGATAATAATTACGAAAATCCAAACGATGTTTCAGAATATTACGCTCAAGATGCTTTAAATGCTTTGATAAAAGGTGAGCCTATAAAAATGACAAAAACTGTTGCCATTGGATGTACTGTGAAAGTAAAGAAATAATATCTTTGTAAAAATATATAAATTGGAACGGGCTTTAGCCCGTTTTTTTAATAATAAAACCAATTCGGCTTTAGCTAAAACATAAATATGAAATTCAGATTCAGCTTAAAATATTTCGTTGCAACAATAGTAATTTTCTTGGTTGAGGTTTTAATTGCCACAAAACTAAAAGACATTTTCTTCGTCAGAGCCTATTTGGGTGATGTCATTGTGGTAATTCTTCTCTATACTTTCGTTAAAAGTTTTATCTTCATTAATAATCAAAAACTTATTCTTGGAATTTTGGCTTTTTCTTGTTTGGTTGAGTTTGCTCAATCCTTCAATATTGCAGAAAAACTAGGCTTCCAACAAGGAAGCCTGATGTATATTGTGATCGGAAATTCTTTTTCCTGGATTGATATTTTGTGTTATGTTGCAGGTTGTTTACTGCTTTTTCTTTTTGTAAAATTTGAAGAATCAAGAAGCTTACAAAAAGTGAGTTAAGATCAATTATCTTCCGAAACTGTCGTATTTATCTTCCGCATATTTTACAAAGCGATTCAATAAAACAACGTTCTCTTTTTCCATTGGAGAAAGGTCATTGTCTACATTATTAGAAACCGGAATATACCAATCTGTCTGTTCAAAGAAATTTCTGTAGGTCTGCTTTTTGAAAGCATATCCGTGTCTTGCAAAAACAGAATTTTTAATGATTTCAAGATCTAGTTTTCTTAAGTTTTTAAGATCTTTTTCTGACAGCTTTTGTTTAGAGGCATTTAATTTAAACACAGCATCCGAGGCAACTCTATTTTTTTGAGTTGTGTATTTTTCTGTTTTCCCGGTTTCTTCATCGGTATATTTTTCAACAAAATCTTTCGGATTTTCCCAATCTACCAAGTTTGAATCTTCATCCAGCATAAAATTCGGATTATAAACAAACTGCTTTTTGGTTAGCTTTAGTGTTTTTAGAGGTGATTTTACCGCTTTTTTATTGAATACAGACCATTTTCCTGTTAAACTGTCACCAGATAATTTCACTTCAAATCTTCCATCCGTTTTATCATTTCCGGGTTCGTCAAGCGTAAATGATTTGGAGCTTTCATTAAAACTTCCTCGGAACGGACGTTGATTTCCATTCACAATACTTTGCCCGTAAACACTGTCTTTTGTGATTCTGTTAATCTTTAAAGCAAGCTTTTTATAAACATCACCTTCATATTCCTCCCCATCTTCAGAAGTAATCATTTCTTTTCCTGCAAAATCGCCCATGTAAATTCCGTACAGTTCTTGATGAACCTCAGGAACAGCCACAGAATCTTTCTTTGCAACAAGAGAATCTTTTGATGATTCGGTTTCTTTTCCATCCTTTTTACAGGCAATTAAACTGACTGTAAATAAAGAAATTAATGTTAATTTTAAAGTTTTCATATATGTTTTTTTGTAATTAAATATTCAATTAAAAGGATATTCGGAACCCAGCCCATCCATGCAATAATCTCATAGACATCCATCGGATTGGGGTGGAATAAATATACAATAATAACCTTCCACATTCTTAAAGTGACAGCAGAAAGCGTTAATGCAAAACTGCGCCACATCCATTGCTTATGTTGTTTAAATTTTTTCTGTCGGGCAAATTGATAAGCTTTAAAAGTAGTAAACCACCACAAACTTCCCAAAATAACAAAAGAAATTTTAGAAAAAACGTCTCCGTTAGCGAAAAATCCCATGTAAATTCCTGATGGAGCAGACAAAATCAATAATAGAAAAATATAAACTTTCCCCGAATTTCTATGGAAATTTTTAAGTCCAAAATCTTTCCTGAGGATTGCTAAAAATCCGGAGAGTAAAACAAAAATACTCGTATAAACATGGGTGTAGAAAAACCACAAATATTCCGGTCTGTCGGTAACTTCAGTTTGTTTTATCATTAAAAAACTCACCTCTGTTTTTAAAGGAATATATTCTAACGTGATTTTAAACATCAGCCAAAAGAAATATCCGAACCCGATTACTAAAAGGATTTTTAAGATGTTTGGGATATTTCTTTTAACTGTGAGCATTTTATAATTTGTGTTGTCTTTTTAAACACTAATATCACAAATTTTTCCACAAGTATTCACTAATTGAATTGTGTTATTTGTGAAATTATTAGTGTCATTTGTGTTTAGATTAAACTATTTCAAATTCAAATCCTGCGCAATCAGCCAAGCCTCACTCCAGCAAGCCTGAAAATTAAATCCTCCAGTCACCGCATCAATATTCAAAACTTCTCCGGCGACATAAAAATTAGGTAAAATTTTCGAGGACATATTTTTAAAATTAATTTCTTTTAAATCTACACCTCCGGCCGTTACAAACTCATCTTTAAAAGTTGATTTTCCTGTAACCTGCAATTTCTTTTTGCAGAGATTTTCCAAAATGGTTTGCATTTCCTTCCCTGAAATCTGGGCAACTTGCTTGTTGAGGTCAACCTTTGAAACTTCTAATATTTTCTGCCAGAATCTATTCGTTATATCAAATATTTTTGCCAGTCCAATGGTCTTTTTCGGATTGGATTGTTTGAAGTTTTGAAACAATTCTTCTGCATCATCAATATCTTTTGAAATAAAATTAACTTCAATTTCAAAATTATATTTAACCTTGGCTAAACTTAAAGCTTCCCAAGCCGATATTTTTAAAATCGCTGGTCCTGAAAGTCCCCAATGAGTTATTAACAAAGGTCCGCTTTCTTCTGTCTTCAATTTCGGAATAGAAATTTCTGCATTTTCAAAGCTTGTTCCGGGCAACTCTTTTAATAAATCATTTTTAATATTGAATGTAAAAAGTGATGGAACTAAATCGATGATTTTATGTCCTAAATTTTCAATAATTTTCAAAGACTTCGGCGAACTTCCCGTTGTATAAACTACAAAGTCAGCTTCAAAATCACCTAAACTTGTTTTAACGACATATTTTTCGTCTAGTTTTTCAATTTCCTTAACAGAACATTTTGTCTTTACTTCAACATTTTTTTGCTGAATTTCATTCAATAAAGTATTAATAATGGTCTGTGAAGAGTTGCTTTCAGGGAAAACCCTGTTATCATTTTCTATTTTCAACGGAACTTTTCGTTGATCAAACCAATCCATCATATCTCCCGGCTGGAATTTAGTGAAAACACTCAATAATTCTTTATTTCCACGAGGGTAAAACTGAACCAATTCCTTTGGGTCAAAGCATGCATGAGTTATATTACATCTTCCACCTCCGGAAATCTTAACTTTCTGAAGGACATCTGAGTTTTGCTCAAGAATCGTAATGTTATATTTTGTTTCGTCAAGATTCGATGCGCAGAAAAAACCGGCTGCACCGCCTCCAATAATGATAATTTGCTTCATAATTCTATTAATCTTATGCTCAAGATTATTTTTACAAAACTACAATTTTTATAAACCATCTTATTTGAGTAATTTTGAAGAATATAATTTTTTGAACTTTAAAGTGAAAATATTCAACCACAAAAGGAACAAAAGATTGTAAACACTTTAGAAAAAATAAGTTTATTATTAAACAGTTTAAAAGTTCACATAAGATGAAAATCAAAGATTTTCTAAAACTAATGTCTTCTTCTGTTTATTGTTGAAAGACTTATGTATTGCAAAAGCTTTTGTTCCTTTTGTGGTTAAAAAGTTGGAGTTCATTATTAAAAAATAAAATTTAAATGATATTTTACCATAAATTCGAAGTTCGTTGGAGTGATCTTGATGCCAACAAACATTTAGCAAACTCATCATATGTACAATTTTGCGCGCAAACAAGAATGGCTTTTATGAAGCAGGAAAAAATGGGCGTTACTCAAATGAGTCGATGGGGGATTGGTCCTGTGATTATGCATGAAAGATTTTCTTTTTTCAAAGAAATATTTGCAGATCAGGTCGTTATTGTAAGTCTGGAAATTGATGGTTGTGCAGAAGATTCTTCTATTTATCGTTTTGTACACAAATTTTATCTTCCTGATGGTTCACATTGTGCAACTTCAGAAGCTACGGGAGTTTGGATTGATACCATGCTGAGAAAAATGACAACGCCACCGGATGATGTAATGGAAGCGATGAACAAATATAAAACACCGGACACAATAATCTTAACGAGAGAAGATTTTAAGAAATTGCCTTTCCGTCCGGAAAATATAGATCCGACGAAACTTAACTAATAAATGATAAGAGATAAATGATCGTTGATAGAACAAAATGTCTTCAAAATCATTTATCATTTATAAATCATTACTTATAATTAAAAAATATGTTTGAAGATAAAGAACCAGAATTAACGCCGATCTCTAAGCTAGGAGAATTTGGATTGATTAAGCATTTAACAGAACATTTTCCTTTATCCAACGAGTCTTCAGAACTTGGAGTAGGAGATGATGCAGCAATCATTAATCCTGGAAATAAAAAGGTTGTTCTTACAACGGATGTTTTGGCAGAAGGAGTGCATTTCAATTTAGGATATGTTCCGTTGAAGCATTTGGGATATAAAGCGGTTGTTGTGAATCTTAGTGATGTTGCAGCAATGAACGCTACTCCAACACAGATCTTAGTTTCTTTGGCGGTTTCAAACCGTTTTCCGGTGGAAGCTTTGGAAGAAATTTATTCTGGAATTCAGGCGGCTTGTACAAGATATAAAGTTGATTTAATCGGTGGAGATACTACAAGCTCAAACGCAGGTTTGGTGATGAGTATTACGGCTGTTGGAATTGAAGATGAAGAGAACATCGTAAAAAGAAGTACTGCAAAACCAAATGATCTTCTTGTTGTTTCAGGAGATTTAGGTGGCGCGTATATGGGACTTCAAATTTTAGAAAGAGAGCACGCTGTGTTCCTTGCTGACCCAAATATGCAACCTGAAATGGAAGGATTTGATTATATTCTTGAAAGACAATTGAAGCCTGAGGCAAGAACAGATGTTAAAGGTATTCTAGAAGGATTGGATATCAAACCAACTTCTATGATCGATATTTCTGATGGTTTGGCTTCTGAAATTTTACATCTTTCAGACCAATCAAACGTTGGTTTCAGGTTGTATGAAGAGAAAGTTCCAATGGATAATCTGACGATCACTACAGCGGATGAATTTAATTTAAATCCTGTAATGGCTGCTCTAAGTGGCGGTGAAGATTATGAATTGTTGTTCACTATTTCTCCAAATGATTTTGAAAAAATGAAAAATCATCCGGATTTTACGATCATCGGACATGCTGTTGATAAAGAAGAGGGTAATTTCATGGTAGCAAGAGGCTCTAATCAATTGGTTTCTCTTACTGCACAAGGTTGGGATGCTTTTTTAGGAAATAATCAAAACGATTAAATTTTATTTAATTTTGAAATATTGTGAAACCACTGCTTTTGTAGTGGTTTTTTTGTTTAAAAATTTAATTTAATTTTCATTTGTGGTTAATCTGCATGTTTTCAGCATGTTATGTATTGAATAATGATTTTTCAAAAAAAAATCTCCTGAAAGGAAAAATTAGATATATTTGCATTGACTTATTAAAAACACAAATTTACAACACAAACACGATGAAAAAACACACGAAATTTATAATATAGATTCTTCTATTTCTCAATACTGAGAATTAACTACATTTTTACTCGACTTTTAAAAATCACATCTAATTATTTATAAATATTTGTGGGATAATTATTTATAAAAAAATAAGGAATAATATCAAGATTATTTCATATTAAATCTGATATGTATTCAAAAGAGAGTTTTGATTAATAAAATCAACGTTCAGTTTAACATTGGGTTAAAAATAAAAATTACAAATTAAAAAAAACATCTATGAAAAAAATATTATCAATTTTTGGCTTAATTATTTTTGAGTCTCTATTTTCTCAGAACATTCCTTTTGATAAGTTGTATGGAAATTCTGATCCTACACATTATTATTTGAGTCATTATCCTGTTTCCTCTTCAGATGGATTGGATATTAATTGGTATGGCGGAATAAGGCTTCAAACGTCTGCAGGGCTAGGGATTCAATTATTAAATAACGGAAATGTAGGTGTAGGAACAACCAACCCAGAATCAAAATTCACAGTACATAATAACGGAGCTGCAGGTTCAACTCAATTTCAGTTAAAAACTAACCACTTAAGAAATGGTGATAGGTACTTTATGAAAAATAGCATATTTGGAACAGGAACCGAAGATGTAACTTTTTCATTAAGACATGATGGGCAAATGTTTGTAGATGGAAATGTAGGAATAGGAACCGCGACACCAATTAAAAAGTTAGATGTTATGGGAGATATTTTAACAGGAGCTACTCATGCAACAGAAGGGATTAATGCTATTGCTATAAGATATGATGATGGATCTTTAAACAATTGGGGTTCACTAAGAAGTTCGGGGGCGACATATATGAGTTTTGGAGCTAAAACAGATAATGTAATTGCGGGTGGCTGGTTATCTAGTAACGGAACACAGAACTTAGCTAAAGCTGCAATTACTTTAGATAATGAGGGGTTACATTTTCTGGCAAAGTCTCAAGAACAAATTGCTTTGAACTCATCAGTAGTAATGAGTGAATTGATGAAAATCACTCCAAATGGAAATGCATTCTTGCAAGGAAAACTAGAGGCTAAAGAATTGAAAGTAACTCTAACTCCTACAGCTGACTTTGTCTTTGAAAAAGATTATAATCTTCCAAGACTCGAAGAAATTGAGAAACACATCTTAGAGAAGAAACATTTACCTGAAATAGCTTCAGCAAAGCAAATGGAGAAAGAAGGCGTGAATGTGGGAGAATTTCAAATTAAACTTTTACAAAAAATTGAAGAATTGACTCTCTACGTAATACAACTTAATAAAGATGTTAAAAAGTTGGAAGAAGAAAATAAAGAACTCAATAAAAAATACAATAACCAGAAATAGATCCTATTAAGTAATGAGAAAAACACCGTATTTTCTCTTCTACTCAAATTTATTTTAATGACAAGAAATTAAAACTATATTGTTAAAGTAATCCATGGCTACTTTTTAATAAAAACACAATAATTAAAATTATCCGAATGCAGAAAATCTATAATAAATCATTATTGGGGATTGCTGTGCTATTCTTTTTTTCATCAAATGGGCAAACTAAAGATGTATTAAATGAAAAACCACAAGAAAGCGAAATACAAGCCTTTCAACATAAAATAAATCAATACCAAAATCAACAAAAAGGAGAAGTTCTAAGGCTTAAAGGCTTAGGAAACAAAGAATTCATTTCCGAAAATGGGAATGAAAAACAGCTTGTCGGAGCTGATGAAAACGGAAAACCTCTTTATTATACAACTCTGAATGCGGGTGCTGCTAAAATGACCAAAGCAGATAATTTATATCCTGGTGGAGTTGCCGGATTAAATATTGCTGGACAAAATATGGTCATTGGTCAATGGGACTATTCAAAACCCCGAACCACTCATGAATTATTAACTGGAAAAATAAACAGCTATGATAATTTACAAAATCAAACAATTTCACGTCACAGTACCAGTATAGCGGGTACACTCGCTGGGAATAATGGAGATGCAGAAGCCAAAGGTATCGCCTATGAAGCCAAAATCAATGCATATGACTGGATGAATGATGTTTCGGAAATGCTTTCGGAAGCATATAATGGTTCAAATGGAATATTAGTAGCCAATAACAGTTATGGTTTTGATCCGATGTATCTTCAAACATATCAGTTTGGTAAATATAATGTAACGGCGCAGTCTTGGGATAACTTAATGTACTTAAAACCTTATCTCCAAATTGTAAAAGCGGCAGGAAATTCTAGAGAAATTGATCCGAGTATTGTTCCTCAGGTTTCAGCTAAAAACGGATATGACCTTCTGGAAGGAGCGGGAATTGCTAAAAATGTTCTGGTAGTTGCTTCAGCAAAGAAAAATGCAAATATGAATTCGGATGAAGCTTTTGATGTTTCTTCTTTCAGCAGTTACGGACCAACAGATGATGGCAGAATAAAGCCGGATATTTGCGCGCCTGGAGAAAATATTTATTCATCTATTGAAACTTACGATGCTGCTTATGGTACCTATAGAGGAACTTCTTCGGCGACAGCTGTTGTTTCTGGTATTATAACTTTACTTCAACAATATTATAAATCTGTAAGTCCAACACAGAGTTATATGCTTTCATCAACGGTGAGAGCTTTATTGGCTCATACTGCAAATGATAAAGGATCAGAAGGGCCAGATTATATTTATGGATGGGGATTGGCAGATGCAAAAAGAGCTTCCGAAGCGATCTATAATAATATTGAAGGAACAATTAATGGAGAAAAAAAATCTACTTTAATTAAAGAGGTTAATTTAAACCAAGGAAATAAATATACTTTATATGTTGTTCCTTATGAAACTAGCCAGCCATTATCTGCTACTATTTCATGGACAGATCCACAAGGAAACTTAGTAAATAATGTTGTAGATCTTAATAACCCTAATGTTATTAATGATTTAGATTTAAAAATAGTAAAAATAAATTCTAACGGAACTGAAAGCACTTATTACCCATGGAAATTGGGGGGAATGAGCAATCTGACTGGGGCAGCAACCAATACATCAACAAACAATGTAGATACTATAGAAAGAGTTGATATTAAAAATCCTGAAAAAGTAACGTATAAAATAATTGTTTCTCCAAAAACAAATACTACTCCGTTGTTACCAAGTGGGAATCAAACATTTTCAATAGTGGTTTCAAATGTTGACTTTTGTTATAAAGAAGATCTTACAACATTAGTAAGCCCAACAAATGATATTTCCACAAGTCAGACGATTTTAGCTAAACAAATTGTAGCAAGCAATAAAGTCATAGCCCCCGTACAAAATGTTGAATATATAGCTTCAAGAGATATTACTTTACTTCCGGGTTTTCATGCTCAGCAAGGTGTTGGTTTTCATGCTTTCATTACGCCATGTTTTGATTTGATTTCGGCCTTAAAATATAAAGCACAGCAAAGAGTAGGAGCAGAAGTTATTACCGTACCTACCGGATCATCACTTGGACATTTTACATTATTTCCAAATCCAGCGAAAGAAGAAGTTAATATTAAATTTTATCTGCAAAATGAATCTTCCATAAAGATTTCGATATACGATGCTTCGGGAAAACTTTTATCAACAGAACAACGTTCAACCAAATTTCCAAAAGGAGAGTTTGTGAAAACTGTAGATACAAGAGCTTATTCTCCGGGTGTGTATATGGTTTCAATAGAAACTTCAGAATATAAGGAAACAAAAAAGCTAATCATAAAATAAAACACAAATAATACATGAAAAAAATATTTACACTTCTCGGTGTTTTGCTCATTTGTATTTTAAATGCTCAATCTCCTGGTGGAGTTGGAGGTTTAAGTGTTTGGTACAAAACCAATTCACTTCAGACTCCGGCTTTACTTTATCAGGATTATAGCGGCAATCAGCATCAGATACAAGCATTAACAGGAGCTAATAAACCTACCTATTCATTACTGAATTATAATGAATGTTTAAATTTTGATGGGACAGATGATTTTTTGAAGTTTCCATTTGTAATAGAAACAATCGATAAAATAAACTTCTTTACCGCTTATCAAAATAAAAATTCAACGCAGGAATCTGCTTTGTTTACTACAGATAATACAGATGAAAAAGAGTTGTTTTATAGTACTAAAAATGTTTTTAGATATAATAATGACCAAATTAATTATATCAATACCAGCACAATTGATACGTTAGCTTCTTTTAGTTTATATTCTAAATTTGGAACTCCATCAACTAAAATTACGAAGGTAATTGGTAAGACAGGTCTTTCATCAATGTTTATAGGAAAAGATGCAGGGAACCACCAATGGCAAAGCTTTAAAGGAAAACTACCTGAGTTTTTCACATATAGAAAAATTCTTACTCTTAATGAAAGAAATAGAGTAAATACTTATTTGGCAGTAAAATATGCAATTACAATGCCCTATACAGAATACCTGAGTTCTAAAAATAAAAAAATCTGGAGACAAGATGATTTTAATGATTATCCTGCAAACATCACGGGTATAGCAAGGGATGGGTATTCTGATCTTTATCAAAAACAGGCTACAAGTTCGTCAGAACAAAAAAGGTTGGTTATTGCTGCAAAAAAATTGGCTGTAGATAACAGATCAAATGATGCACAGTTTCCGGATCAAAGTTTTTTGATTTGGGGAGATAATAAAAAACCATTAGAATTAGATGCTGAAACTTTCGGATATAGATTGTTAAAGAGAAAATGGAAAGCAAGATTTACTACCGAAAACTCTCAAACAATTCCTACGGAGGTAGTTTTTTCTATTAAAAATATTATTGCGCAAATTCCGGCAGATAAAAAACTTTGGCTCTTGGTTGACAGAACAGGGCAAGGGAATTTTAATTCATCTAATATTGATGCATACCCAATGGATTACGTTGATAATGATCAGGGAGTTCATTTTAAGGATGTAGTTTTCGATCAGGATCTATCAGGAACTGATGTTTTTTCTTTTGCTTTAGGTAATCAAATTTTATCAATTTATCAGATAACCCAGCCTACATGTACTGTTACAAGTGGGACGCTTAATTTAAATATTAAAGGAGGAAAAGCACCATTCAATGTTGCTCTTACAGGTAATGGAACATCACAAAATATAAGCGTTCAGACATCACAGGTTTCATTCCCGAATTTAGCAATAGGTAGCTATCATCTTAATATTACTGATGCAAATAATAATGTTACTTCTTATGACTTTACCGTGAATGATTTCAGCTCTATTAATTTAGATCTTGGCCCAGATGTCACAATTTCTTCTGGAAATTCTGCTCAGTTTGATGCATCAACACAAATTACAGATCCAAATGCAACATATACTTGGACTTCTGATAATGGATTTACAAGTAGCTCTGCTAATATTAATGTTTACGAACCTGGAGAGTATACTGTAACCGTAAAAACATCAGATAACTGTATTAAAAAAGATACAGTAAAAGTTACAAGAAAGAGAGAAAACGGAATTGTAATTTATCCTAATCCGGTACCAAAAGGGCAGCCTTTTACAATAAGAATTATTTCAGATAAGAAAGAAACTGTAGATATAAAAATACATGACGCCTCTGGAAGATTGATAAAAACAATTCAGGATAATGGCAAAGATTATTATGAAATACAGGATACTTTACCAGTTGAAGGAGTGTACTTAATTATTGTAAAAACTTCGTCCGAAATCAAGGTATTCAAACTAATTGTAAAAAATTAATATCCATACTTGAGACATTCTAATTTTAAATTAAGAGTGTCTTAAGTATAAAAAGCACACATATAAAACGAATGAAAAGATCTTTATTGAGCGTTTTAAGAAAAAACACAAAGCTCCTTAATTCAATCATATTTTTTACTTGTTGGTCTCAAGTTCATGCTTATGCAAATTCATATTATCTGAATAAGCAGGAAAATGTAATTCCAATAATGGAAGTTGGTTCTAATTCAAAAGGAAAAGATATACGTAAGGGAACTTCTGATAATAGTAAAGAAAATCAAAATAAAGCAGAAATTTCTAACGATGTTTCTGCTAAAAAAGTGGATGAAAATAACAAGAAGATTAGTAATAAAATTCTTGTTTCATCACCTTTAAATAATATTGTACGCAATAGACCTTTAGAATTAAATGAAAAAAGATATTATACTTCTGATATTAAAGAAGGTATCATTGGAACCAGTTTGGAACATCCAATTGATCAGATTTATGATAATGTTTTTAATATTTTAATTGATGAAAAAATAAACCCTGCTTATCAATACACATTAGAATATGATTTGTATGGAGTTGATAATTACAAAGAAGTAAGTAAAGTTATCAATGATGATTTAGCGATTGGAGGAAAGAATGTTCAAAAAAATACTGCTTGGACACATCAGTCGGAACCAATTACAGAAAGATCAATCAAGCAGGGGAAAAATACTGTAATCTTTACCTTACCATATCTTTCAGGGTATAGTTATAAAGTGAAAAACCTTAGAGTAGGTATTTCCAATAAAAAACAAAATTTTGAAAATGTAGCGAATGTAAATTATAATGCTTTATCTGTTTCAAAATTTGTAAGTAATATAAGCAATTCAGAAAAACTTAATTTAGGCTCGGCTGAATTAAATATTACTAAAGGAACTCTTAAAAGCTCAGAAAATTTTTCTATTACTGCCCTTAGGGATATAGATATGCCTGCGCTTACTCCGGAAATGGTAAACGTAACCTCTGAAAATTCAGGATATCGTTTTCTACCTCATGGAGAGCATTTTTCAGCTCCGGCAAAAGTGTCTTTAGGGTATGATAAAAGTAAAATTCCAAGTGGATATACAGAGCAGGATATCAAAACATTTTATTTCGATAAAACAGAAAAGAAATGGATTGCTTTAGACAAAGACAGTGTCAATCTACAACAAAAAGTTTTGGTGTCAAAAACAACTCACTTTACGGATATGGTAAATGGGGTTTTAAAAGTTCCTGAATCTCCGGAAACAGGCAGTTATGCACCCAATTCTATTAAAGATATAAAAGCGGCAAATCCTTCTGAGGGAATTGTAAGTATTGCTCCGCCATCTCCTAACAGTATGGGAAGTGTTACAACTAGTTTCCCTATTAAACTTCCGGCGGGTAGAGCAGGAATGCAGCCTTCTTTAGGAGTAAGCTATAGCAGTGAAGGAGGGAATGGCTGGATGGGACTTGGATGGGATATGTCTGTTCCTTCTATAGGAATTGATACCCGATGGGGAGTTCCAAGATATGATGATACAACTGAAACTGAACTTTATACTATTGGCGGAGAACAATTAACCTTCGAAGTAAGCAGCGGAGTGTTTGCAATGCCTAACAGAAATGAAGGTTTTGATAAAGGAAGACAAGCAAATAGACAATTTTATCCAAGAATTGAAGGTTCTTACAATAAGATCATAAGAAACGGCTCAAGTCCTAAAAACTATGTATGGATTGTAACTTCTAAAGATGGTACAAAATCTTATTTTGGTGGCGATGAAACAGGCATAAAAGATAATGCTGTTCTTAAGGATGCAACTGGAAATATTGGGCATTGGGCATTATATAAGACTGTTGATACCAATGGGAATTATGTATTGTATACCTACGATAAATCGACCTATACAGGAAATCCCGGAAATGGAGGACAGGAATTACATATTTCTAAAATTGAGTATACATTACATACTACACAGAGTCCAGCAAAAAATTATAAAGTCTTATTTACAACAGATTCTAGTAGAGAAGATGTTCAAATTAACGGGAGATTAGGTTTTCTTCAGATAGAATCAAAAAGATTAACAAAAGTAGACGTTAAGTATGGTGACGAAAATGTAAGAAGCTATGAGTTTAAGTATAAAAACGATAACAAAACTTTCAAAAAATCTTTATTAGAAAGCATCACGGAAAAAGATGCTTCCGGCGGAGATTTTTATACGAATAAAATAGAATATAATGATGCTCCTGATGCCGCAAATTTATTTGGGACAGTTCAAAATTGGGAGGCATCAGATCCTGCAAATTTATCGGGGTCAGGATATTCTATGCTATCTGGAACTTCTTCAGCTTCACTCGGTACAAATTTTGGTGTGAGTGTTGGTCTTTATAATTTAACGGATAACCCCATAGGAGATAGAGGGATTGCGAGTTTTAGAAAAGGAACATTTGGAGCGCATGGATCTATTAGCCAAAATAATTCTAATGTCAAGATTACATTAATAGATGTTGATGGAGACAATCTACCAGATAGAGTATATGAAGAAGGAGGGGTTATATATTATTCAAAAAACATGTCAACTCCGGGAGGTTCACAACAATTCGGGGTTTCTATTCCTGTTTCCGGAAGTACGTCAGAAGTCGGGAAAACGAAAGTTTCGACTTGGGGAGTTGGGATAGATGGAAACTATGGCAATGTGAGTCTCGGCTTTGATTATTCAAACGCTACTTCTACCACGACTTCATATTTTATGGATTTCAATGATGATGGATTGGTAGATTTTGTAAAAGATGGAAAAGTTTATTTTAATAGAATTGTAGGAGGGATTCCTACATTTAACCCAGATAGCTTAGGAACACCATACCCAATTAATATAACGGCAGCTAGTCCACAACAATCTTTATTTGATAATCAAGATAATGCAGAGAAAAAAATGATGCTGGAGCAAAATCCGCTGCATGATATGGTTCGCGTTTGGGTAGCTCCTAAATCTGGTACTATTACTGTTAAAAATACATTTAATCTGAACCAGGTTACATGCGATCCTAATGAAGACTGTAGTAAAGCAGATGGAGTAGCCGTTGCGTTTCAGTATAAAAATAATGATCCGTTAGTACAAAATATTAATGCAGGAGATTTTGGTTTACATTCTTTTGCAAATCAGGTAATTAATATTGCTAAAGGTGAGAAATTATATTTTAGAGTTACATCTAAATATGACGGGTTATTGGATCAGATTACTTGGAATCCTGAAATCACTTATTCTGTCGGAACTACACCATCGGTTGATAGTGATAATAGGGATTTATCAACATATAAAGCACAAGAAGATTTTGTTAATTCTAATGGGAGTTCTTTTATCGCAGGAGATGCAGGAATTTTAAATTTATATTTGAATAAAGCAATTCCATTATCAGATGATGCTAAAATAATCCTAAACATTAATGGTGTAGATACAACTTTTCCAATACCATCTACCTCTACTTATAATAATGGAATTATAGGAACTCCAATAAATTTAAGTGTAAATGATAAAGTATCCGTAAAAGTACTTACAGACACTCAGATAGACTGGACTAATTTTAAACTTATTCCCGAATTCACAGAGACATCATCAGGAGAGAAAACAAATATACAAGTTGACTATACGATGTATAATGACAGGGGAAGTTTTACTAATTATACGATTCAATCTGGGGATGTGAATAAGAAGGTCTTAGTAAAAATTAGTTCTTTTCCTAATTTCAATGGGAAAAATGGGAAAGTTGTCATTTCTGCAAAAACCAAGAATAAACTCTTGACCAAAACGGTTTATACTGTATCGAATAATGGGAATACCATAACGCCAAATTTTGGGGCGCCTTATAACATTACCTCCGACGATTTATCAGGGGGACCTATCTATTTAGAAACTACCGTAAGCAGCGAGGATAGAGACTTTGTTCAAAATATCTCAAGTCTTAGCGGGGGATTATATACAAGTAATGCAAACTATATTAATACGCCTAATACGTATGAGAAACTTTTATCAGTTTCTCAAGGGCAAGGAAGTAATAATGATGATGGAAGCATAGTAATTAACCAGCCTACTAATCTACAGTATTCATTATTTTCGTTGTCTCCTGACATAGGTCCTGTTCAGGCACATTCATATTTGAGTATAGTTAATACCCAAACAGGACAGCCTGTTTCAATTAATAATAATGGTGAATTGTTGTATGATAGTAGTAATCCGAATAATCAACCTATTATATCTACCAATGTAAACTTATCTCCGGGAACATATACGTATAATTTGTATATAGATTCAAATGGATATGCTCAGACTAAAATAAAGATCATAAATACGGGGACAGGCGATGTAATGATTACAGGATTTACGAATTCACCGCCACATAAGCCAATTTTAAGTCCGGAAAATCCTACAACGGTATTAAATTCAAATCAATACGACAGCAGATTCGGAATACTATACCGTGGATGGGGAGCGTTTGTATTAAATGGAAATAACCTGTCTAAAAATACAGTAGTAGAAGGATACGATTTATCTAAGAATTATGCCAATTCGGGTACTGTAGCAGAAATGAAAGTAGACGAATCTCGCTTGGCCCTTAGTAATGCGTACGGTACAGACCCAAACCCAAACAACAACCCCAATGGGCCTACGGTAACTAGGCCGGATGGTGATGCAGATGGTAATATTACTTTTCATGATAATGCCAGCTCACTTTCTAAAAACTATTTTTTAACAACAATTTCTACGGTTAATAATAGTGATAAGGGAAGATTGATAGATGCAGATCCAACAATATATCTGTCTCAAAATGCAATAAACTCTTCTCGTGTAGGAGTACATAGCATAGATACTAATTTTTCTAACTATTCTACAGCGCAATCCTCTGGAGATGAGCTTAATGCTCCTTCCATGAAAATGAAAAACCAAAGCATCAGTGTGGCTGGTGGAATAAGCTTTGGAAGTGGTTTAGGATTGAACGCTTCTAAGACTATTTTCTCTCAGGGAAGATTTCTCAGAAATCTCTTAGATTATAATGGTGACGGGTTTCCGGATGACTTTAATAAAAAAAGTGTGAGACTTACTACTGCTATAGGAGCTCCATCTAATTCGGGACAATTAAATGTAAACCAAAGCCAGTCGATTACTTCTTCTGACACAGAAGGTCTTTCTTCAGGTTTTTCTTTTACACATGGAAATTCTGCGCGAATGGCATTTATAGGAAACTCTAAAAGCAGGCTGGTGGCTGATGCTGTTAAAAATGCACAGGAAAGTGCAGGGGGATCTACCAAACTTTCGATAAATGGACAGGCCGAATTATCAAGTGAAAAGTCTGAGAAAACATTCTTAGACATCAATGGAGATGGTCTTCCCGATTTATATGATAATGGAAATTTTAGCCTTAATATTGGTAAAGAAAACTTTGCAAACAGTGCATCTTGGAATACAGGGGCTGCTTCAAAAGGAACAGGAATTACTACAGGTATAGGAGGTGGAATTTCATTATTTTATGGCAGTTTTTCAGGAGGAGTAAATACCTCAACTACAAATAGTAATACAAAAGAAGAATTAGTAGACATTAATGGAGATGGACTCCCAGATAAAACGGAGTATAGCGGTTCAACAGCTAAAATATATCTAAATACAGGAAATGGTATAATACAAGACTTTTTAACAGTATCAAATTCTGGTGTAAACTTTAATGAAGATGAGTCTAAAAGTATTGGAGGAAATGTCGGGGCAACTATCCTTATTCCAATTCCAACTAGTCCAACTGCTACAATTGGGCTTAAATTAAATATTGCATTAGGTGCATCAACAGGTAAATCATCCAGCAAGAAAAAATCTACATTCAAAGACATGAACGGAGACGGTTATCCTGATTTTGTAACATCAGATGATGCCGATAACATTAGTGTTCGTCTTAACCAGATAGGCATCACAAACCTTCTTAAAAAAGTAACCACTCCAATGGGAGGATCTTGGGAAGTTGCTTATGAAAGAGTAGGAAATACCTATGATATGCCACAAAGTAAATACATTTTAAAAAGTGTAATTACTAACGATGGATTTACAGGAGATAACGCGTTTAGCACAGATGTGTCTAAGGTTATAGTAAACTATGAAGAACCTTATTACAGCAGAAGAGAAAGAACGTTCTATGGTTTCAGACAACTGACGGTTAATCAGATTGATACTAAACAAGGAGGAGCATCTTCAAATATAGTTTTTAGAAAAACAATACAAAGATTTAATAATGATAATTACTACTTAAAAGGAGCATTGCTTACAGAAAGACTTGTAGATGCAAATGATAAGTCATGGACTACAAAAGTTAGTAATTATTCACTAAGAAAAATACAAAGTACAAACGATGCGTTTTTATACAAAGTAAAAGAAGATGAAAAGACATATGAAAACTATGCTTGTTTCGTAGCTTTAGATAATACAAACTCTCACTTTACAGAAGGAGATACCGGTTGGAAAACCACCAACACGAAAATAAAAGAATATGATCAATGGGGTAATGCAACAAAAGTTGAAGATTCCGGAGATCCTGATATTGGAGTATCTGAAATATTAAACAGTACAGTTGCTTATACATTAGTTAATGCATCTGCTTATATAGTAATGCCTACATCAGTAAAAAATATTGCAAATGGTGTAACAAGAGAGAAAAAAGCAGAATATAATACTAATGGTGATCTTTCAAAAATGACGATCCTTAAACAGGGGGCAAATTATTCTGTTTATGATTTTGAATATGATATCTACGGAAATATTTCAAAATCTACGGGGCCTGCGAATTATGCTAACCAAAGATTCTTCCATCAATATACCTATGATGATAATGTAAAAACATATCCGGTAAAAGTTCAGGATGCCTTTGGATATAGCAGCAAGACTCAGTATGATTTCCGTTTTGGAATACCAACATATACTGAAGATATGAATTTGCAGCCAATGAAGTATGCATATGATGCCAAAGCAAGGCCTACGGAAATTACAGGACCATACGAATTGTTTAACAACATTCCTTGGACAATTAAATTTGAGTATAATCCAATTACCAATGCTCCGCTTAATGCTACCAATGCTCAGTCTTTTGCCATGACCAAGCATTATGATCCGGAATATGCAAACAGTACGATCAACACCATTACGGTTGCTGATGGTTTTGGAGGAGCAATTCAGGTGAAGAAAACCGGAGATATTCATAATCAAGGGTTAAAATATATTGTAGCAGGTAAAGTTGAAGAAGATGCCTTCGGAAGAGCTTTAAAAACTTATTATCCTACTGTAGAAGATATCAGTTCTACTAATACTCAGTATAATGCAGCTGTAGATAACATCGAACCAACAATTAATCAATATGATGTTATGGACAGGGTTATTTATACAAAATTACCGGGAGAAAACCTGTTCTCAACTATTACGTATGGATTTGGAACAGACGTTCAGGGAAGAAATATGTTTGAAACTATTTTCAAGGATGAATTAGGAAGTATTAAGAAAACATATACCGATATTAAAGGAAGAACAACTTCTGTTCATGAGGTTTCAAATACCGGAGATATCAAGACTCAGTTTACACATGATGCAATCGGAGAAATTCTTCAGGCAAAAGATGTGAATGGTAATATTACAACATCGGTTTATGACGATTTGGGAAGAAGAACTTCTTATACGCATCCGGACAGTGGAGTTACTACCTATAACTATGATCAGGCAAGTAATATGACTTCAAAAACCAATGCAGCCAATGAAATAGTTGAATATAAATACGATTATTCAAGAATAAAAGAAGTTAAATATCCTGTATATCCTGAAAATAATGTAAAATATTACTACGGAAATGCATTAGATGCTTCGGCAATGGATAATAATGCGGTAGGAAGGTTATGGTATCAGACCGATGCTACAGGAACGCAGTATTTGAAATACGGAAGATTAGGTGAGCTTACTTACCAAAGACGTTCAGTAGCAGTTCCGGGAGCTCAGGTTTATTGGTTCGGAACAGAATGGCAGTATGATACTTGGAATCGTGTGAAGACAATTACTTATCCCGATGGGGAAAAATTAACTTATAAATATGATAAAGCAGGTAATTTAAATAATGTTGCCTCTGTTAAAGACGGAAACTCTTATCCGATGATAAATCTTATCGGCTATGATAAATTCGAACAAAGAATATATCTGAAAAACGGAAACGACACAGAAACAACATACGAGTACGAAACCAACCGTAGAAGACTGTTAAAAATGTATGCTAAAAATGCAAACAGATCTTTCATGCAGAATACGTATCAGTATGATGTCGTATCTAATGTTATGCAGATTCATAACAATGCACCTGTTGTAAATGGTCTTTTAGGAGGAGGAACTAATTATGCTTTCGGGTATGATGATCTTTACCGTCTTACATCTGCTTCAGGAAACTGGAGAGGTATTAATACACAGGCAGAAGAAGAACGTCACCGTTATACTGTTGTGATGTCTTATGATAACATGCACAATATCATGAGCAAAACTCAGAAGCATGAATGGACAACCGGAGCTACCAACAACAACTGGACGGCAATGGAACCAACATCTTACAGACTGAATTATAAATATGACAACCCATCACATCCACATGCACCGACAACAATTGTAGATGAACCTAATATTGTGCCTTCTTCCACATGTTGTAATCCGGATGATCCGGGAGTGAAGTTCCAGCATTATAAATATGATGCAAAAGGAAATCCACTGACAATTGAGCAAGAAACATGTACTTTTAATGAACAGAAAACAGTATATCAGTGGGATGAAGAAAACCGTTTACGTTTCGTAGACACTAACCCTTCTACACCGGAAGTTGATGGAGCAGCTATATATACATATGACGCTGGTGGAGAAAGAATTATCAAAGATGTATTGTATTCAGGGATGTTATTCAGAACAAGAGGTGAACAGTCAGGTACATGGCCGCAACCTATTGTAACATCTCATTCAGCGACTATTTATCCAAATGGATTGTTGACAATGAATTTCTCTTTTGATAGTTTGGGAGGTGTAACAATACCTCGTTATACAAAACATTATTATGCAGGAAGTCAAAGAATAGTAACTAAAAATGGGACAAGTGAGAATATAGGAGCATTCAATTGTGATTGGTTGATCATACCATTTGCAGGAAGTACGCCGCCTATAAACCCTGTTACTTTATCTAATACTATTTTGCAAACGGCTACCCAAAAAAGTTTGGCAGTAATGCAGCAAAATAACATCACGCCACCTCCTAATTACGGACAGAATGCGGGATATAACGGAAATTGTGTAAACAATTATGCAGGAGGTAAAGAGAAGGAAATCTATTGGTTCCATCCCGATCATTTAGGGTCTAGTAGTTATATTTCAGGAGCAGATGGAGAAGTAACTCAAAACATAGAATACTTCCCAAGTGGAGAGGTATTTGTAGAAAATCATAATGCTAACAGTAATAACAGCCCTTACAAATTTAATGGCAAGGAACTTGATGCTGAAACTGGGTATCTATATTATGGAGCGAGGTATTATAATCCTAGGGTTTCTCTTTGGTTGAATGTGGATCCGCTGGCTGATTATAACCCTTTTTATAACGAAGAGCATTACATTGAAGGTGAGCATAATGGAGGAGTATACAATTCTGGAAATAACAATCCATATCAATATTGCTATCAAAATCCAATTAAATATGTTGACCCTAATGGAAAACAGAATGTTGCAGGAGCTATTATTGGAGCTGTTGCGTTAGGAGGTATTGAGCTTGGCTCACAATTATTATCAGGTAAATCTTTAAATAAAGTAGATTGGGCAGACGTTGGTATAGAAGCTGGGAAGGGAGCAATAATAGGCTTTAATCCAGCACTTGCAGGCGTTGCAGAAAACGCAGCAATAGTATTAAAGGCAAGTGTTGATTATTCTGAGGACGACGGTTTTAAATCTATTGGAAGTGGAAAAAAAATAGAAGAGGTGGTTTATGACGGAGTTATAGATTATGCAGGAGGAAAGCTTGGTGGTTATGCCGGGAAAAAAGCTGGAGGATTAACAGATAAAGCTGTCGAAAAATTTCAAAAGAAAGAAATAGATGCAATTAGAAAAGTTGCAAATGCAAGAAATACTTATAATCAAGTAGTCAGAAGGACTGGTCAGTATGGAGCTAGAACTACAGCTGCAAAACAAAATTTAAAGAAAGCAATTGCTATTTCAAATGCTGCTCATACAAATACGGTACACGTTAAAAATATTCAAAAAGCTATAAAAAGTCAAGGTGCAGGTGGACTTATAAATAGCGCAATAAGAGGGAATCTTTCTGATAGAATAAAGGATAAATATAATATAGGCAAATAAATTACAAAATATGGAAAAAAAGAAAATTTCTAAAAAAGAATATATACAGTTTTCTTTTGTAATGATAGGAATTGCAAGTTTTTTTATTACTCTTATTTACTTAATATCCCAAAAGAGAGGGGAAGAAATACAAGAAATCAATAATGACTTCTCAATAACTAATGGTGTTATTACGAAAATTAGCTTATACAAGGGGCATCATATCGATGTAAAATTTAAGGTAAATAATGAGTTGGTAACAGGGTCTGATGGAATGCAAAAATCGACAAATAAAAATGTAGGAGATTCTATACAAATTAAATATTCAAATAAAAATCCAACTAATTTTATCACCGAATTAAATAATAGTTTTTGAGAAAGTCGATATTTGCTACCCGCTGCGCAAAGTCTGTGACTTTGAGCCAGATTAATTAACAAAAAACCGCTACAATTTAGTAGCGGTTTTTTACATAAAAAAGAAAATTAATTTTACATTTATAATATAAAAACAAAAAGATGAAGGAAGGTTATATTATAAGAGATCTGGGAAACCTGCTGCGCAAAGTCTGTGACTTTGAGCCAGATTAATGAAAAAACCGCTACAACTTAGTAACGGTTTTTTCATTAAAAGAAAATTATTTACATTTATTATATAAAAACAAAAAGATGAAAGAAGGTTATATTATAAGAGATCAGGAGAAGCCACATTTTATAACCTGTACAGTTGTGGATTGGGTTGATGTCTTTACAAGAAAGAATTATAGAGATGTAATAATTGAAGCCCTAAAATATTGTAAAGAACATAAAGGTCTTATATTGTATGGCTATGTCATAATGAGTAATCATATTCACTTAATTGTACAATCGAAAGAAGGTAAACTATCAGATTTAATCAGGGATTTTAAAAAGTTTACATCAAAGAATATTTTAGAGAAAATACAAACAGAACCGGAAAGTAGGCGAGAATGGATGATTGAAAGATTTTCCAAATCAACAGAAAGTCATAGTAGAAACAAAACCTATCAATTCTAGCAGTATGGTAATCATGCAGAGGAAATCTATACTTTGCACTTTTTATGGGATAAGCTTAATTATATTCATTTAAATCCTATAAGAGCGGGTTTGGTAGATAAGGCACATCATTATATATATTCATCTGCAAGTAATTATGTTTTGGGAAATGGATTATTGGATGTAGAATTGGCAGATAATCCTGTAATTGATGTAACTAAGAAAAATGAGTTTTGGAAATATAATAATTATAATGAATAGAGCTCAAAGTCACAGACTTTGCGCAGCGGGTCAAAGACTAAACGAAGCAATTAAGTTAGAACAATTTAAATAGATTTGTATGGATGAATTTTTAAAAGAACACATTTTTGTTAAATTTCTTTTGTGTTTCTTATTAGGAGGAGGAATTTTTTTATACTCATATAAGGTTTTTAAAAACTATAAAAAAGAAAGCCTAGAATCTCCGAAAGATGATTATTTAAAAATATATGTTTATTATCGTTCTATTATTGCTATGTGTGTTGCAATAATATTTATGATATTCTCATTTTATATGTTGTTTGATGATTTAACAACACCTAAAGAGGATAATATTAATAAGAAAAATGTTGAAGTCCAAGAGTAATTGCTTCCCCGCTCCTGCTGCGCAAAATCTGTGACTTTGAGCTAGATTAATTTAAAAAAAACCACTACAATCCGTAGTGGTTTTTTTGTTAAAAAGGCTGTTCCGTACAACGATCATCCCCGGGAGGACAATAAGTTCCGCCACCACCGCCAGATCCACCGCCTCCGCCTACAGCGATGCATTGTCCGGGATTTCCATCGTCATTCATTTCGCATGCTTTTCCGAAGGTGCATTCGCAGTCTGTCCAGCAATAGGCAGAATCTCCGTTACTGTGACAACCACCTCCGCCACCTCCAAGAATGTTGGATAGATCTTTTCTTAAAAGTTTTTTGATGTTTTTCATAATTAAAGTTTGTTATTTGGTTAAAATGTAAAATATTTTACATTATTTAAAGATAAAAAATTAAAATTAATCATTTCTCATGTTTGTGATAAAAAGAAAACCAGCACAATATTGCACTGGTTTTATAGATGATTTTAAAATTTAAGCTTAATTCGCTGAAACATTGCAGGAGCCTAAATCAATTAAATTAATATCAGGATTTCGAGTTGGCGGACTAACATTTAAAACCGAATTCATAAGCGTAACATCATTTGTAAATGCCCCGTTTTTAAGATAAAAAGTATTATTTATAGTTCCTCCTGTAGCATCAACTCTTTGACGAGCTTTATAGGTCGCATCTGCTGTAAATTTTGCCTGAGATATTGGCAGCCATTGCCCGTCCGTTTTTTTTACCCATTGATTTCCAAACTCGGCTTTTCTTCCCTGATAGCCGTTATCAGGAATAAAATTTTCAACAAAACTGTGCAAATTGTCTAAATAGGCTTTTGTGTAAGGTCTTTTCCAGCTTGCAATTAACGCCCATGAATTGGTTTCAGGAGCAAAAAACCAAGCTGTATAATTGGTATTTCTTGTGCCGTCAGGCTCTCCTTTTAAAAGGAATTTGTACGTTACACCGGCTTTCCAATTGTATTGCAGGTAACTTTGACCTCCAGATCCTTCATTTCCAAATTCTCCGGTGATTACGTTTTTGCCTTTACAATTAAGCTTGATTTTATGATCTTCGGGAATATCCTTTGGATTATCAGTAGAAAAAGGGCTCCAGACAGAAAATAAAATTCTTCTTTCAGTCTCAGAATTTACCTGAATTCCAAAATATCCATTCTGGAAACCATTAGCCATAAAATAAGAGCCTATTTTGTCTTCTCCTTTCGAAATAGTGATTTCATTATAAAAATACAGAACATCTTTGGTGGTGGGATTTGTGTACTTCAAATGGCAAGACGGCCCTCTTCTTCCCCAATAGTAAAAGTTAGGATCATTACAAAAAATATAATCTCCCTCGGATGATGGACTTTCAAATATAATATGAGAAACATCCGCAAAATAATCTCCTGTCTTTTTTAAACCTTGAAGATCCACTTTCACATATCCTGGAAGAACATTAAAGTCTCCCACACAATAGGTGTTATAAGAAGAATCTCTAATTGGAATAGCATGTGAAACACCATTAATGCTAACTTTAATTACACTCTTTCCGGATGGAACTTTTGCTTTCAGGTTGAGGTGTAAAATCCCGCCCTGATTTACCTTAAAATAGGTGCTGATTACACTATTGGCGCTTGTCCAATTCCCAAGACCGTTTTTAGTAATCATTTCCGTTGAGCCTTTTGTTGAGGTCGTGATAAACGCATTTCCGGCCAAAGGAACCTCACTAGAGTAACGATGGTGATTCTGTATATTAGTTGCCATTACCATAGAAAATTTCAGGCATAAGAAAATAACATATGCACTGGTTAATAATTTTGTTTTCATTATTTGCTGTTTTAGTAAAAATAAAAACAAAATTTTCAAAATATTTTATAAATATTTTAATTTTAATGATTTTGACCAAATTTAGAAAGACGATGATATTTTTGTTGAAACCATTCTCTTTTTTAAAAATAAATCTTTAAAATATTACTTTTACCCACAAAGTTTGTCATCCTGGAAGGATCTCAGCATAGTATTAGAAAAAAACAATTGAAGAAACGTGTTTAGATTCTTCCAGGATGACAAACTTTGTAGATAATTATTTTTTTATAAGCAACCGCAGTTATAATATTAGCGATGTCAATGATAATATTCGAAGTGGCGCTTTAAATATTAGCAACAGCAGTTGTATTATAAGCTTTGGCGACTTCAATATTCATGATGGCGATTGCAGTTTTAGCATTGGCGAATGTATTTTTTCTAATGTCAAATACAATATTGCTAATGTCATTTATAATATTCACGATGGCGGTTAATATATTAGTGATGGCAGAAATATTAATGTTCAACTTTTCTTGTTTAATATTTCCCCCAAATAAAAAACCACCGCAAAAAGCAGTGGTTTTTCTATAATAGTTTAAATATTAAGCTTTTACAATATTAATAATAACCTCCATTGCTTTTTCCATACTTTCCAACGCTACATACTCGTAAGGTCCGTGGAAATTCATTCCACCTGCAAAAATATTTGGACAAGGAAGTCCCATGTATGACAATTGAGCGCCATCCGTTCCTCCTCTGATCGCCTTGATTTTAGGCTCAATATTCGATTCTTTCATCGCTTTCGCGGCAAGATCAATGATGTGCATTTTGCCTTCAAACTGCTGTTTCATATTACGGTATTGCTCCTTGATTTCAACTTCAGCCGTTCCTTCACCATGTTTTTGGTTGAATTCAGCAACTTTTTCCTCCATGAATTTCTTTCTCGCTTCATACTTTTCTTCGTCATGATCACGAATAATATATTGAAGTTTAGCCTCAGAAATATCAGCGGTAATATCCATTAAATGATAAAATCCGTCAAAACCTTTAGTCGTAGCAGGAGTTTCATTAGCCGGAAGCAATTGAATAAATTCCGCAGCTAAAAGACCTGCATTTACCATTTTTCCGAAAGCATACCCTGGGTGTACACTCAATCCGTGGATTTTTACAACAGCTCCTGCAGCATTGAAGTTTTCATATTCGAGTTCTCCAACTTCGCTTCCATCCATTGTATAAGCGAACTCAGCCCCGAATTTTGCAACATCAAATTTATGTGCCCCTCTTCCGATTTCTTCATCAGGCGTAAATCCTACAGCAACTCTTCCGTGTTTGATTTCTGGATGAGCAATTAGGTATTCTGCAGCGGTTACTATTTCTGCGCAACCTGCTTTATCATCAGCTCCAAGAAGCGTATTTCCGTCAGTTGTAATTAATGTCTGACCGATATACATTTTTAAACTTTCAAATTTTGAAGGAGATAAAGTAAATCCTGTTGTTTGATTTAAAACCAGATCATTTCCGTCATAATTTTCCCAAATCTGAGGTTTTACATTCTCACCACTGAAATCCGGTGAAGTATCATAATGCGAAATAAATCCAATTGTTGGTTTGTCATCGTTTTCAAGGTTAGAGGGAACGTAGCCCATAATATAACCGTTGTCATCAATCGAAACGTTTTCCAGACCGATCGTTTTCAGTTCTTCAACAATGTATTTTGCGATGTCCCACTGCCTTTCAGTAGAGGGAGTTGTTTCGCTTTCTGCGTCGCTCGTTGAATAGATTTTTACGTAATTAATAAAACGGTTCAGTAATTTTTCTTTCCACAATTGGTTGAATTCTATTGTACTCATTAGATATCATAAATTTCAACAAAGTTAGCAAATTTGATGCTCAGAATACCTTATTTGGACTTGAATATAAGGTATTGAAAATATTAATCATATATAAAAGCTTGAAAATCAAAATAATGTTAGCTTTGCTTTAATCTTATATAAACTTGTTTAGTTTTATTATATTTGAGAAAATCAAAAAGTACCAATGTTTCTAACTGAATGTCCGAGAGATGCAATGCAGGGTTGGGGAGAATTTATCCCGACCGCCAAAAAAATAGATTATATCAACTCCTTGATGGAAGTTGGGTATGATATATTGGATTGTCTGAGCTTTGTTTCTCCAAAAGCAATTCCTCAGCTTGCTGATTCTGATGAGGTTGCCGAAAATATAGATAAATCTTTATCGAATACAAAAGTTTCTGCGATCATCGGAAATTACAGAGGTGCCGAAAAAGCACTGAAGCATCAATCTGTTGATATTCTGGGGTTTCCTTTTTCTATTTCTGAAACTTTCCAACATAGAAATACCAATAAAAGTCAGGAAGAAGCTTTTACTGAAATTCTTAAAATGCTTGAATTGACGAAAAGTGAAAACAGAGAATTAAATATCTATTTCTCAATGGCTTTCGGAAATCCGTACGGTGAAATGTGGAAATGGGAAGATGTAGATTTCTGGGCACAAAGATTTTCAGAAATTGGAATTAAAAACATTTTACTTTCTGATACAACGGGAGTTGCAACATCAGAAACGATTGCTCTTTTATTCGAAAAAATACCTTCAAAATACCCTGAAATTAATTTCGGAGGACATTTTCATAATCGTTATGAAGATTCTTATTCTAAATTAAAAGCAGCTTACGATAAAGGCTGCCGAAGATTCGACAGTGCAATTAAAGGAATTGGAGGTTGCCCGATGGCAAAAGATGATTTGGTAGGAAATATGCCTACAGAACAGGTAATCAACTTCATGAGCGTTGAAAAAGTAGATCACAAATTAAATTTACTAAACTTCGAAAGTTCTTATAACAGAGCGAAGGATATTTTTCATTTTTGAGACATTGTCTCTTTTATTATGAGCGATTTCAGCCTGAGCTTGTCGAAGAATAATAAAATAAATATCAATAGGAGCGGGTTTTAACCCGCTCTCCTAGATTAAAAACTCAATTGGCTTTAGCCAAAACTTAAAAATTAACTCCAAAATCAACAAAAATGTCACCAATAATCTCACCATCCGAATTAAAAAATATCCAAACTAAAAACCTAATCATTCTTGATGCAAGGGTTGGAAAAGATGTATATCAAAACTACTTAGACAAACACATCAAAGGAGCAAGATTCATCGATTTAGATAAAGATTTAGCTGAAATTGGAGAAGATGCAGCTTTTGGAGGAAGACATCCGCTTCCAAGTATTGAAAAATTTGCAGAGACGCTTTCAAATCTTGGAATTTCTGAAGACTCTCATGTTGTTATTTATGATGATAAAAACGGAGCAAATGCAGGAGCAAGAGCTTGGTGGATGTTAAGATCTTTTGGATTAAAAAATGTTCAGGTTTTAGGCGGAGGAATTCAATCTGCAGAAAAAGAGAATTTAGAATTTTCATCAGGTGAAGAAACTTTTGAAAAATCAGATGTAATTAAAAAAGAAAACTGGCTTCTTCCAATTTCAAGCTTAGAAGATGTTGAAAATGAATTAGTAAACAATTCTTCAACTGTAATCGACGTAAGAGATGCTTACCGATATAACGGTGAATCTGAGCCGATTGATTTGGTGGCGGGGCACATTCCGGGAGCAATCAATATTCCTTTTTCTGAAAACTTGGATGAAAATGGGAATTTCCTAAAACCAGAAATTTTAAAAGAAAAATATTCAAAATTATTAGCAAACAAACCTGAAAATTTAATCATTCACTGTGGTTCGGGAGTTACAGCGTGTCATACAATTTTAGCTTTGGAATATGCTGGTTTTCATGTTTCTAACTTATATGTTGGCTCGTGGAGTGAATGGAGTAGAAGAGAAGGAAAGGAGATTGCAAGAGAGATTTAATAAAAATATTTTTGAACGATTAAGGAAGGCTTAAGAAGTTAAGTTTAATTAAGCGAATCTTCGCTTCTGAAGATGAAATGAATCTTAATATTCTTAACAACTTAATTGATCTTAATGGTTAAATTAAAGATTTTCAAAAACCTTTGTTGTTTGAAAGGAAAAATAAAAGGCTGCCAAAAAATTGACAGCCTGTTTTATTTTAATCCGAATTTTTAAAGCATTCCTAATTCAAACTTCGCTTCTTCGCTCATCATATCCTTATTCCAGCTAGGTTCGAAAGTAAGCTCTAAATCTACGCTTTTTACGTTTTCTGCTTCCGCTACTTTATCTTTTACCTCCTGTGGAAGCGTTTCTGCAACCGGACAGTTTGGTGTAGTAAGAGTCATAATAATTTTCACATCAGCATCTTCAGAGATCTGAACATCATAAATAAGTCCCAACTCGTAAATATCCACCGGAATTTCCGGGTCATAAACGGTTTTTAGTATTCCAATGATTTCTTCTCCTATATCGGCAATTTGATCGTCTGTAAATTTCATTTTTTAATCTAGATTGATATTCCTTTTCAACAAATCTTCCTGACGCATTCGTCGGAAAACATTTGCCAAAGTTAAGACATCTTTTTCACAATAGTCAACTATTCTTTGCAAGTCTTTTTCTATGTAATAGATTGATGAAACCATTGAGCCGTCGATATCATCTTTCGGGGTCGGAATTCCAAAAACGTGAGCCAGTAATTCTAAAGAAATGAAGCTTTTATAGTCTCCGAACTTCCATAATTCCATGGTGTCAATATGCGGAATTTCCCACGGTTTTTTACCGAACATTTGGAAAGGAGTTGGAGGTTGCATTCCGTTAATCAGAAACCGTCTTGCAATCCACGGGAAGTCAAATTCTTTACCGTTGTGGGCACAAAGAATAATGTCGCGAAGCCTTGGACTGTTGAAAATTTCGCCAAATTCTATCAACAACTTTTTTTCATCATCGTTTGCGAAGCTTTTGATCTTTAAAGTATCATTTTTTTCAAGCATTCCGATGGTGATGCAGATGATTTTTCCGAATTCGGCCATAATTCCGGCTCTTTCGGGGTAAAATTCTTCTGCGGTTGCTTCATCTTTTCTCTGGAATCTTGTTTTTTTATCCCAAAGTTTTTGTTCTGTTTCGGGAAGCTCTTCCCATGATCCTGTTCCCGGAACGGTCTCAATATCAAGGAATAAAACTCTTTCTAATGGAATGTTTTGTATCATGTGTTTTTTATTATTTTTAACCTACCTGCATTCCGTTTTTTGCGGGTAATGAAGGGGTTAAAAGTGTAACGTCTTTTTTATTTTCTCCATAAACTCCCAAAACCAGACACTCGCTGAAAAAATTAGCGATTTGTTTCTTTGGAAAATTTACAATAGCTAAAATTTGCTGTCCTACAAGATCTTCTTTTTGATAAAGATTTGTGATTTGGGCGGATGATTTTCTGATTCCCAAGTCTCCGAAATCAATTTCTAGTTGATACGATGGATTTCTGGCTTTTTCAAAATCGCTTACCGAGATTATGGTTCCGCATCTTATATCTAATTTTTCAAAATCTTCCCAAGAGATTTCCGGTTTTACTATCATGATAATGAATTGATTAAGTTTTCTACTTCTGTTTTCTGTTCTGCATATTTGTGTTGAAGCTCAGAGCCTTCGCCCATTCTTCTGTAATATTCCAACGCTTTATTTCCGAAAAATTTTCTGTGAAAATCTGAAACATCGGGAATTTGTGGAAACACTTTATGAAAAAGCATTTCGTAATACGCCTGAAATTCTCTTTCATTTTTATCTTCAATTACATTTCCGGGCGCTTTCTGTCTTACATGAAGCATTTCGTGAGCAACCATATTTAAGACAAGATTCAGATCAAAATCAAATATATTCTTGGGAATCATAACCATTTGAGGTTTTCCCAATTCTCCTTCCGCAGTCAGAAGCATTGAATTCGGTGAAAGTTCCTGTCTGAAACCAAAACCCGCAAAGTTTTCATGCTCTAAATCAAAAGAGTGAATTAAATATTTTGCAGCGTCTAAAATTTGATCATGCTCTTTATAAGCGTCGAGATGTAGATTGATTTGTTCAAAATTCATTCAAATATATGTTTTAACAAATGTATTAAAATATTAAAAACTTAAAAATTATTTTCGAAACATAAATTTTTTCTTTTAATAATCAGTCAGTTATAATTTTTTTTCATCTTTTTTCAATATTTCGCGCAAGATTTTTCGAAAAGTGGATTTATATAAATGAGTACTCAAAGTAAATAATGTATAATGAAATAATTAAAGTAATGAAGAAATTAACAGTACTTAAGGCTTTTATGGTCGTTTTGGTTGCATTTGCAGCGTTGTCTTTAACGTCGTGTAATAATGATAGTTATGAGCCTGTTCCTGTAAAATTGGGAGATGTGAATGGCAACTATAAGGCAAGACTTTTTATACAGCAGGGAAGTAAAGGACCTGTTGTTGAGAAAATTATAAACTTTGCAGCAAAGGATACGATAGTTGATTTTAAAGATTTTCCGATCAGAGAAATTGTAAAATCTGTAGTAAAAGATTCTGTGAAAACGGATACGGCATTAGCCAAAATCGGAAAGGTTGAGTATAAACTTAATTATACTTCAAAAATTAATACAGAACAGAATATTGTTGAGTTAACCTTTGCTCCTAAGAAATTGAATATCCAAATTCCTGTAGACGGAGTGACTAAAAATGCTGTAGTAACAGTGGTTGCTAAACAAAAAGGTTTTTTTGTAGGACAAGATTGGTCGCTGAGATTCGGTTTGGTAGCAGAAAAAATAATAGTTGATGGTGTAGAATTAGCCCCCTTTGAAACCATTAAATATGATTTTCCGTATTCTATAAAAAATTAAGAGACGGATATCATGCAAGATAGGTTGTGCTTTGAAAAAAGGCAGCCT